>JADHXR010000016.1 GCA_016782865.1 Phycisphaerae bacterium
CCGAGGGCGAGAGGGACAGGTTCAGACAGGAAATGCGTGAAAGAATGGGCGGCGGACGAGGCGGCGGGTCTGGTGGCGACCGAGGCGGACGTGGCGGCGGGCCGGGCGGCGGACGCGTCGAAAGAAGATAACAAGGATTGCCGCAAGGTGAAAAAAATGAAACCGTCAGGAAAAACAACATTATTTGCATTAGTTTGTATTGCGGTGCTTTTCGCATCGTATGGAGTCGGCTTGGGCGTCAGGAAGATCCGGTTCGCAGGGGTCGAGGGACAAGCCTCGGCTGATGTCAAGTCCGAGGAACCGGCGGATGAATCTGACGAGGAAGCAGTCGCCGCAGAGGAAGGCACTTCCGGACCGTCCGAAGAAGTGGCGGCAGAACCGTCCGCGGACCCTGATGAAGAAGTCGCCGCCCGACCGGAACGCCCCGAAGGAGGAAGGATGAGGGGCGAGGGAATGAGAGAGCGATTCCAGAATATGTCCGAGGAAGAGCGACAAGAGGCAATGGCTCAGATGCGCGAGAGAGGGGGCAGAGGCAGAGGTGGAGGTGGAGGAGAAGGAGAAGGCAGAGGCGGGGGCGCATTTTCTCAGCTCTCCGAAGAGGACAGGGATAATCTTCGAGCGGAGATGGAAGCGTTAGGGGCCGGAGAAATGTCCGATGAAGAAAGGCAACAAGCGAGAACCGAGATATTTCAAAAATATGGCATCACCCCCCGAGAAGGGGGCGGTGGCAGGCCCGGTGGCGGGCAAGGTGGCGGACGTCGCCAGGGTGGCAGAGAATAGCAAAGTAACAGGATTTACAGTGAGGTGAACGAAATGGACAGGTCAAAATCAATAATATCGATTGTAGTCGGGCTCGCGGCGGTCCTTATTGTCTGGAGGGTGGGATTTCATCCGCCTTTGCCGGAGCAAGTAGAAAAGCCAACCGAAACCAAGGTGGCTGCCGATCCGAACAAGCCTGGCGAAGCGAAGAAGCCGGCCGATCCAAACGAGCCCGGCAAAACAGTTGTCGCCAAGAAACCCGACGAACCCGAGGATCCTAACGCGCCCGACAAGGTGGTTGCCAAAGGTGACGAGAAGAAACCGGAGGATCCGAATGATCCGATGGAATCTCTCAACCTCAACGATGTGGCGATGAAGGACATCATCAAGAAACTCGCAGACTGGACGGGCAAGGCGGTCATCCCGAGCGAGGATGCACAAAAAATTAAGGTGACCATATACGCACCGAAAAGGGTACCGCGAAGCGAGGCTCTCTCGCTGATTTACGCCGGGCTGCGTATGAAGGGCTACGCCGCCGAGTTTACCGACAAGATAATCTATCTCAAGACCATGAAGGACGCGAAACTCGGCGAGGTCCCCACGATAGCCGCGGATTATCCTCTGGAGCTGATCGAGAACAAAGACCAGATAGTCCAGAAGTTCTTTAGGCTCAAGAGCTACAGCCCCACCCAAATGGGCCAGATTCTCACGCCGCTGATGGGCGAGTACGGTCACATAAGCGCCGATGAAAACACCGGCAGCCTGATGGTGATCGATACGGTCAAGAGCCTGATGCGTATAGATCTGATTATCAAGCAATACGACGTGGTTGACGCCGCTGAGGTCGATACGGAGATATTCGAGATACACAACGGCAACCCGGATGAAATAGTCGCCTTGCTGGAGAAGCTGCTCGGCGGCAGCGGCGGCAGCAGTCAAAGACGCGGTCCTTTTGGAAGACCACCGAGTAGGGGCAGCAGCTCATCCGGGGCGGCAACCACGGTCACAGTCGGGACCAGCCGGACGCCGGCCATACTCATCCCCGAGACGGTATACAGTTGGGTTATTGCAAAGGCAACCGCCGAAGATCTCAAGGAGATCGGCATCTGGATCGAAAAACTCGACAAAGCGGTCCCAACGGTCCTGGCCGATCAGCCGCTCTCCAGCTTCGAGAACAAGAACCAGGTCATCCAGAGGTTCTACAGACTGCAGAACTACTCCTCCTCTCAGATGGCACAGGTCGTCGGCGCGCTGCTTACCGATGAGGGCCATCTCAGCGCTGACGAAAACACGAGAACTCTGATGGTGATGGACACCGTCAAGAATCTGATGCGCATCGAGGGGATCATCGATGAGTTCGATGTGCCTGAGGCCGAGCAGGCCCTCACGGAAACTTTTGTGCTTGATCACGGGGATCCGGCAGAGATTGTCCAGTTGCTGCGGACGCTCTTGAGCTTCGATGGCTCGGGCGGCAGCTCCAGCCGCGGCAGCAGCAGCCGGTACGGCAGCAGCAGCAGCAGCCGGTACGGTGGAAGCAGTTACGCCAGTTACGGCCGAGGCGGCAGCAGCTCGTACAGACCGAGCAGTTCCAGATCATCAGGTTCTCCCTCGGTAATTGGCACGAGTCAAGTTCCGATAGTGCTCGTACCGGAGCCGACTCGCAAGTGGATTATTGCGCGCTCATCGGCCGAGGATATGAAGAAAATCGCCGAGTGGATAGAGAAGCTCGACAAGGAAGAAAAGATCGAAAGGGAATACGAAACGGTCCAGTTGGGATACGCCGACGTCAGCGAAGTAGCACAACGTCTCAACGAAGCGATTCAGGATATGCCGGGCTCGGAGTTGCAGCAGAGCGTTCTGATTCAGCCATTGACCCAGGCAAGACAGATCATGATCTTCGGCAGGAAGGATCTGCGTGAACTAGTCAAGAAGCTGATCAAAGAGATTGACATCCCCTCGGGCCTGTTCGAAACAAGGGTCTTTATCCTGAAATACGCCGATGCCGACAAGATCCAGGAGAATCTCGAAGCCCTTTACGAACAGCAATCCGGCTATTCTTACGGTTCCAGCTACAGCCGTAGCGGTTATAGGGGAACCTCACGCAACGTTGAGAGTTCGGAGACGGTCAGAGTGATAGCCTATGCGACGATGCACCAGGTGACTGTCATCGCCGCACCTGAGAACATGCTCAAGATTGCCAAGCAGATTGAAGAATGGGACATTCCGCTCGATCTGGATCAGGTCAAGCCGCGAATACTCACGCTGAACAATTCCGACCCTGTGCAAATGACTGACTTGCTCAAGACGCTTTTCAGCGAAGAATCCAGCAGCAGCTCAGGAAACTTTATGCGTATGTTTTTTGGCGACGACATGGATGAAAAACAGAAGATTGTCGGACCCCTTTACGGCCAGTTGACCTTCGAAGAAGTGCCGGGGACCAAGAAGATCATCGTCATAAGCAACGTCGCCGGGGCGTATGAAGTGATTGAGGACTTGGTAAACGAGCTTGACAGCGAGGAGATGGCCGAGATTCCGGAGCTTATCGAGTTGAAGTACGCAGACCCTGAAGATCTGTGCGAGCGCCTCAATGCATTGTTCGTCGAAGCCGGCCAGCAGGCGACTATCAGACTCACCAATAAAGGATTGAGTGAGGAGTCGCAGATGGACACTGAAGATACGGGCGGGGGCGGCAACACAGGCAATAACGCGGCGCAGCAGGCCACCTACACGCCGCCGTGGTCCGGCTCCGGCGCTCGCAGCGGGCTTAACACGGAGATGCCCATAAGCAACGTTATCGGGAGAGTCCGCTTCGTACCGGAACCGCACACCAAGTCAATTATGGTCCTCTCGCCGCCTGAGTTCATGGCGAACATAAGGGCTTTGATCGATCTACTGGACGTAGCGGGCAAACAGGTGATCATAGAGGCGGTAATCGTGGAAATAGAGCACAGCAAGGTGACTTCTCTCGGCGTCGAGCTGGCAACGAATCCGGCTGCGTTCGGTTCATTAAATGCCAATGCCATTACAGCTCTTGGCAATCTCACACATTTCGGAACTCACGGCTCAGCTTCCGGAACAATCTCGCCCGCTGCGGGGTGGGATGTAACAGGAGCATCGGGATCGGTGCTCGGCCTCGGGACGGATATTTACGCCTTGATTGATTTCCTCGTCAAGACAACCAACGCCAAAATCCTGAATCAGCAGACGGTCTGGACCAAGGACAACGAAGAGGCGATGTTCTTCAAGGGTAAAAGGGTCGCGTTCTCGGGCGCCACCACCATAACACAAAACACAACCCAGCAGAGTATTAGTTACGATATGGTAGGTATGGAGTTGAAAGCTCGACCGAGCATTACGCCCGAGAAAAACGTCGATATGGTAGTCGGTCTCGAGATATCTTCGCTTCTCACAGACATAGTGAATGACCAGCCCGTACGCAGTAGCATGAACACCGAAACCAACATGATCGTGGAGAACGGCCAGACCCTCATGCTCGGCGGCATCCTGTCCCAGACCGACACCACTGTCGAACACAAGCTTCCGCTGCTCGGCGATCTACCTTTGGTCGGCGGCCTGTTCCGGCATACCAGCATCAATCGGTCAAACAGTGAAATGCTTGTGTTCATAACGCCGCGTGTGGTAGACAACCCTTCGGAAGAGGTCCCCTCGGCAACAGAAGCACTGGATAAGCTCAAAGAGTCCCGCGAGCAATTGGACGCATCGGTGGAAGCGATGATGAAGTAGGCAAAATTACCGGGCGGATTTTCGCTGATGCGGCAATCCGCCCGACACTTATTTGCGATGCACCCGGCCGCCTGCATGTGTCGGTTCAGGATCCGTGTGAGAGCATTGGCTCGGCTCGCTTGAGAAACTGGATGGGAACCGCCCACGGGTCGCGCAGCATTGCGATCTCATCGCCAGCCTCTGTCGTCGACCGCTCACCAACGAGCGTCGCGCCGGCGGCAACCAGCTCGCGGCAGATTCGGTCCACATCATCGACCATAAAGCAAATATGAAACACAAGTGGATTCATGGATCGATAATCAGGCACAGCGTCGGGCGGATTCGTATAAAGCTCAAGCATCATATTCTCTTGCTCATCGCAGATGAAACGCACGTTGATCGGGGGCGGGCCCTTTCTAATGATCTTCATTCGAAGATTCTCGCTGTACCACCCGGCCATAGCCGCCGGGTCTTCGACATTGATTGCAACATGTTCCAGACGAATTCTGTTGGCTTTGTCCATTGCCTGTCGCTCCTTACCATCATGTTGGGCTGCACCTTTTTGGTGCTGACGCAGCATCATATTAGCGGACAACTCGATCCAGTCAAGGTTTCTGCGCCGGCACGTCGAAGGTGGCCGGGCTCCCCGCAAGCCCCACAGACAGAGCCTGGTCCGAAAACTACTTCTTCTCGGTCGCAGAGGCTGACAGACCCGGAAGAATTTCGCTAAACCTCAAATGTTGGCCCCGGTTCACGTAAAAGCCTTGACTTTTGAAGGCTCATATGGTATTCTGGCGTTGGTTGGTGGTGTGATGAAGAGTCGCGGCGGCGGCATGTCAACACCTCTTGTGATAACTCAAGAAACGCAATGATCGGCGGCGCCGGTCGTAAGTTATCGCGGCTTTTGGCATTTGTGAGGGTAGCAGTCAGCTAAGATACTGAGAGTACTGGTATTATAGGTTCCTCGCTCGGGCAGGAGTCGCCCAATATCCTACGAGTTGCTTTGGCCGTGGGCAGGCCGCATTAGATAACAGGGCCGGGGAGATTTTTTTCAGGAGAAGGGACTCGAAAAAGTCGATATTTATGCGATCTGTGCGGCATTTATATTGCCTGGTGGGCCTGATCGGCCCGGCAATGGGCGGATTGGTTATCGAGATATGCGCAGGAATCTATGACGTGGACTGACCAGGCGCGGCCGCGGGAGAAATATGAGAACTATAGTGATAACGAATCAGAAGGGTGGTTGCGGCAAGACAACCACTGCGGTGAATCTCGCCGCCGCCCTTGCGCAGATGGGCCGGAAGGTTCTGATGCTCGATCTGGACCCGCAGGCGCACGCTACTCTCGGTCTGGGCTGCAAGCCTGACACTTGCAAGAGAACCATTTACCACTGCCTCGCCCAAAGGCAGGTTCCAATCTCCAAAGTCATAATAAATACGGAAACCCCGGGTCTTGATCTGGCGCCGAGCAGCATCTTGCTCGCAAAAGCCGAACAGGAACTGATCGCCGTATCCCGGAAAGAATTCATTCTGGCCGACCAGCTCGAAACTGTAAGCAACAAATACGATATCTGCGTTATAGACTGCCCGCCGTCGCTGGGGCTGTTGACCTTCAGTGCGCTTGTTGCCAGCACGGACGTAATCGTGCCCGTCCAGGCACAGTATTATTCGCTGGAAGGTCTCAAGCAGATGCTCGATACAATCAAGACGGCCAGAAAGCGTTTCTATCCCTGTTCTGTAAAGATCCTCGGCATTCTGCTGACGTTCGTCGAGGACAAGTCAGCATTGAGCCTTCAGGTGGAGCAGCAGATGAGAGCGTTCTTCGGGGATCTGGTGTTCGACACGGTCATTCACAGGACAATGAGTCTCGCTGAGGCGCCGAGTGCCGGAGAGTCTATTTCGGGTTACGCCCCGCAAAGCCAGGGAGCCGCCGAGTACAGAACTTTGGCTGAGGAGGTGTCTAACGGAGAGTATAAGAGAAAAAGGAAGCTGCCCAAAGAGGTCCCGGCAATTGTCGATGAAGCCGAAAGTGCCGATGAAGCCGAAAGTGCCGATGAAGCCGAAAGTGTCGAGACAAGCGGCGCACTCGAGCCGGCAATGACGCAGGAGGCAGTAGAACAAATTGCGACCATTCCACAGGAGGCTCCGAAACAGGGTCTGCAAACCTCTTCCAGCGTCGGCGCGACAATCAAGAAACTCGCGTTTATTTTCGTATCGACGACTCTCATTGTCGCCGCAGTTATCGGCATTGTTTACGTCCTGAACAGAGCCAACATAACCAACAGGCCGCCGCGGGCTGAGCCGGTCAGCGCAAGGGTCAAGGAAGACACGGCCGTTGCCATCACCCTCGCGGCCACTGACCGGGACGAAGACCAATTGAGCTACCGCCTGGTGACAAACCCGTCTCACGGAACGTTGAGCGGCACACGATCGGCTCTGACTTACACCCCGCAGGCAAACTACAGCGGGCCGGACAGCTTCACCTACACCGTCAGCGACGGCGAAGTCGACAGCGACTCGGCAACCGTATCGATCACGGTAGCGGCCGTCGACGATGTGCCGGCGGCAAATCACCTGTCTGTGATGACAAAAGTGGACAGGTCCGCATCCATTAATCTGACAGGAAATGACGTAGACAGCGAGACGCTGAGCTTCGCCATTGCCACACAGCCAAAGCACGGCACGCTTGCCGCCTTCGGCTCGGACTTCGCCCGTAACGGAAAGCTCCTCTACACGCCTGAGGCGCGTTACACCGGTTCGGATAGTTTCACCTTCAGAGTGAACGATGGCACAACCGACAGCACGCCGGCGACGGTATCGATCTATGTCACGCTGAACCAGGTCCCCATGGCGGAGCCACAGACGGTAACCATGGCTGAGGACGCGCCCGACGTCGTTACCCTTGGGGGCAGTGATCCGGATGAAGACACGGTGGTTTACAGCGTGGTAACCGGCCCGGCCCACGGGGCCCTGAGCGGAACGGCGCCGAATCTGACCTATACGCCCAACAGAGACTTTCACGGCCCGGACAGCTTTACCTTCAAGGTCAATGACGGCGCAGCGGACAGCGCCCCGGCGACCGTATCGATTACCGTGACGAAAGTAAACGACCCGTCTGTGGCTGCCAGCGACCATGTAACAACCTCGGAAGACACGTCGACCGCCATTTCCCTGAGAGGTATTGATCCGGATGGAGATCGCCTGACTTATTCGATCGTGACAAGGCCGTCCCATGGAAGCCTCAGCGGGACCGGGCCAAACGTAGTCTACGAACCCGACCAGAATTTCAACGGTCCGGACAATTTTACTTTCAAAATTAATGACGGGACAACCGACAGTGTGCCCGCGACGATCTCGATCATGGTAATCGCAGCCGCCGATGCGCCGATAGCCAACGACGTGAGCGTCACGGTACATGAAGACAAGGAGCAGTCGATAATCCTGACCGGCACCGATCCTGACGGCGATCCGCTAACCTTCGCCGTGCTCAGAACTCCGGCCCACGGGACTTTGACCGGGAACGCACCGAACGTAATCTATACGCCCGATCCGAATTTCAGTTGGCTGGACAGCTTCACCTTCAGAGTCAACGACGGCACCGCCGACAGTGCCCCCGCAACCGTAAGGATATCGGTAACGCCCGTCAATGACCCGCCTGAAGCCCATGACGACGCGATCGTCACGCAGGAGGATACGCCGACGACAATTGACGTACTTGCAAACGACACCGAAGTGGACAACGAACTGCTCAAGATAACAGCGGTGAGCAAGAGCGCAAACGGCTCGGTTACCGTCAATCCCACGGGTACGCTAACGTACACCCCGAATGCAAACTTCTACGGCAAAGACACGTTCACGTATATCGTTACCGACCGCGAAGGTATGACCGACACAGCTACGGTGAGAGTCGAGGTCACCCCGGCCAACGATATGCCGTTGATTACTTCCAAGCCCGTTATCGTCGCCATGGTGGGGGTACAATACACCTACGATGTCGATGCTACCGATCCCGACCGCACAGACAAGCTGACCTACTCCTTGACCTCCCGGCCTTTGGGCATGACCATTGAGCCCGCCAGCGGCCTGATACGCTGGACTCCGATCGAAGGGCAGAAAGACGAAACCTTCGCCGTGGCGGTCAAAGTCACCGACGGTGACTCCGTCTCCGATGTCCAACAATACGAGGTAAGCGTCAATCCGACGCCACCGAGGGCGGCGACTCTGACCGTAGTGGACGCCTACGACCATAACACCAGGAAGTGGCTCTCCGCAGACGGCAGGATCGACGCGATCAAGGCCAGCGACGACAAGCGGATCGAAGGCGGGTACGGCTCAACGATATCTTACAGTTTTTCGAAGGTAACCATACCGCCGGGCGCCAAGGTGGCAAAGGTCATGCTGTACGCCGAACACTACGAGGACGAGAGCTTTCCTCTCGGAAGACTGAAGTGGGAAATAGGAAAAGGCTGGCCCGACAATCCGACTGTCTGGTTCGCCGCGAACGGTCCGATCCGCGAAGGGAAACAGCAGGAGGCGACCGACTCGTGGGACATCACCAGTTTTGGCAACACGCCCGAAAAGGTAAATTCGCTTCAGTTGCAGATCAAGAACACTGACAGCATCTCCAGGAAGAAGACATTCGTGAATTACATCCGCGTAGCGGTCGAATGGGACTGGCCTGTTTCCGAAAGATCAGTAAAGCGTGAGGCTCAAAGCAAGAGCAAGGACGAAGCCGACGACGGATTGGTGCTCATTCGCCGGTAAAGAGAACAACAAGAAAAAGACAGCCGTAATAATGGTAGATTGACGCCAAATCGGCCCGGAGCCGGCTACGGGCCGGCCTCAAGAACAGGGGCTTTGACGGCAGCCTGAACTGTATTGCGGAAAAATACAGAAAACAAATATATCCTTTGACAATCGAACACTGATCGATTATATTATGTTTGAGAGAAGGGTGGTGACGATTAGGGGTATTTTGCTTCATATCCCGTATTCTCACCTTCCAAGTGGCTCTCTATAGTGCAGACTACTGTAGAACTCATACGCCCGAAAGGAAGATCGATGAGAAAGTACAAGTCAGGTTTGCACAAGGATGTGCCGGCAATATTCGATGGGGTATGGAATCCCGAGACGGACAATATTCAGCAGTCTTTTGACGCGCCCGCGGCAAGCACGGTTGCCCACTTCGATCCGGCGCTGCACGCTGTCAACCATTGGCCCCGAGAACACAGATCCGCCGGTTTCTTCAGGGCCTGCAAAGATGCGTCGGAATATATTCTCCGCTCCAGATCAAGACGAGAGAGGAAAAGGCTGTCATCGATATCGAAACACTTGATGATTAACATACCGGGTTAAGAAGCTTCTTTGCCCGAAAATAGCCCGGGTCTTTGACTTTCGGTCCGTTTAGACTCAAAAAAAAGACGCCGAAAACTCACTTTTTTTTCGTTCCCATCGTAGCATTCTTGCTGCAGATATTCACCATCGCCGGCACATGACCCCGATAATACCGGCGTTATCTTTCGTTCGCGCAACCTGCTGCGCACTTTGCCTCGTATTGACCGGTCCCCATCGCAGCGGCGGCAACCCTGACACAGGGATTTTGCCCCTTCTGGGGTCAAAATTCTGCACTTGGCACGATTGACATTCCGCTTGTGAGATCATATCATATTGCGTTTGAAGTTAAGAGTCCAGTAGTGCTACTGGGCAGGTCTGAACAGGAGACTTTATGTTTGCTTTTTTGGGAGACCGCGAGATGAGTAACTTAAGATCAACAGCATGTCATGTCCTACTCGCACTGGCTGTCACGATCACCGGGCTGTTGCCGATAGTTGCCGAGGCACAAATGTCACCGCCTTCAAAACCAAAACCTGACTTCCCACCCCTTGCCGAGGTTCTCAAGGATTATGAGCAGGTCGTATCCACTGCCGACGGGCAGCGAAGTTACTATACCATTTGGACCCGCTCTAAGGACGGCCAGATGCTGGCGGCCTTGCCTTCCGGTTACGACGAAAGAAAGTTCTTCATCGCGCTGACCGTTGCCAGCGGTGAAGATTATGCCGGACTGCAAGCCGGTGATATGTACGTGTATTGGAAACGTTACGACAAGCATCTGGCCCTGATCGAACCTAACATCCGAATCAAGTCCACGGGCGACCCGGAGTCCAAGAGTTCCGTCCAGCGACTGTTTACGGACCGCGTGATTCTCGATGTGCCGATTGTCGCCATGTCGGGCGGTTCGCCCGTAATCGACATGGACGCCCTGCTGATCGGTCAAGCAGGCAAGTTTTTCGGTAACCAGATCCGGGTCTCCAACTCTCGATTGATAAAGATCGAGAAAGCCAAGGCGTTTCCCAAAAACGTCGAGCTGGCCTTCGAAGTCCCGACACAGAACGGTCGGCTCCAGACTCTGCATTATTCCATCAGCGAGATCCCCGGAACACCAGGCTACAGAACGCGCAAGGCCGACGAGCGCGTCGGCTACTTTACGACCGGCTACAGGGACCTCGGGCAGTTCGAGGATCCCGAGACGATGGTCCGCTATATCAACAGATGGCACCTTGAAAAAGCAGACAAGTCACTAAAGATCAGCCCTCCCAAGGACCCGATAGTCTTCTACATCGAGCATACTACCCCTATACGGTACCGCCGCTGGGTCAGGGAAGGGCTCTTGTACTGGAACAAGGCCTTCGAGAAAGTCGGGATCTCAAACGCAATAGAAGTTTATTACCAGGATGCCCGATCCAAAGCCCACATGGAAAAAGATCCCGAGGACGTCAGATACAACTTCATTCGATGGCTCAGCAACAACAGGGGCACCGCTATTGGTCCCAGCCGCGTGCATCCCGAGACGGGACAGATCCTTGATGCGGACATCATTCTCACCGACGGCTGGATCCGCCATTACTGGACAACATTTCACGAGATCATGCCTGAGATAGCCATGCAGGGCGTCAGCCCCGAAAACCTGGCGTGGCTGCAGGACCACCCAAATTGGGACCCTCGCGTCCGACTGGCCCCGCCGGCTCAGCGTCAGCATATAAGTCAGGAACTCGCCCAGCACGGCCATCAATCCTATGGAGGCCATCCGATCACGCAGGTCGACACTGCGCTGATCGGCGACGACGAATACGACGGTCTTGTCGGCAGAACGTCACAGGTAAACGGGTGTTGCACATTGACGCGGGGCAGGGCCTTCGACGTTGCCATGTTCAGGATGTCTATGTTGCTGGCGGCCGATGAGGATGAGGTCTGTGACGCCAACGACAAGGAGGTTAAGGACAAGAAGGAGGAAGAGGGCAAGGCCAAGAAGGGCGAAGAGGACGAAGACAAAGACGAAGACAAAGATAGAGAAGAGGACGAAAAGAAGGATGAGGAAGAGAAGCAGGAGAAAAAGGAAAAGGAGTCCCTTATAGACGGCATACCCGAGTCCTTCATTGGTCCGTTGGTCGCCGAGCTGACCTGCCACGAGGTCGGACACACGCTGGGCCTCAGACACAATTTCAAGGCGTCCAGCCTCTACTCTATGGCTGAAATTAACAGCGAGAAGCTCAAAGGGAAGGAAACAATTGCTTCCTCGGTGATGGATTATCTGCCCGTCAACATGAACTTCAAAGACGGGGAAGTCCAGGGCGATTACACTATGACTGGGGTCGGTCCATACGATATCTGGGCCATCGAGTACGGTTACACAGAAAAAGAGTCGAATCTCAAGGGCATACTCACCCGCGTGGCCGAGCCTGAATTGCAGTACGGCACGGATGAGGACACGTTCGGCCCCGACCCGTTTGCCCGTCGCTACGATCTCAGCAACGACCCGCTCGACTACGCCAATAACCAGATGCGAATCGCCCGACATAACCGGCAGCGCATTATCGAGACGCTCGTCAAGGACGGCGACAGCTGGTCCAAGAGTCGCCGGGCCTATGAAATGACCCTGGCTTTGCAGATGCGATCGGTCTACATGATGGGCAACTGGCTGGGCGGCGCCTTTATTTACCGCGACAAGAAGGGCGACAAGAACGGTCGCCTGCCCATTGAAGTGGTCCCGGCCGAGAAGCAGCGCGATGCGCTGAACTTCGTGATCGAGAATACATTCAAAGACGAGGCTTTCGGTCTGACGCAGGATCTTCTGCGCCGGATGACCGTGGACAAGTGGTGGGACGACATCTCATCCGTTTTGACCGATCCTACCTGGCCGATCCACGACAGAATTATGGGGATCCAGGCCTCCACATTGGCAAACCTGATGTATCCGACGACTCTTCGCCGAATCTACGACAATGAGTTCCTGGTTTCGGCGGACGAAGACGCGATAACTCTGCCTGAGCTGCTCGATACGGTCAGCGACGCGATATGGAGCGAGCTGGACTCCAAGCCCGGCAAGAAGTACACCGCACGCGAGCCGATGATCTCCAGTCTCAGGCGCAATCTGCAGCGCGAGCACATGGAGCTTCTGATCGACTTGAGCAAGTCGGATTATTTCGGCACGGCTGCTTACAAGCCGATCGCTACTTTGGTTGCGGATAAGCTCACTCAGATCAGGCAATACAAAATCGAACACGTTTTGGACACTTATTCCGAGCGTCTTGACCCGTACACCAGGGCACATTTGAAAGACGCGAGCATTCAGATCAAGAAGGCTTTGGACGCACATTATGTCTACAGGAGCCTCTGATCTTCTGACGGCTCAGGGCCCGCTGCATCATAGATGAAAAGAGAGTAGAAAAGGAGTAAAGATGAAACGAGTAGAAGCGACGACGCTCGGCGTCTTGCTGGTGACTGCCTTGTTGGCGAGCATGGTCCGGGCTCAACCTTTGAACGTGCCGGAAGTATCGAGAGACAAAGTCATTTGCTTTGCGCTGTACACAGTCCAGGACAACATCTTGAAGCTGACCGCGCAATTGTATCGGCTCGAACCGGGCGAATCCAGGAATGTGCGCCTTGAGACAAAACGCAACGGAGGATGGCGGCAGATAGCTCAAACCCAGGTCATTGAGCAGGGATGGACGGCACCTTTTCGCCTGGAGAACTGGGATTCCACAAAAGATGTCGAGTATCGGGTGGCTCACGGATCGAACGCCTACTACACCGGCACAGTCCTCAAGGATCCGGTCGATAAGGACGTTATCGTAGTGGCCGCGTTCACCGGCAATTCGATCAATCCCAGTCACGGCGGTGACATACCCAAGAGTGACATTGTCGAGAACATCAAGAGATTGAAACCCGATTTGTTGTTCTTCTCCGGCGACCAGGTCTATGACCATTTCAAGCATTACGCCGCCTGGCTCAAGTTCGGGAGGGATTTCGGCGAAATTATCCGCAACATTCCGACGGTTACCATACCTGACGACCACGACGTGGGCCAGGCAAACCTCTGGGGCCAGAGCGGCCGGCTCTCTTACATCCGGGCGGGCCACGACGGTGGCTATGCCGCTCCCGTCGAGTATGTCAAAGAAGTCGAGCGGGCCCAGACGGCTCACCTGCCCGATCCGTTCGATCCGACGCCCATAGAACGTGGAATCGGCGTCTATTACACGGACCTGACAATCGGCCGGGTAAGTTTCGCGATCATCGAAGACCGCAAATTCAAGACAGGACCCGCCGGTCTTCTCCCCGACAAGGGATGGCGACCCGACCGACCCGATCATATCTCCAAGCCGCCCTACGATCCGATAGGTCTGGATGTCCCCGAGGCAAGGCTGCTCGGTGAACGCCAGCTCAAGTTCCTCCGCCACTGGGCCGCAGATTGGCGCGACTGCGACATGAAGGCGGTGCTCTCGCAGACCATTTTCGCCGGAGGCGCGCACATTCATGGTGCCAGGAACAACCGCCTGCTTGTCGATCTGGACTCCAATGGCTGGCCTCAGACCGGTCGCAACAAGGCCCTGATGGAAATGCGCAAAGCCTTTGCGCTAATGATCGCCGGCGACCAGCATCTGGCCACGATCATCCATCACGGCGTCAACAGCTTCAACGACTCCGGGTACTCGATGTGCGTGCCGTCGATCGCGAATTTGTATCTGCGTTGGTGGGCACCCCTGGAACCGGGCAAGAATCGCGAGCCGGGAGCACCCGAGTATACAGGCGAATTCCTCGACGGTCTCGGCAACAAGGTCACCATGCTGGCGGTTGCCAATCCGAGCCCCGAACGCAACGGCGGACAAAAGCTCACCACGCGGGCGGCCGGTTTCGGAGTCGTCAGGTTCAATGTGAAGACCAGAAGGATCACAATGGAGTGCTGGCCCAGAAATGTGGATATCACGGATCCCGCTTCAAAGCAGTATCCCGGCTGGCCCAGAACCATCGATCAGCAGGACAACTACGCACGACAGGCCGTGGCTTATCTGCCGACCATCGAGGCCAGCGGCATGACCAATCCTGTTGTGCAGATCATCGACGAATCGAACGGTGAGATAACCTATACGTTGCGGATTAGCGGAACGTCATTTAGACCGAAGATTTTCAAAACAGGCAAATATACTATCAGGGTCGGCCAACAGGGCACGCGGAAAATGAAGACACTCACAGGCATCCAGCCCGTCAAGGCTGGCGAGACCGAAAGCCTGAAGGTACGATTCTAAACTAAAGTTGCTTAAAGAGTGCTTGACAAAGAGAAAGGATGGGAAGAAGATGAAACAGTCGACGAAGCTTGGCATGTTGGTTTTCGCAGGGTTGATGTGTATGATGGCCGCATCGGCGCAGGCGGAACCCTGGGTTGTCATGGAAGGCCGCAACGGCCCGGGCACGGGCAAACATATTGTGTTTGTGGTAGGTGACGAGGAATACCGTTCGGAAGATTTGATGCCCCAGCTTGCGAAAATACTCGCCGTCCACCACGGCTTCAAATGTACCGTGCTGTTTGCCATAAATAAGGAAACCGGCGAAATCGACCCCAAGACACTTGACAATATCCCCGGCCTGGAGGCCCTGAAAACAGCGGATATGATGGTGATGTTCCTGCGCTTCCGCGAGCTGCCCGATGAGCAGATGAAACATATTATCGACTACACTAACTCGGGCAAGCCGATCATGGGACTGAGAACGTCCACACACGCGTTCAATTACAGAAAGCTCAAGGACAGCCCCTACGCCAAGTACAGTTTCCACAACAAGGAGTTTGAGGGCGGCTACGGACGCCAGGTCTTCGGCGAAACCTGGATCAACCACTACGGACGTCACCAGGTCGAAAGCACACGCGGCCTGATCGTCGCAGGCATGGGAAATGACTCCATTGTCAAGGGCGTCGAGGACATCTGGGGTGAGTCCGATGTTTACGGCCTTACAACGCTGGCCGGCGACTGCAAGCCGCTTGTCATGGGACAGGTTCTCGTCGGAATGAATCCGGATGACAAGCCCAACCCGGAAAAGAAATTGGTGCCCGTGGCGTGGACCAAGACATACATAGGCGACACAGGAAAAACCGCCCGCGTTTTCACCACCACGATGGGACATTCGTTCGACCTCAACAGCGAAGGTTTCCGCCGGCTTCTGGTCAACGCCTGTTATTGGGGCATGGAGATGGGAGACAATATCCCGGCCAAGAGCAACGTCGACCTTGTCGGCACATACAACCCCAGCAAGATCGGGATGGGCAAGCACAAGACCGGGTTGAAGCCGTCAGACCATAGGCTCCCGTAGAGACCACCCTACCGGCCGCTCTTCGGTCCGATGGAAATAATATGCGAGTAGGTTCTGAGATATATTCTTCCCGCTGCGATAGCCGGTGTGGCGTGGCTCTTTTCGCCCAAAGGATTTGTCGCCAGCAACTCGTAGGTTTCGCCGGCTTTGATGACAAGAACTTCGCCGTCGGTCGTGATACAGTAGAGTCTACCGTCGACCCACACCGGCGAACCGTAAAGTCTCTTTGCGGGCTTTTCGCGCCAGAGCTGCTGGCCTGTATCGCTGCGCAAACAACTGACATATCCACGATCGTGAAATGTGAACAGCAACCCGGCCGTCGCTATAGAGGTAGGGACATACGGCGCACCGTCTTCGATCTTGTATACCTCTTCGGGCCCTGTGGACTTCTCTTGGGCCCCAGGCCGAATAGCAATCAGATGTTTGCCGCTGGCGCCGTCGCCGCAACTGCCTATCAGCAATCCGTCAGCGATTACAGGCGAGCTGACAACACGACTGGGAAACGCCGACTCAACCTCCCATACGACCTTGCCCGTGCGCGGGTCAACACCTGTGATTCCGTGGCGCTGGCCGGCAAAGATCAACTGCCGAGCCCCATTCGCCGGCGAGTAAACACAGGGCGTCGAGTAGGAGGTCTTCGGGCCGGTTTGTCGCGGCAGCTCCCATTTCGTCTGACCCGTCCTGCAATCGAGTGCGATCCAGGAACTCTTGGCATCTTTCTTACTGCTGTCCTCATGCTCGCACGTAAAGACGACAATACCGCCGAATACGATTGGAGACGTGCCCGAACCGTGCTGCGAATGGTGACCGCCGAAAGTGCGCCGCCAAGTTTCCGTGCCGTCGTGGTCTGTCGCCACCAAAATTATCTCCTCGGCTGTGGGCCAAAGTGTGTAAACGTGGTCCGCGTCCACCGCTGGAGTCGCCGTGGCGTAACTGTTGAGCTTGTTCATGCGGTAGGTGCTCATTACGTACTCTTCTCGCCACAGCGGCTTGCCGTCCGACGTGCGCAGCGCCAGCAGGACACCGCGCCCGGTCTGCTGGTCGCCACAAGTTACAAAGACCTTGTCCCCCCACAGCACGGGCGAAGAATGCCCACTGGCCGGCAGCTTGACTTTCCAATTGTAATCGTCCTGCGTCCATTTGACGGGAATGTTCTTTGCGTGACTTATGCCCTGTCCGTTGGGGCCGCGAAATCGAGTCCACTCCTGCCCCTGCGATACGGAGACAAGAATAAAAGCCAGACTCATTACCGTCCCTGAGACCGCAAACAACCTTTCTATCTTCATCAGTTACCTTCCACATTACGGGCTCTGACGCCAGCGATACAACGTCGCTACCTCTTGGCAACTCTCGCAAGGCCTTCATTGGCTGCATCGCGCACGTAAGCTTCGCCCGATCCATTGCGAGTATCGCGGAGGTGCTCGTATATCCTGGCGGCCGGCTCCTTTCTGCCTGCTGCGGCAAGCCTCTCAGCCAGGAGCAGACAGGCCTTTGTGGCCTTGACACGCTCGTATGTCTCCTCGGCTTGCGCCGCCCTGAGCAGCAGATCCACGGAGCCTAAATCACCCATGTTCGCCAGCGCCCAGCCGGCCGCCAGGCGAATCTCGCGGTCTTCGTCGCCGAGCGCCATTTTCAACCGGCCGGCTGAGCCCGCATCGCCGAGCACGCCAAGGTTCTGAATTATGGTCAACCTGGTTTTGCCGCCTGACCTTGCCAGAGCATTTCGCAATTGCTCGGCGGCGCCGTCGCCGATGGCCGCCAGCGCCTGAGCCGCGGGTTCGCAAAGCTCCTCGTCAAGCAGCATCTTGCCGAGCGAGGGGGCGACCTCTTTGCCGCCTGCTACCTGCAACTGCTCGATAATGTATTTCTGAACGGCCTTCGGTCGATCACCGCCAAGCTGCGAGGCCAATGTCGCGGAGAAAGCACGCCGCGTTCTCTCACTCTCCAGCTTGCAGACATGGACCGCCAGACAGTGAAGGGCATATCGCGCCTTGACGTCGTCCCCGGCGCCGGGCTCGACGAGCATGTTGACCAGCGCGACGAGGCTCCTACGGCCGCCCTCGTGTATCTGCACGGTGACATTGTCCACCGCTTGCTTGTCGATACTACTGAGCAGCCCCCTCTCGTCCGGATCCGGAAGACTGTCGATGAGTTTTGCAAAAGCAGATGGTTGTTTCGCCATGATCTATGTCCTTTCTGCAGACAAAGTTCGCCCGGTGGTTCTCAAAGGTGCCAGGGCGCCCGCATGGGCGGATTGACAAGTCGATTGGCTTGTTCGTCGCCGATTATTTCTTCCTTGACCGGGTCGTAACGCAGTTTTCGCCCCGTTCGAATCGCGATATTCGCCAGATGCAGCAGCGTCGCGCTTCGATTGGCAGCGTCGGCATTGCCGCCGGCGCGTTTGCGCGTCTTGACCGCCTCGGCAAAATTAACGAGCGGCTCGGGATCGGGCATCTCCCTGATCTTCTTCTGATCGGCCTCGCTCAAGTCGCTCAGTCGAACCTCCCTGGACTCCTTGCGGTCATAGGCCGGCTGGCCGCCGACGGGCCATTCCCTGCTGTCAAAAACAAAAGTCATCCCGTCGGCGTACTTCAATTCGACCCAGCCCCACATTCCGCAGGCCTCGGGGTGCGCCGGCGGGGCATAAGCCTCAATCTCCACCGGGCTGGTGTCATCCTTGGCGTACACCCATTGAACCGGATCGTAATGGTGCTGGCCCATGTCGGCCAGTCCGCCGCCCTCGTAGTCCCAATACCCTCGGTGCGTCCCGCCGTGTCGATGCCGATGATACGGCCGCAGCGGTGACGGGCCGCAGTACATATCCCAGTTGAGGCTCTTGGGTATTGGCTGCGGCTGGGCATTGACCATTCCGCTCCACTGCTTCACCTTCAGGCCGCCACTTTTGATATGCACACCCTGGCAGTTCTTCAGCAAACCGCTGGCCATAATCTTGTGAATCTCGATGCTCCCGGGCTCTCTGCTCCTGCCGAACCTGCTGAAAGTCCCCACCTGGAAGATGCGTTTATAGCGTTCTTCCGCCTCGGCCACCGCACGGCCCTCAGCTATGAACCGCGTCATCGGTTTCTCGCACAGGACATCTTTGCCCGCCTCCATCGCCGCGATAGAGATCAGCGCGTGCCAGTGAGGCGGCGTCGCAATCGCAACCACGTCGATGTCCTTGCGTTCCAGAACCCGGCGAAAGTCGGTATATACGGTCTTGTTGTCAGCCCTGCCGACGAACTTCACGTCGCATATAGCGAGTTTCTTCGCCTCCAGGCCCATCGCATTGAACGTGCCGTTGCCCCGACCGCCGCAGCCGATCAGTGCGGCACCGAACGTCTCGCTGGGAGGCGTCCGATTCGGTCCGCCCAGAACGCCCTTGGGCACAATCGTAAAGGCCGTGGCCACCCCGACCGAGCCTTTCAGGAATTGACGTCTGGTCACACTCTTAGTCTTTAGCATGATATGCTCTCCTGGTGAATCTGACACAACGAGTCTTACATGACTGCAACAGTATTCTGAATTGTACCCGTTTCGCGGGTGATTGCCAGTAGTTTTGCACCGTTTGTGCTCGGTGAAGACGAACGCCGTGCTTTCAGAATCTAAGGTCCGAAATGAATCTCCGCCTCGCGCGTTGGCGCCGACAGGATGAATTCACCTGGTGCCGATGCCGGAATAACCCGGCCGCCCACAGCCACCCGCGGATTCAGTGAAGTCGGCAATCGCAGGACAAAACGCGCCGCAGGCGGTCGATTACCGCCGAGTTCCAACGTCGCGCCGCCCCGCCAGGGCCTCCACCGAAGATCGAGTCTGCCGAAATACGTTGGCATGTTCTGAATTGCGATGCCGTCCTCGTGACTGAACCAGTCCGGCGGGATTCCGGAAAGCAAAACGAGCCTGTGCCTCTGCTCATCCTCGAAGGCCAGGCAATCGCGCAAAAGCAGCCAGAACTCAGCAATCGCCCAGCCGTGAGGCATCGCGACGTTGCCATTCCAGGTTGTACGCACCCGGTTCCATCCGCCGGAACCGCTCTTGCCGCCCTCGTCGAAGGCGTACCAACCCTGCATCTGCTCGTGATCGAGATGCGATTCAAGTGTGCCGTAGCCGGCCTGGCGATTGCCGGCGAGCAAACCCTGGTGGGCCCTTGCAAGCGGGAAATATCGCCAGCCGCTCGGGTTCTGGGCTCCCCTGGTCTTGAATTGTTGCCGAGCCTCGTAGCTGCTGAGAGGATAGAGGCGGCAGGGCCAGAGCACCGAGTAATCCCCGTACTTATCGCCGAGGTTGCCGCCAAAGCTACTCTCGTAACCTTCATGCAGACGGTGAGCAAGCTCGCTCCACAGGTGTGCCTCCCAGGGTTTGCCAGCCCACGCTGCAAGGCTTCCGGCGCCAAACAAGCCAGCTATGTCGAACGCTTGTGTGTATTCAGGATGATGGCCGTCACACCGCCCGGGCTTTAGTTCCCTGCGCTTGTCTTCAGGCAGCTCTTTGCCGAAATCCAAGCCGTCCATCAAGACCCAGTGCGGACCGCTGGTCGTACGGTAATACTCTATCATCTCCGCGATTTTGCGGGCAGCCGGATATATGCGCCTGGCCCATGCCCTGTCGCTCGTGAACTTGATCTGCTGATCCATGGCCCAAAGAATCTGGCCCGGATTGTCCGCTTCAGGATACGACCTGCCGTTAAAGGGATGTTCCGTGAAGTAGTCGATTGCTTCGGCAGCCAAATCTGAATTGCCGGACTTCTGAAAGATATTCGCAACGTAGATCCCGTCACGATTGAAAACGTTGTAATTCACGACCGCGACATCCGGCGCGCCTTCGTTCATCTCCATCGCGGCGTGGCCAACGATCGCGGCAAACGCATCTTCCCACCGTTTATCCGGAAGATCGAGCTTCACCTTCCCCGTCAATTGCCGCCAGTAATCCTCTGCTTCGTCAAAGAGTTCCGAGACATCAAGTCCGCGATAATACTCCAGTCCAGGATCTGGCTGCAACAAGCCTCCGGAGGAAGGATTCAGCTCAGCCAGGTCAAATTGCGCCCAGTCACTGACCCCGTCCCACTTGTGACCTACCGCGCGGCGGCCGGGCAGTACCGGACAGACAAAACCAAGCGTTTTGCTGTCACCCGATGAGAGCGTCAAATCAAAACGCAGGGCGCCTGAGCAATCGCCACTCGGAGAGGTCGCCCGCTTGCCTGCCGGCATTGTGCCCTGCAGGGCGAAACTGCCGATCGTGTCAATAGCCAGCACACCTGAATCCGATGGCCTTTGGGTCGATACGATCGCAGCATGACCATCGGCGAGCAAAGCATCCCCTTTCGGACAAACCGAAAACTCTGTAACATCAAAGCCTGCCGGTCCGAGCGGACGCAGAGCAACATAAAGGGCAATGTCCCTGTCCCGGTCGCCGGTGTTGTTGACCACCACACGAGATCCGACAACAAACATGTTCCCATTCGGCGAGCTGCGCCGGACCTCACAGACTTCGGTCATGACGGTGATGTCACCAGCGGACCATTCGGCCCATGGGATAAGGTAGCGTCCTCCAGCAAGGCCGTGCTCGCACTTCACGCCGTCCATCGTTGGGGCGAAAAGCCTGCCCTCCTTCTTGTCGAAGAGCCAGAAATAGATGCCGTAACTACCGACGCCGGGCGAGAAGCAACCCTCGGACTCCACGAAGGTCTTGAGCGTGTCAAGGCTGTTGGCTATTCCTATGGGTATGTGGATCTTACCACAGGGATCCAGACCAGCATCACCTGCGGCAAGCGCACCACCGCAAACAGCCACACTAACTGCGATGATAGCTATCGACAGATAACCTGACTCAATACGCATGTCTCGATGTTTCTCGATTCCAGCAGACCGCTGACTATCCGTTGAGCACCCAGCCTTTGCGGTACGTCTTGCGGATATACTGATCGGCCTCGGGGCAATTAGGGACACTCAAGCTCTTGCCATCCCACGCCAGCATCTTGCCGACCGTCACCTCCTCTTCACCGTCTTTGGTTTTCCTCTTGACGACATCGCCAACGCGGTAGGAGACCAGCGACAGCATGTTGGCCTCGACAAGCGCGCCGGAGTAATCGAAGTTACACGTCGTCGGGCTACCAGTCTTGCAGGCCACAATCCATTCCTTGTGGTGACCGAGCGACGGCGGAATAAGCTCGTCAGGCTTGGGCGACTTGTAGTGCGTCATGTCGCTTTCGCGTTGTCTGGGCATCAGTATCCGAAGATCGTAGTCGGCGAGCAACCAGCCCTTGTCACCCTTAAAGAGGGCGCCTTTGAAAAGCCAGTCTCTGTCGAACGCCTTCGAGGGCATGCCGGGCTTCTTGCCGCCATCGTACCAGTACGCCTTGACGGCAGGACGCCAATCGTTGGCCGGGTGGTCCCATTCGGCGGTAAGCCAAATCGGGCAGGTATCGGTGCTAGCCGGAGTCCCGGCAGCCTGACAAGTCGTCGGAAGCCCCAGATCGAGCCCCCAGTAGGCCATGTCCATCATGTGGCTGCCCATATCTCCGATCTGTCCGCTGCCGAAGTCCCAGAAGCGGTTCCACGCAAGGCACCCGCCGAAGTATTTCGGGTTGTACGGGTGGAACGGCGCCGGGCCGACCCACAGGTCCCAATTGATATGATCGGGCACCGGCTTTTCTTCCGGCAGATAACTTCCGCCCTCGGGCGTCCGGCTGCACCAGACGCGGACCTCGCTCGGTGTTCCGATCGCCCCGCCGCGAATCATCTCCACCATCCGCCTGTAATTGTCGGTGGCGTGGATCTGCGTGCCCATCTGCGTGCGGATCTTGCCGCTGTTCTTCAAATACGTCTGGCGAACCATCCGGGCCTCCTCGACCGAGTTGGCCAGGGGTTTCTCACAGTAGACGTGCTTGCCGCGGTTCATCGCCCAGACATTGACAAAGGCGTGCGTATGGTCGGTCGTCGAGCAGACGACGGCGTCGATGTTCTTCTGCTCGAGGCACTTGCGCCAGTCAACGTAAGTCTTCGCCTGGCCGAACCGCTCGGCGGCCTTGGCGAGGTTTTTCGCATTGACGTCACACAGAGCAACGATGTTCTCGTCCTTGACACCGTTTAAGTTGGCACCGCCGCGGCCGGCAACACCGATCACGGCGATATTGAGCTTCTCATTGGGCGAGTTGCCGGCCTTGAGGATACCCGATTTGAGGACCACAAGCCCTGCGCCGACGGCGGCGCTGTTCCTGAGGAACGTACGACGTTTGATTCGATCTTTCATGGATCATCTCCTTTAGTTGCGTTTGGCAAACGGGTCTGAAATTTCACATAAACATGACAATAGACTAAACGAGAGAAGCCCCAGCTTCAAGGGTTATTTGTGCCTCATCCCATGTAAGTGTCTGCATTGTTTTCGTGGTCGTCAAACTCAGGACCCTGGGTAATGGTATCAGAGCAGGTCCGCGTAGACAAGCCTCGCGCCAGGAACGGACGCACTGAAGCTCAACATGGAGATTTTCCTTGACGCGAAGTTGGCCGATATGGTATAAATGATCTTGGTAGGATTTGTTGATATGGTAGGTTCCATCCAAACTGTGGCTTTTTGAAGGAACAAGGTGGTTTCAAGCCCCAGGAATTGCACCGGATAGAGCAGCAGACACTGTCTGGCAAAAGCAGAAAACGTTATCGGCCGTTTCGGCGCGTAGCCCTAGCGGAATTACCGGAACTTCTCTCATGAAGGAGGACTATTATGTCTAAGAATTTGATTTCTCTGGCTTCTATGGTGAATGTGTTGGATTTGGAGGTGTGCAAAACCTACTCTATTCGTTCACCAGGGAAAGTAGGTTTGTTCAGGCATTTTGTGTTGGCTGTGTTTCTTCTGGTTGCCAGTTCCCTACTCACAACGATGCCGGTTGCTTATGGCGAAGATGCATATGCCTTGGAAGTCAATGGAGCGTCGTTAACAATTGATGATGATGAAGATATTCTTCGATTGAGTAGCTACACTTACGAGTTCTGGATGAAAGACCTGCAAGGTCCGACAGGTGGCTGGAGAAACGTTTTCTGTAAAGGCCCTGGAGATACGAATGCGGGGAGAGGACCACTCTTGGCGCTGCGCCCGGATGACCCGGGACTGCATTTCTCTCACAGCACCGGGTCCGGTCAGGAGACAGCAAACGTCACAGAAGGAATTGTAGTAAACGAATGGACACATATAGCACTTGTGCTTACCGCTTTGGATGGAGAGGAGATAATATATCAGGATGGGGTAGAAGTGGTATCGCAAGATGTCTCAAGCCTTACCGACACAACGCAGACCGCCGTTCTTAGAATAGGCCTGGGAGCTAATGTTGTTTTGGACGATTTTCGCGTCTGGAACTACGCCCGCACCCAGGAAGAAATCCAGGCTGACATGAACCATGAAGCCACCGGAGTCGAAGAAGGATTAGTCGGTTACTGGAGATTCAATGAGGGACAAGGTTCGACTGCCTATGACATGTCGCCATACGAAAACCACGGAAATATTACCGCTCCAGTCTGGACAACGGATGCCGCCCCTATTGAGCCCGGCAAACCTCCGGTCGTTGCTTCCCGCCCCGATCCTGCCAATGGCGAACTCTATTTGAATACGTGGGTGACCCTTAGCTGGCGCCCGGGCGACTTGGCCGTCTCACACGATGTCTATATGGGCGACAATTTTGACGATGTGAACAACGGCGCCGCCCACACATTCCTGGGCAACGTGGCCTCGCCAACGCAGATCGTCGGTTTCGCGGGATTTCCATTCCCCGACGGTTTGATTCCGGGCACAACCTACTACTGGAGAATCGACGGGCTCAACGACGCCAATCCGGACAGCCCCTGGAGGGGCGACGTCTGGAGCTTTTGGATTCCGTCACCCAGCGCTTATGCTCCAAGCCCGCCCGACGGCGCTCAGTATCTCGATACCGAACTGACTCTTAGCTGGGAACCCGGTCACGACGCGAAGTTGCACAGCATTGTCTTCGGCGACAGCTTCGACGACGTGAACAACGCTCCGGCAGGCTCACCGGTGACGACTACGAGCTTCACGCCCGCCGCGATTGAAAAGGGCAAAACCTACTACTGGCGCGTCGACGAGTTCAATCCGCCGACGACAATCAGGGGCGATGTCTGGAGTTTCTCGACGCTGCTCGACATACCCATTACGGACCCCAATCTTGTCGGCTGGTGGATGTTCGAGGAAGCTTCCGGCACAGTTGTTGTTGATTCGTCCGGCTACGATAATTACGGCACGTTGCAGAGCGACCCGCAGTGGACAATCGGGTATGACGGCGGCGCCCTGGAATTCGACGGCGTCGACGACTATGTGGCGGTGCCGCACGACGAGACTCTGACGGTGGACAATGAAGTCACCGTGATGGCCTGGGTATATACCTCGAGGCATGGCGGACCCGGCGATCAAGGCTATCAGGGAATCATTTCAAAGGGCAATCCGCCGCGGTCGTACAGCCTGTACACTCAGTCGGCCGGAACGCTCCATTTCAGCACGACGAGCGTCGACGCTTTCGTCGGCTCCAGCAGCGATTCGCAGGTGCCGCTGAATGAATGGGTGCACGTTGCTGCAATGGTGTCAGGTGGTCAACACCTCTACTTCATCAACGGCGAGCCCGCCGGTACGGGCGGAGGCGGAATTGAACTGCCGGGTACGACTGATACGGCTACCGTTGTCATCGGCAGGACCAATGAGGGTGCAACTCGCAGCTTCCTCGGGATGATAGACGACGTCCGCGTCTACAACAGGGCTTTGACTCAGGACGAGATCAAGGAGATCATGCGAGGGGATATGACTCTTGCCTGGGATCCGACCCCGGCTAACGGGGCGACACCGGACGTGACGGCCGTTTTGCCTCTGAGCTGGTCTGCGGGAGAGAAAGCGGCTCAGCACGATGTGTACTTCAGCGTCGACAGAGACTCAGTCGACAGCGCCGATGAATCCGACACATCCGGCGTATATCGAGGACGTCAGAGCGGGACCACATACAATCCGACCGAGGGCGTTGAATGGGGCGGCGGACCCTATTACTGGCGCGTCGACGAATCCAACACCGACGGCACTATCAGCAAGGGCAGAATCTGGACCTTCACGGTCGCGGACTTCCTTCTGGTCGACGACTTCGAGAGCTACAACGACATCGATCCGCCCGACGCCAACAGCTACAGGATATTCGACATCTGGATAGACGGCTTTGGAACCACGACCAACGGCGCGCTGGTCGGCAATGACCTGCCACCCTATGCCGAGCGGACTGTTGTCCACGACGGCGCCCAGTCGCTTGTTTATCGCTACGACAATAACCTCAAGACGTCTGAGGCAACCTTGACATTGGTTAACCCGCGCGACTGGACTGAGCAAGGCGTGACGAAGCTGTCACTGTGGCTTATTGGTGATCCTGCCAGTGTTCCAGAGCGACTGTTTATTGCCCTCAACGGCACCGCAGTAGTCTATCATAACGATCAGAATGTGACGCAGACAGGTACGTGGACGCCGTGGGTCATCGACCTGCAAGCATTCGCCGACCAGGGAGTGAACCTTGCCAATGTCAACACGATTACGATTGGCTTGGGCACGAAGAACAGCCCGGCAACGGGTGGCACAGGGACGATGTACTTCGACGACATTCAACTGATTCGGTAAGCTCTTTTGAAACTGATCCAAACAGCAAGTAACAGCGCGGCCGATACGGCATGTTTATGAACTCGGGGGCCTGTACTGATTGACTCCGTATAGGCCCCGTTTCTTCTTGCAGGCACTTGACAGTGGCAAAGGTCTATCTGACACCCGGTGAAGCAGCAACGCTCACCACGCCGGACGCCGCTGCGGTCAGCTTCACCAGCTCGATACCTTCGGCCCTTCCCGAATTGCGAGAGTACTGTTTGTCCGCCGGGTTGTTCCAGTGTTCGTGAACTCCAAGGCTCGGAAGGCGAGTGACGTTTCCTTCGTGATCGGGGTCATAGAACGTCCCCGAAGGTGGATCGTTTGCCAGCGCCGCCTCGACGAGATAGTCGTTCGTTCCTGACCAGTGCGGCGCATCATCCCATTCGGTCCACAAGAAATCGAAGCCCACCGAATCGATCGCAACCGGATCCTGGGATGCAAAAAGACTCGAAGTCCAGTCGTCGTTGAAAGGACTCGTATTCCATCTTCTCGGAGCCCTCTCCTTTGCGTGCTTGCCAGCGTATAGTCCGTCGATCAGATAAAGCAAAGTCTTGCCACCAAGCTGCTTGTGTCCCATCAGATCCACCAGAGGCCTGTAATGACCCATGCCGGGCTTGTTGCGCGGAAGATCTTTGTGCATATCGAAGTATTCCTGCGTGCGGGCCGGCTTCCTCACCAGTGAGCCGTAATGGTTCTTCGCGCACAGCGTTATGCCCGCCATGTCATTGTGGCTCTTGAGGTTTGCCAGGTTGATCAGGTAATCGGCCCGAACATAGGATTCGGGTACATAATCGGTTGTCTTGCCCTCAGCGTCAGGTGTGCTCCAATAGAAGGGAACGGACGATAGCTTCGCAGCAGTCCGCCCGAACTTGCCCAGGTATTCCAGGTAGCGGACATCGGGAAACTTATCGTGACACATTTCGTAGAATTCATTTGGAAAATAGCATAAAGTATCGCCGACCGTTATGTTGGCCTGGGCCACACCGACTGTATTGACAAGCTGCCGCAGCAGCGCAATGATCACCTGTGGCGAGGTGTTCATGTAATCGACACTCCTCAAGTTGTACCCTTCAACACTCGCCACTGAGTCACCCTGCCAGATCCGGATGCAGCCGACAAAGTTCACTTTGACGACAATCTTTTCCCCGGGCTTGTATCCGACGACGCCCCTTCCGCGAGCCTTGTTAAAATGTTTGAAAAGACTGTCCCAGCCGGCGGCGTCCGCCGCCTCGCCGCTGAGCGCCCGAATCGCCCTGCCCATCATCTCGTCCACCACCACCTGATCCGTGTGGCTGCTTTCCCACCAGTGTCCATTTCCAGCCCCCTGCCAATCGGTAGCGTCGGGATCGTGCACCCAAACGACACGGCCGGGATGAAGCCCTTTGGCGTTTCCAATCGGAGAGTTCGCGACAGGCTCTTGAGCAAAAACGATTTCCTCGGAAGTGAAGCTTTGCGCCAGCCAAAGGGACCCAATCCCAACAGCAAGAAGAGCCGCGCATAGCACGTAGCGCGACTGCACCAGGCACCGTCTTGCCCTGCGAAACGCCGCGACCGAGCCGATGGCTCCGGCAAGCCAAATCACAAAACCCGACGCCAACGGGAAGGCCGCCCGCTGACATGGGTACGTCGCCCTCGAAGGCTTCGGTATCACGCGCAGCAGGAACCATAACAGCGCCAACAATCCGCCGATAGGGAATATCCACGTGAGCCGGCGGTGTTTTCTCTGATGCTCCACAGTTTTATCAGCCTCTGCGCAGACCGATCGATATAGTCCTCTTGTTCGCAACATCATTTCCCAACCTTTCTAACATGATCTGTGCCTGTTCTCAGCCTTTGGCCGGCAGTTTCTTGTCCCACGGATTGGGCCTTCTTGGCTTGTACTGGGGTCTGTTGTCCTTTTCGGGCATGGAGTCAACCACGGCCTGGAATTTGCGGATTGCCGCCAGATGTTCCGACTTGGTGCCGGCGATCAGGTTGTTCCCTTCAAAGGGATCGCTGCGCAAATCGTAAAGCTGTGATATTTTTCGCTGCTCGCTCACCCACACCTTGTATCGCTTGTCACGGATCACACGCTCGGTGTAGTCCACCTGGCCTCGAACGCCCTTCTCATCCAGCCTGGCCGCTCCGTGCCCCAGCGCCATTATCCACTCGCGAGGCGAATCCTTGGCCTTGCCGAGCAGAAGCGGAGCGATAGAGACGCCGTCTATCTTCAGGTCCCTCGGAACGCGAGTGCCACCCAACTCGGCGAACGTCGGCAGCAGGTCCGTGAAGTCGGTCAATGCATCGGTCACAACTCCCTGTGGCACGAGCCCCGGACAATTGACTATGTACGGCTCGCAGACGCCGTTCTCGGTCTTCTTGGCTTTGCCCCCACGAACCTTGTGGCCATTTCGCGTCCCGGTCCATCCGCCGCCCGAACCATTGTCCGTCGTGAAGATGACGATCGTGCGGTCCCGTATCTTCAACTCGTCGAGGGCCTTGACAATCCTGCCGACAAGCTCATCCGTATAGCGGACCATTGCCTTGTGCGTGTCGAGCTGACCGGTCACATCCGGCTCAGCGGGAGTCGTCGTGAGAGGACCGTGGGTAAGAGCCATCGGGAAGTAAAGCATCATCGGTTCGCTCTTATGCTCGGCCATGAAGCGGACCAGGTAGTCGGTATAGATGTCCGGTCCGAATTTGTCCGCGTGGGTCTTGCTCCCCTGAGGTGTATTGACATAAGCGTCCCAGTATCGTTCTGCGCTCGGCTTGTTGCCGCTCTCATATCCGGTCCACATGCACCAATCGTCAAAGCCGTGCTTGCCCATGGCCTCCGGCTCGACGCGGAAATCATTGATCTGCCACTTCCCAACCGCAGCGGTCGCATAGCCTGACCTTTTCATAATGCGGGCAAAAGTCATGTTCTGCCTTATCTTCCAGTCGAAGTACCCCACGCCCCATCGGGGGACATCCCAGTGGTTGACCCACCCGGTCCGCCAGGGGTACTGACCCGTCAGCAGCGCCGCCCTGCTCGGCGTGCACTGAGGCATCGAATAGGCATTCTCGAACTGCATTCCCGTTTTGGCCAGGGCATCGATGTTCGGCGTCTTTATATCCTCGGCCCCGTAACAGCTTATCCATTCCTTGCCGAGATCATCGACCATGATAAACAGAATGTTCGGACGGATCTCTTCCCCGGCCGATCGCGAAGAGGTAGAGGTAGGATGGGCAGGCTCCCTGCCCATGCCACTCATTCCGCTCGGCATTGACAGCATGGGCAAACAAGTTGCCCATCCTACGGCTTTCAAGAAACTGCGCCTCGTGAGTTCGGAGTTTTCGTCTTTCGTTCGTGCGTCTTTGAGTTGCGTAGCGAGCATCTGATCTTCCTGCCATTTCAAGTTTGTATGTCCACACCACCCAATTAGCCAAGGCCAGGTTCATATCAATATACCAAATCCGCATCAAAGATTCAAGCCAACTCCCGGCTCAGTCATGGCTGTCAATCCACTTTGCAGCGTCAGGTCTTCGCGGCTGAGGATCAAAAAAACGTGCGTTCTTGCCAATCCGGTTGTAGTCACCAATGTCGATTCGCGCCCATTCAGCAAGATTGACCAACTGTGCCACCACTCCCGGGTGGTCGCACGCCACATTCTCTCTCTCCCCGATGTCATCGGTCAAATCGAATAGCATGGGCTCCTTGATATCGAAAACATCCTCCCCGTCGATATGACGCGCCCAGTTCGGTGTCCAAGGCGGATTCGCCGGACGAGGCAGGTGGAGTTTCCATTTGCCGGACCGCACGGCCTGGAGGTGTGTGTGCTGATAATAGAAGAATGCATAGGTCGGACTAGTCGCCCCTTTCACGCCATGCATTAAATCGCTGATATCGTGTCCGTCTACGACCCGATCTCTCGGCGCCTTTCCGCCGCCGAGTCTTGCCAGGGTCGGCAGCATATCCATCGTGCTGGCTATCTCATCACAGACTACCCCCGGCGGGATTCGCCCGGGCGCCCGCATGATGCACGGCACGCGGAGCCCCCCTTCCCACGTCGAGGTCTTGGCGCCGCGCAACGGCGCCGCCGAGCCGCCGTGGTCCTTCTTGATTGCCCAGGGGCCGTTATCGCTCATGAAAATGACGTAGGTCTTGTCGTCCAGTCCCAGTTCTTTGACGGAGTCAAGTATTCGGCCAACATTCCAATCGATCTCCTCGATGACATCGCCGTACAGGCCGCGCTTTGATTTGCCTCGGAATTGTGCCGAAGCCCCCAGTTTCGTATGGGCCATCGTGTGAGGGATGTACACGAAGAAAGGCTTGTCCCTGTTGGCCCTAATGAACGCCAGAGCTTCGTCAGTGTAACGCCTGGTCAGCGTGTTCATGTCGGCGGACTTCTCGATAATCGCTTCGTTTAGCAACACGTTCACGACGCTGTCGTTGCTCGTCGGCGTGCCGAAGAAGTAGTCGAAGCCCTGCCGGGTCGGCAACAGGTTACGGTCGAAACCGGTCTGCCTGTGCCCGGCCAAATCCCACTTGCCAAAACACGCCGTCGCATATCCGGCATCTTTCAGAACTTCGGCAATGGTTATTTCCTTCGTGTGCAGATACGGATGAATATCCACCTGATTGTCCCGCTTCGCCACGCGCAGAGGATAGCATCCGGTCATGAGCGCCGCCCGCGACGGGCCGCAGACCGTCTGAGCGTAGAAACTCGTAAACTTGACACCTTCATCGGCCATCCGGTCAAGTCGCGGCGTTTTGATCAGCGGAGAGCCGAAACAGCCGACGTCCTGATAGCCCTGGTCATCTGTGAAGATGAGGATGAAACTAGGCTTGCCTCCAGCGGATGTGTGCGATTCTTTCGAGTCGCCGGATACCGGCGCACTCAATGCCGCGACCGCCAGGCCGATGGTCTTGAGGAAGTTGCGACGTGTTTGCTTTGAGTCATTCATTTTTCATAGACCTCACACAGCTAACAAACGGCGACTGGATAGTCATGCCGGATTTCCCATATAATGAGTGACAACCAGACTGAAATTCTATAGTATACAGCTTATGCAAGCCATTCAAAGCATTTTTGAGCATCTGCTGCGGAAGAACCAGATGGGTGAAGCGCACCGGCACGCTTCGAGGCAAATGTCAGTTCACATGAAATCCAAACTGCATTTGATTTTAACGGTTCCGCTTCTTCTGCACTCTCTTCTGATCTTAACTCCCAAAACTCACGGAGCAAATCGCCAATCCGGCATGGATGCCGACACGACGGCGAAATACAAGGCAGCATCTCCATTGAATCACACCGTCAAAATCACAAGGATAGGCAGCGTCCTCAAGCTCGACTACGAACTCATCGGCACCGACGGGAAGAAGTATAATCTCTGGGATATACGTGATGGAAGCAAACCCACTTTCTCAGTCTACAAAGACAATGTCAAGGTAGGCGGCGGCACATTCGAGTTCGGGTGAGGCGGTTCATGGTGTTCGTACTCGTGGCGAGTACCCTACAATGTATCCGGCGAATTGCAGATCGTAGTCTCAGCGGATATCGGTGAAGTCGGCCCCACAGACGGCAAAGCTGTCACCTGTCATTTCAGTCCGCTCTATCGCGTACAGGGCATCATCCCATGGCTGCTGCTGCCGTTGGCATTTGTCGCTCTCAAAGAGAATCGGACTCCTGAAGCAGCATGGATCCTCGTACCTATTGCATTGTTGGGGCTGATCTATTCGGCAGTAATGCGCATATTCCAGGTGACCTCCGGAAGCACTGTCCAGTTAAATGTAATATTTGCGATCATCGTTGTTGGCTTTTCGTTGATATGGCTGTCGGCAGAACGCATCGGCAATCGAAACCGGTTTGTCACTTTCCTGCTTGCAACCCTGATCTATTTCGGTTTCCTCGGAGTAAACCTGCTAAGCCGTGGATTCGGCAAAGACATGATTGCAATTGCATCTCTTGCAGCAGTTTCGATTCCGGCAATTATATTCGCGTTCATTATTGCAGTACTCAGCTCGTCGAAAACTTTCAATGCAGTCCGATTCGTCATATATGTCGGAGCGGCTCTGTTTGGCTCATTACTGATAATCCTTTTGGCAGTGGTGTTCATATTCTATCCACCTCAGAATGTGCCGGTCACCGCCCGGATTACCGAAGCACTTATCGCCTCTGTCTTTTGCAGCCTGATATACTACGCTGGCCTCCTGCCGTTTCTGGTCATGCTGTTTGCAGATCCCTTCTGGCGAAGACGCTTTGAAGCCGTCTCGGGAATCCAGACAAGAATCGCCATTGAACCGCCACCTCAAATGAAAATACCCTGACTTTCAACAACAAGTGCGATTCTTTCCCTGGCCTTTTTGTGCGGGATATTTACCATTTATACCGGAAGAGCCGTGCTTTCAAAAGAAAACGTTGGAAGCCGACTGTTATCTCGACTATCATCTCAGACAGTACGAAGAGTCCACTGCATGTTGTAATCAACGATAAATCCAATGTTAGTAGAGTTAAGCAAACGAGATAAGGATTTCCTTGATGGCCGACACGGCGAGGCCGCCCGGATGGCCATGCGGATTGTATCGAGGATGGCCGAAGTCCTCGATGCTTGCGAACTCATGGACATCACCCAGGCGCATATCGATGGGTGCGGACTGCTCAGTGAAACGGGCCTGGAATTTGCCGAGACTCTCGCAGCGAAAGGCGGGAAAGTCTGCGTCCCCACCACCCTGAACATGGGCCCCCTCGACCTGCAGAATTGGAAGGAATTCGGCATAGACGAAGACTTCGCCGGCAAGGCCATCAGGCAGGCGAAGGCCTATACGGATATGGGATGCATTCCAACCTGGACCTGCGCCCCTTATCAGAGCTACCTGACGCCGCGGTTCGGCCAGCAAATCGCATGGGGTGAGTCCAACGCCATCTGCTATGCGAATTCGGTCCTCGGGGCGAGAACAAACCGATATGCCGACTACATGGATATCTGCGCAGCGATTACAGGCAGAGTTCCCAAATGCGGCCTCCATCTGAGAGAAAATCGTAAGGGGCAGGTACTTCTTAGGCTCGTGGACATCCCTCCTGCCTTGATGCAGACCAACGAATTCTACGTAGTCTTAGGCCATCTGCTGGGAACTCTGGCCGCCGATAGAATCGCGGTGATCGAGGGACTTGCCCCCGATCCATCCAGCGATCAACTGAAGGCTTTCTGTGCGGCCGCGGCCTCTTCCGGCGCGGTGGCGATTTTTCATGCAATCGGGGTGACACCGGAGGCGAGCACGTTCGAGCAAGCATTTGACGGGGGTGAACCTGAGCAGGTCGTCGAGATCGGTCCGGCCCAATTGCGCAAAGCCCATTCTGAATTATCCACCGCCGCCGAAGGAGCCAAACTCGATCTGGTTGTACTGGGCTGTCCTCATTTCTCTTTCGACGAGTTTCGCGAGCTGGCGCATCTCATCCGCGCAGAGACACAGAAAGGCAGTGCGATTGATCGGCGTGTCAGATTCGTCGTAATCTCTTGTCAGACATCTTACGCCCTGCTGCAACGAGGCGGTTTTCTCGATGTGCTCACCGGCTTCGGGGTCGAGATCACGCTCGACACGTGCGTCTTCCATACGCCAATGGTTTCTCAGGATACAAAGGTGGTCATGACCAATTCGGGCAAGTGCTCCTATTATGCACCGGGCGAATTGGGCGTAGAAGTTGCCTTTGGGAGCATGGCTCAGTGTGTCGAGTCCGCCGTCAAGGGGAAGATCTGCCGAGAGGAGACTATATGGAAAGAACTCTGATTGGAAGAGCGATAGTCGCCGGCTCGGCCGAGGGGACAGCCCTCGTCTCTAAAGAGCCCCTGAGCTTCTGGGGAGGCGTATGCCCGCGGACGGGGGAAATTATCGACCGGCGTCACGAGCTATCTGGCGCCAGTGTCACGGGTAAGGTATTTGTCTTGCCCACGGGCAGAGGCTCCAGCACATCGAGTGCAACGTTGATGCAGAGTATAAAGGCCGGCGTCGCGCCCGCAGCTATAATCAATCTCAGCGTCGATCCGATTCTGGCCCTGGGGAGCATTGTGTCGGACGAATTGTACCATCAGACCGTGCCTATCGTGATTCTTGGGCAAGAGGACTTCTCATCCATCAAGCAGGATGACTATCTTGTCGTAAAGCCTGATGGAAAGGTATTGGTTAATGCGAAACGAGGAAAGTAACGTGAAGACAAAAGCAATTATCACAGGAATCTGTACGGTTCTGCTCCTGTCGGCCACGAGCTATACGGCCGGCGAGTCACCCTCGCAATCCGATGCCGGCTATCTGGACCTTGAGAGGGTCATCAGCTCCGGTGAATTTGATTCGAAATCGTACGGCTCGGTTCGCTGGCTGGAGGACGGCTCGGGGTACACAACTCTGGAAGACTCGCAGGCTGGCGAAGAAGGCAACGACTCGGAGGATGAGAAACCCAAGGATATTGTCCGATACGACCCGCAGAGCGGCGAGCGCGAAATAATGGTCTCGTCAGAGCAATTGAAACCGACTGACGAACCGAATTCATTGGAAATCGACGACTACTCGTGGTCGCCGGATCGAAAAAAACTGCTGATCTTCACAAACACCAAGCGTCTCTGGCGCAGAAACACCCTGGGAGATTACTGGGTGCTCGATCTGGTCGACTCAAAGCTTCAAAAGCTCGGAGGCGATGTCGAGCCCTCGACGTTGATGTTCGCGAAGTTCGCGCCCGACGGCAAACGCGTCGCTTATGTACACCGCAAGAATCTGTACGTCCAGAATCTCAAAGACCTTCGCATCACACAGTTGACTTTTGACGGCTCGGAGAACCTCATCAACGGCACGTCCGACTGGGTCTATGAGGAAGAGTTCTCTCTGCGGGACGGCTTTCGCTGGAGTCCCAACGGCAAATCAATCGCCTACTGGCAATTCGACACCGAGGGCGTGCGGGACTTTCATCTTATAAACTACACGGACGAACTTTACCCGAAGATCACGAGCTTCGAGTACCCCAAGGCCGGGCAAACCAACTCCGCCTGCCGGGTCGGGGTGATCAACTCCCGCGGCGGCAAGACTCGATGGTTCGAACCTTCGGACGATCTGCGCAATCATTATATGCCGAGGATGGACTGGGCCGAGAACTCGAAAGAGATCGTTTTCCAGCATCTCAATCGCCTGCAGAACACCAACGAAATCACGCTGGGCAACGTGCGCAAGGGCACGATGCGCAAGATCATGGTCGAGCGAGATGAGGCGTGGCTCGACGTCACAGATGAGCTGAACCTGAAATGGCTTAAAAACGGCAAACACTTCATGTGGTTGAGCGAGCGCGACGGCTGGCAACATCTGTACCTCGTTTCACGTCGGGGCAGGAAAGTCAAACTCCTGACCCCCGGCGAGTTCGACGTTATCTCGATTGTGAGCATCGATGAGAAACATGGCTGGGCCTACTACATCGCCTCTCCCGACAATCCCACACAGCGCTATCTCTACCGCAGTGGGCTTGACGGTTCCGGCAAGGTCGAGAGGGTCACACCGGCAGGTCAGGCGGGAACCCACAGCTATCAGATGTCGCATGATTCGAAGTGGGCGATCCACACGTATTCATCGGCCAACAAACCTCCCGTGATTGATCTTGTGCGTATACCTGAGCACAAGACGGTGCGAGTTCTGGAGGACAACTCGCAGCTCGTTGAAAAGGTGGCGGCGTTGAAGAAACTTGCGACAGAGTTCTTCCGCATCGATATCGGTGATGGCGTTCTCCTTGACGGCTACCGCATCAAGCCGCCCGATTTCGATCCGCAGAAGCAGTATCCGTTGTTCTTCTATGTCTACGGAGAACCTGCCGGGCAGACGGCAGTGGATAGATGGGGAGGGGAAAGATATCTGTGGCATCTCATGCTCGCGCAACAGGGATATCTGGTGGTAAACGTGGACAACCGGGGCACGCCGGCGCCGCGCGGCCGCGCGTGGCGCAAGTGCATCTACCGCCAGATCGGGATTCTTGCATCCGCGGACCAGGCGGCGGCGACGCGGGCTATCATCAAGGAGTGGCCCTATGTTGATCCGGACAGAATCGGCATCTGGGGCTGGAGCGGCGGCGGCTCCATGAGTCTCAATGCGATCTTCAGGTATCCCGAACTGTATCACACCGCGATGGCGATTGCGTTTATCAGCAACCAGCGATTCTACGATACGATCTACCAGGAGCGATACATGGGGCTGCCGGACGACAATGAAGAAGGCTTTCGCGAAGGCTCACCGATAACGTTTGCGCATCAGCTAAAGGGAAATCTCCTGATCATCCACGGCACCGCCGACGACAACTGTCACTACCAGAGCTGCCAGGCCCTTATCAACGAATTGATCAAGCACGGCAAGTTCTTTTCGATGATGTCGTATCCGAACCGGACTCACTCGATAAAAGAGGGTGAGGGCACCAAACGTCACCTTTACGAATTGCTGACCAGATACCTCAAGGAGAATTTGCCCCCCGGCCCGAAGTCTGCCGAGAATCCCTGATGTGACTTGCGAGGCTACCGAGCGATTTTCTGCCCCAGGCCTCTTTGGATCGCGTTTTCGTAAATCAGCTTTGACGCGCAAACGTCAAACAACGCCATTCCCACAGACTTAAAAAATGTAGTCTCTTCCTTCGCCCGATCCCTTGATTTTCCGTCGGTCAGAAATTTCCCAAGGGTGGCGACCTGATCTCGTTTGAGCCAGCCGTTTCGCAGCGGGACTATAATGTCCCCCGATTCTTCCAAGGCATGCTCAGTGTCTATCAAGACGGTTTCGATCAGATTGAACAACGCCCGAGGAAACTCCCTCACTTGCGGTTTGTAGGAGCCAATGCCGACAAAGTGCTTGCCCGCCAATAATTCTTCCACATCAGGCAGCACAGGTTCCAATGATGTCGTCGCCGTGATGACGACCTGCGTTTGCTCAAGGAGGTCCTCGACGCGAGCGGCGTGATGGACCTTAATATTAGGAATAGCCTGCGAAAGTTTGTCTTTCAGTGCCGAAGTCTTTTCAGGGTACAGGTCATAGATGAACACATCGGTGATATGCCTGGCCGAGCAGGCAGCCCGGGCCTGGTAAAAGCCCTGAACGCCCGCGCCGATGATCCCCACAGCGCGAGCATCGTGGGGCGCCAGATGGCGGATGCTCACAGCGCCGACCGCGGCGGTTCGCGATGCTGTCAGAGCGGGCCCGTCGAGCAACGCTACGGGCACGCCCGTCTGCGCATCGTTGAGGACCATTATTCCATTCAAAACCGGGACGTTCCTCGCCGGATTATCCGGGAACAGAGTCACCACCTTGGTCCCGAAGTAATCTTTCGTGAAGCACGGCATGAGCAGCAGGACATCGTCTTGATGGTCCACATGAAGCCTCTGCGGCATGTGAAATTCTTTCTTCTCATACAGATGCAACGACGCCTCGATGGCGTCCAGCATCTCCTCTATCGAGGCCGCGTTTAGAATATCTTCTTCGGTAAGATATATCATGTGGCCGGCGGAAAAAGGCTATTTCCATTTGCACTTTCGGGCCGTGGTAATTCTGTGCTTGCCGTGACAATCAGTGCAGACTATCTTGTCCATATTCGCAAATAGAGGCCTGTGCTGCACAAGGTCGATCTTGTCCTTCGTATGACAGCTCATACAGAAGGCAACGATCTTCGGCTTTGGAAACATGGTGTCCGGCGCAGTGCCGTTGCCGCCGGAGGCCCAGGATTCGTCGGCGATGTGCTCGTCCGATTCGCCGTGACAGCCTGCGCATCCGATGTTGGCCCGGGCATGGATGACGGCGATGTCCTCCTCCATATAGTTTATGTGACAGACGAAGCAGCGACTGTTGTCGGCTTGCGGTCCGTCCGACTGTTCGGAGCCTCCGTCATCGCCCAGCAGCAACAACGGCTCATCGTCGAGCAGCAGCGGAGCCTCATCTTTCTCTTCCTTTGCGAGTTCTGTGACAGGTTCGTCGCTTGTCTGAGGTTGCCCAACGCTTTCGGCCTGCTTACAACAGGCTCCAATTACGCAGCCTGCGGCAAGCACAAACGCAAATAGAACATATTTCATAGACACTTCCCCTATGCATGCACAAACCGCGGCGTGCGCACTCTTTGTCACATGTCACAAAAAACGCCCGATACGCTACACGTTGTCGATTAGACCTGCTGCCAGTTCTTGAGCCACTGATAGTTCGCCGGTAGGTTTGCCCAGGCCTGCTTGTTGGCGATATCCAGTTGAGCTGCTTCTTTGACGTCGAGTTCGCGGCGTTCGGCGACAGCCTTCGCCACGTTATCGACGTATTCGACGCTGTTCAATCCGGGGATCGGAATAACCGTGTTGCTGTGCAAAATATAACGGATCGCCAGACGCGCGCGCTGGAAGTTCTGTTCCCGGTCCTTCGTGAACAGCGAGCCGGCGGCGAAAGGCTTGATGCCGAAAGCGCCAACGTCCTCTTTCTTCAGGGCCTCGAAAACGCTGTCCGTCTGGGCCCTCTTGCTCATCGTCGTAAAGGGGAAACAGACGCAATCGACTTGCGGGAAGAACTCGATCATGAACTTGATCCAGCGGCGGTCATGTGTGGAAAATCCGATGAACCTCGCCTTGCCCTGCTTTTTCGCTGTCTCCAGCGCCTCGATCATCTCGCACGCCGTGTCGAAGGAGTGTCTGCCGCCCGGCTCGTAGCAGGTGACACGCCACAGATCGGTGTACTCCTCACCCGAGTCTGTCAGGACTTCGTCGAGGCTCTCCAGCAGCTTCTTGGCCGTGCGGTATTTCTCGTTGCGAGTCTCTTTGCCACAATGGGACAGGGCCAGATACATCTTGTCGCGACGCCCTTTCAGGGCCTTGGAATCCCGTACTACCTCGCCCTTGGTGCAGGCGTCGATATAATTGATGCCGATGTCGATGGCGCGACTGACGATTTCGGTGCGCTCCTCGACGTTACTTCGGGAATGCCCGCCGAGGCAGACGGCCGAAACCATGAGGTTGGTCTTGCCCTGTCGGCGGTACTCCATGTTTGGATTGTAGTTGAGGATTTTGGATGTGTCGACCGGCGCAGCGCCGGCTGTCTTAGCGCCGAGACCCACAGCTACCCCCGCTGCAACAATCGCGCCATCGCGCATAAACTGACGCCGTGTTACTCGTTTGTTTTCCATTGCTAGTCTCCTTCACCAAATCATTCGGGCCTACATCGGCCAAGCTTCTTCATTTTTTGGGTTTCGATAACGGGCGATCGCTCTCCAACTTGAACAGGACCATAACCTCTTCGTCCGACAGGACACGATCGTAGATACGTACATCGTCGATAAGGCCCTTAAATCCCCGGCCAATTCTGACATCCAGATCACTGCCGGTGTCGATCGGCCAGAGATCCAACAGACCAATGTCGTGTATTTCGGCAATGACGCCGTCCTTGTAGAGCACGGCATCATCATGAAGGTTCGGCAGTTCGGCCTCCTTGATCACAAGTGCCACGTGATGCCATTGGTCGTCGTGGATCGGGTCATTCATATAATAGTACCCGCCGTTGGGTCTGACGCCGAGGCGGCCTCTAATGAAGCAGAAAGTAAACATCTTGCCGAAGTCATCGGCGCCCCAGGATATGACTTGCCCTTCGGAACTCGTCGTCCTGACCCAGGCCGTCACGGTACGAGGCTTCGTACCGACAACGCCCTTGTATTTTGTTATCTCAACGTAACCGTCCTCGCCATCAAGCTTGATCGTCTTGCCGATCCGGCCGGCAGCCGAATCTTTGTCAAAAGACAACCCTCCCTTAAGCGCGCCTTTACGCTTGTGCCTGGAGGAATCCGCAGCGGTTTCGCCCGAAGTTTCATCGAGCTTCCACCAGCCGACCAAGTGGGGGTCGGTGTCGAGCGTTTTCGGCGCGTCCTTGGCGGCCGCGACGGCACTTGGCTGGACAAGGGCGGAAGCGCCGACAAACAGAGCCGCCAGGAGAACCACAAGGGATGAACGAAGCAGTTTCTCAGCCATAATGTCTCTCCAAAATACTCTTGCTCAGCACCATTTACATGCCCAAAACGAGACAGGGCTCACAGCCTAACAGAATAACCGATTTGCCCTGTCAAAACAACTGTCGGGCAAATTTTTTCCTCCGATTCCCCGCCGCTACATGTCAAGCCGGCGTACGAAAGCGAAAATGGAGTACCTTAAGTTGACACTTTCGGCAAAAATGGCTACCGATACCATTGCACAACTCCGATAGATCTGGTATGCTTTTGCGATTGCGATCTCCGGCTGCGCAGCCGGGCACGTTGAGTCGCGGATTTCTTTTGAAAATGAACTATGATAAGGAGAAAAGAGCATGAAACGAGTTGCACGCGGGCTATTAACATTTTGTGCTGTGGCGATATTTTTGTCGACGCTAACGGGCTGTCAGGGGCTTTGGGGACCGGTCAAGCCCAGAGCAAAGAAAATGCTCTTCAACGGCAAGGACTTTGCCGGCTGGAAACTCTTTATCCCCGACGAAAACATCGACGTTGACGACATCTGGTCCGTCACCGACGGGGTCGTACATTGCAAGGGAGTTCCCAATGGGTATATGCGGACCGAGGCTACGTATGCGAACTACCGCCTGCACCTCGAATGGCGCTGGCCGGAGAAGCCAACCAACAGCGGTGTGCTGCTGCATGCCAGCGGACCGGATCAGGTTTGGCCTCTGACCATCGAATGCCAGTTGAAGTCGGGAAGTGCCGGCGATTTTGTGCTTATAAACGGTCCCGGCATCACGGTAGACGGCGAGGACAAGCAGGACAAGGATAAGCAGTTTGTAAGTGTGAAGAAGAAAGAAGCGAGCAGCGAGAAGCCCGCGGGCCAGTGGAACGCGTACGACATTAGCTGCGAAGGTGGCACGATTCGCTGCCACGTCAACGGGGTCCTTCAGAACGAAGGCACAGCCGCGACGATTACTTCGGGCTGGATCTGCCTGCAGAGCGAAGGCAGCCCGATCGAGTTCCGTAACATTTACATTGAGCTGGCGAAAAAGTGAGAATCTATTCGACGGTTTGCTTCAAAACGAAAGGTTTGAACAAGCCGTAGCCAATCGTATGATACTTGTCACCGGGCGGCGGACCTGATTGCGGCGCCCGGTGAAACATATTGGGCCAGGCGGCGCCGAGGTCCGTCCCCGCGTGATGTGGCCCGAGCATGTTCTTCAACGTACCGGTGACCACGACGCTGATCCTGTTGAGGCCGGGCACTATCACGTCGGTAACGTCGATCTCCCAGGGCCGATACGCGACAAAACCGGCCGATCGGCCGTTGACCAGAACCTCAGCCACACTTCCGTACCAGTCTTGTAGTTCAACTACGTACCGACCGGCGGGCCTGGCGACGACGAAATTCCGCGAATACGCAACATCGGCCGCGTAGAACGGGTGCCCCTGCTTGTTCCATACGCCGAGGTTCAGTGTCGACACGCTTCCAGGCTCGACGGCAAAGCCCGTTTCGGTGGCCTTGAGGGCGAAGTCACCAAGCAGATAGGCCGGTTCAATCTCATGATATATGGTCATCGGCAAGGCCTTTATTGTCACGGTGTTCTCGCCGGACTTGGCCGCATTGGTAATGTCAATCTTGCCGAACGCCTTATCAAGCCACCATTGGCCCTTGACCGGTGAAACAGATTTGCCGTTGCAGGTGATCGAATACAGGTCGGGTCGCTCGATCGCAATGTACAGTGGGCGTGGGACTTCTTCGGTGATATTGAAACGATAAACCGCCTCGAAACCGCTTCGAGCCGGGAACGTCGTCTTGATCAGCTCATCGCCAAACTGAACGGCGCTGTCCCAGGGATTTCGTTCCATGCCGTTTTGGGCAAACGCAAACTGCGACGCCTGATAGAAATAGATATTCTTCTTCGTCTCGCCGCCTGCCGTAACATCAACATAGTCCAGCGTGAGCACATTGTCCTGCCCACGACGTATGTCGAATACTCCCTGGGGTCGGATCGTGACAGTACTCTGCGACTTCGCGCGCGCCGGCTCGCGAGACTCCCGCGCCAAAAAGAGCAGCAAACTCCCGCAAGGCGGCAGCTCGAATCTCACTCTTGTGCCCGTCGCATTTCTTATAGAGGGATATGCGGCTATCTCTCCTGTATCCGGATGCCACCGCTCGACGCCTCGCATGGATGTCTCTAAACTGCCGGAAGATGCCGCCTCGATGCTCGTGTTGACCAGCAGCAGGAACTGACCATCCTCAAGCTCTCGCCTGTGATGAAACAGTATACCTTTGTCGTTCTCGTCGCGCCGGATTGCAAATCCATCCGCTGAACGGCCCATGAGTGTCCGGGCAACTTCTGTCGAATCGCCACGTTTCCAACCAGATCGCGCTGCTATATCCTGCGACCTCTTGGACAGTCTGCCGTCCACATAAGACGGGGGCTTGCCACAGCAAATCACTGTTCCACTTGATTTGACATAGCGTTCAAGCAGGTCCATCGTTGCCGAGTTGAGGTTTTCTGTCAAGGGCGTCAAGATCACGGTTTCATATTTGCGCTGACCGATTACAAACGACGGTCCATCAACTGAACCATGCCTGGCAATAATGTCCTCACAGCCAATGTCATATTCAACCTGCGCCCGCTCGAACGAGAGAGCAAGCTTCTGGAATTCTTCGCCGATCTTGTCGAGTTTCGCCCGATGTTTCGGGTCGCCCTGATACATCCAGGCGGTGGTCGTCGGCTCGATCAGCAGCACACGATTGATCTGTTGACCCTGTGAGAGAACCGCCGAGAGCCGAGTGAAGTAATCGGCCATCACGTGATAGGCCTTCCACCACGGAGTGTGGTATGAAAATGACTGTGGATGGTCCCGCTTGCGTGCGCCTCGTATCGTTATGTAAGACAGATGCTCGTTGAGCGTATTGACACCGAGCACGTATAGCCAGTCTCCGATTCGCTTCATGTCCTCGAAACGCAGATCCCAGCCACCGGCGCCGTAGGCTTCGCAAAGGGTTCGTTTTCGACCGAGTTGATTGGCGACGCTGGAAAGCTCCTTGACCGCGCGAACGTTGCCGAACTGCGCATGCGTATCTTCCTTGTACTGATTCATCAGCGTATCTATGGCGGGTCGCTGATGCCAGGCATACATGGCCATGTTGTCGGGAGATGACAGGCAGTTGGGCCACTCGTGCTCCCAGTAATGGCCGGTGAATTCGAGTCCGTTCCGCTGGCAATAATTGTAGTACGGCTTGCCCCAGCGGTCTATGAATGCTTCGAGCAGAACCTGCAGGTAGTTGTGTCGAACGCGCTTGTAGTCACCCAACGGACGCACAAGGCTCGGCAGATGATCCACTAAACTGTATCCCCACTTCTTCTCGAACAACTCGGGAAGGTCGGGCGTCCAGGGATGTCCTCCCGCCGGTCGAAGATGGGGCTCGTCGGTAAATACCCCCGGCACGCGTTTGCCGAACTCGTCGCCGATCTGGCGGCGATACGGCTCCATCGTGACAGCCAGGAACTTCTCCGTCACGCCGGGATAGAGAATGTCCACATAGGACTTGCCCCCGAACCAGGGCGAGTTGCTCGCCCGCCTTATCGAAACAGTCAAATACCCCCCGCTGGGAAAATCCTTGCCCGCTTTGACCTGGTCCGTGATGTTCTCGTAGCCGTCATCGCCCAGACGGAAAACCGCGAGCGTGTCGTCGCCGAACTTGCCCGTAGACTTTTCTTCGCGAAACGCCAGACCTCTACCGCGAGACTCCGGCATCGCATCGGGGACAAGCCCCCCGGCAAACCCCGAAGGATATGAATTCTCGTCATAAATCCAAACGTTCATATCGAGCTTCTCGGCTTCTTTCAACGCGACCTTCCAGAGCCTGAACCAGTCACTGGACAGGTACGGGGTCATCAGTCCCGGTCGAGGATGAACGAAGACCTGCCTGACCTTCTGGGCGGCCAGATCCCGCATCGTATCGACAATCTGCTGCTCGGTGAGCATGTCATTCCAGACCCAGAGAGGCCCGCTGCTGTATTCTCTCGGCGGATCGGCAAACAAGGCCCTGACCTCACTCGAATCGGTGGCTTCGGCGACGCTCAATGAAATCAAGACGCACGCGCATGTGCACAAGAGGTTTGAAATAACAGGTCTCATGATGTCCCTTTCGTTAATAGCCTATGGAGTCCATAATCGCTACCCTTCAACCGGAAATAATAGCCGGTCAGTAACGGTACGGCAAGAAGACTTTCCGCCCCCTCGATTTTTGCATGGCCGGCGAGCACGTCATGGACTATACTAATCGAGCAACGCCAAGCCGAGACAAAAAAGAAAGGAGCATCTGCTATGAACAAATCAAGCGTAACGGTTATTTTCTTTTGTATTTGTATTTTGTGCCCTGGGCAATCGGCGTCCGCTCAGGAAAGAGACGCAATTTCCGCAATACCGAGGGTGGATGTGCATTCCCACGTGGGCAGCGTCGAGCAGATGGGACATTATGTGAAAGTCGCTGAAGTTCTCAAGGATCAACACGGCATAAACCTTGCAGCTTGGATCGACCTTAATTTCATGAGACAACCCGATGGCACGGAACTTCAATACCTCAATGCGGCAGCCAACCGCTTCAAAGGCAGGTTCTTGCCCTGCATAAATGACTTCAAGATATCGGATGGATTGCGGTTTTCGCCCGACGAGCTCGTCAAATGGCAAGAAAAGGGAATCGTAGGATATAAGATCTGGGTCGGAGTTTCCCCCCTGATCGACGTGCCGGCGAATGACGCCACTTTCACAAAGATGGAAGAGATCGGAATGATCGGCGCATCGATTCATATATCGCAGCCTTACCCGACGAAATGGTGCGAGGATCCGGTGAAGTTCTGGCAGGCCCACAACGCATGGGAAAGAGTCCTCGACAGGCATCCCAAATTGAAGGTGGTCAACGCCCATATGCTCGACCATTTCAATTCTAACGAGCAATTGGACTACTTGATGTATGTGCTGAAAACATATCCGAACGTTCACGTCGACCTCGGAGCAAGATTTCAACAGTTTAACCGCATGGACAGAGACAAGCTCAGGAAGTTCATGATTGAATATGCCGACCGGATTCTCTTCGGAACGGATATCGGCGGCCAGCCGCGCGAGGGCAGGTATGAGGAAGTCGCCGAAAGTTACCGCCGAGCCTTCCAGTTGCTGGAAACCGATCGTGTGATCAAGGGCGGTTTCTTCGGCGGCACAGATACCAGGGGCCTGGCTCTTCCCATTGACGTTCTGGAGAAAATCTATTATCGAAATGCCGCCAGACTGTATCCTCGTGTAAAGGATGTACTGAGAGATTTGGGCTACATCAAGAACGATTGAACATAGTGTGTCAGGCAGCCAACTGTTCGTGTAAAAGGAGACAGTCCCATGAAAGTGACAGATCTTTGGAGTGCGGCGCAGAAGCCGACAGTTTCTTTTGAATTATTCCCTCCCAGGTCGCCAAAGGGCGCTGAGAAACTTGAGAAGGCTATCGATGCCTTAGCCGATTTGAGGCCTGACTTTGTCTCGGTCACCTTCGGTGCCGGCGGCTCCACACGTGAAGGCTCACGTCAGCTCGTCGAAAAACTCAAGAAAGAGAAGATGCTGGAGGTAGTGGCCTATTTTGCCGGCTACGGATTGGGCCCGGAGGACATCACGGCTGTTCTGGACAGCTACCAAACGTTGCCGATAGAGAACGTCCTGGTCGTACGAGGTGATGTGCCGAAGGAATTGGAGGACTTCAAGCCTCATCCTCGGAGTTTTGCCCACGCCTCAGATCTTATTGAATTCATCCGGCCTCGATATCCCTTTTGTCTGGGGACAGCCGGTTACCCCGAAGGACATATCGATTGTGAAAGTAAGGACAAGGACCTCGAGTATCTGAGGCTCAAAGTCGAAAATGGGGCCGAGTACATCATCAGCAACTATTTCTATGACAACAGATACTTCTTCGATTTTGTGCAGCGTTGTAGAGCACTGGGCATAGGCGTCCCTATACTGGCAGGTGTAATGCCTATATACAGCGTCAAGATGATGAAGATGTTGGCCGGCATGTGTGGGGCAACGATCACCGACGAGGTACGTAACGGCATAGCCTCGCTGCCCCAAGATGATAAGGAATCGCTTGTCAATTTCGGCATCGAGTTTGCGGCAAGCCAATGCACCGAATTGCTCAGAGCGGGGGTCGCGGGACTGCATTTTTATACTATGGATCTGAGTGAATCCACAGTCGGCATTGTCAATCGTCTAAGAGATGACGGACTGTTGTGATTTCTTTGAAGGGACAACCATGACAGCACAGAAAACGTCCTTCGTCATGTCCCTCGTATTGATGCTGGGTATGATCGGCAGCGTCACTTCGGGGCGACAGAAGTATCTTGAGGCATCCAAAGATCTTCGTTTCGCCTCCTACGCCACGTCGCGCCAGGCCGAGCAGCTTGCCACTGATGAGGCGGTACGCGCGCGAGCCTTGAAGACCATTGAGCGCATGGGCATCACGAAAATCTACATCGAGGTCTACCGCGGCGGCCACACGGTCGCACGCGAACACCTCATCTTCGTGCGTGACTGGCTCCGGAGCAAGGCCATAGATGTGGTCGGCGGCATCGCAACGGTGCCCGGCGGTAATTTCGGAGTGCGCCAGGAAGGTCCGCTCGGCTGGTTCAACTGGCAAAACGAAAAGACCCAACGCGATCTCGAAAAGGTGGTCCGGACGGCTGCCGGCATCTTCGATACGTTTATCGTCGACGACTTCCTCTGCACGGGCGATGTGAGCGCCGAATCCAGAGTCGCCAAAGGCGACCGGTCCTGGGGCGAATACCGCCGGGCCTTGCTCACAGAACTGGCGCATTCGGTCTTCGTCGGTCCGGCGAAAGATGTCAATCCCCACATAACCATGATAGTAAAATACCCCCAATGGTACGACCGGTTTCACCTCTTCGGTTATGACACCCGGACGCTCCCTGAGATTTTCGATAAGGTTTGGGTCGGCACCGAGACGCGAGGTCGCAACACGCAGCGATTCGGCTTCGTTCAGCCTTACGAAGGATTCGTCAACTACCGCTGGCTCGCCGGCATCGCGGGCGAGAAGATCGGCGGCGCATGGTTCGACCACGGTGATTGCGCAGAGTATGACTTCCTCGACCAGGCCTACACCAGCGTCTTAGCCGGGGCAGCGGAGCTGGTCTTCTTCAACTTCGCTAATGTGATGGCAGGCCACCCCGATCACGAAAAAGTTATTGCCGAATCCGACCGGCTTACCGACCTGGCCGCCTTTGTGCGCGAACATCCCGTCATCGGCGTCCCCGCCTACAAACCGCCGAACAGCAATCCCGCAGGCGACATGTACATAATGGATTTTCTCGGCATGTTGGGAATCCCCATCATACCGGTGCACACGTTTCCCGAGGAGGCCCCGGTCATATTCCTGCCCGCCCAGGCGGCTGCCGATCCGGACCTGATCGACCATATTGAAAGGGCCCGTGCGAGAGGCGTGCACCTTATACTCACCACAAGCCTAATAATCGCATCCAGTGAAGGCGATGAACTTGCCCGGATGGCGGGCGTCAAGGCGGATCTGCGATCAGAGCCAATTCGTGCTCAACTGGCACAAGAGTCCAGCAGCAAGGATGTGACTGTTGACATAGAGTCGCCTATCGAGTGTCAAGCCGAACGCGGCAACATCGTGTGTACGTCAGGCAATAGACAATACGTTTTTCTCAAAGTAAGCGACTCGCCGCAAGGTCGCGTCGTGTTGCTCAACACACACACCTACAGCCAGGCCGACTTCGACGCCGTAGGCGAGGTCCTGCTCTGCCCCCGGCGGTTGGGTCTGCTTGAGATGCAAGAACCAGCTCTCTCGATTCTTCGTGATGCATTCGGCGGCGCAGCGTTTGACGGTCCCGGCTGCGTTACATATCACCCATTCGGCTCTTTCGCATCGGGCAATTGCGTCATCCAAAACTTCAATGACGAAGCTGTCGACGTCACCCTGACCGTCGCGATTCAAGAAGGCAAACCAAGTCAATTCGTGGAGGCATTTTCTGGAAAGCCTATTGCCGTTCGGTCCGCCAGGCCTGAGAACAACATCGCCCTGGACCTGCCCATTCGGCCAAGAGGCCGCGTTTGGGTTCGACGTGCTGATTGAGAAAGAGATTGATCACCATCGCACATTCCTGCCCGATGCTGTGGCGACCTTGCCGGCGCCTTCTCGAATGACCTCGATGAAATTGATTATAGGTGCCTGATTCGCCTGCGGATCGGTCGATTTTGGAACCAATTCGAGAGCCAGAGACTCTCGGGCCTCAATGCCTTTGAATTCCTTCACGACCGCCCGGTTGGCTCGTCCCGCTGTTTCCATGATATCAAGGCCCTCCAACACAACTTTGCCCTGGAGTTTGATATCGAAGACGCGCCGGCCCACCAGATCGCCCGGCAGCGCATTGAAGCCGAGGCGGACGGTGTACGAAGCGCCGCTAAGCCCGGAAGAACCGTCGGTCAGCGGCACCTCGCAACGCAGCAACCCCCGGCAGCCTGAGGTGAAGAGCCAGGGTTTGTCGGTATTGGCAATGCTCACATCCCTGAAGTCCCGGCAGAAATACCCCATTGCAGGCAAAGTCTCAACACGCAGATCGAACTTAACGCCGTAATTGGGAAAGTGCGTGTACGAGCTGGTCTTCGGGTTAGGATAACCGAACCAGACAGTCCCTTCGTCGTCCTTTCTGTCCGCTGGAGCACCGAGGTTGACAGCAAAATGCTTGACCGGGCTCAGCTTGCCGGGCGTGACATAAACGGTCCAGGGTTGAGGTCGATCGGGTTTTCGCACCATCGCCAGCGAGCAGCGGATCGGGTACGAGCATGTACAGCCTGCCGCCGCTTCCTGTGAGAGCAATACACCTCCTGCGGGGATCACGCTGATGGCGCAGCCTGGTCGATAGGCGCCGAAGATCTGGACTCCGTTGTCTTGCTCAAGGTCATAGAACGCCGTGCAGGCCGAGCGATAGAACAGGCCCTTCGCCGAAGCGGCTGTGATGCCGCACGTGTGGCCGGGGCGCAGGAACTCCCAGGGAACCTGCTCGCCGGTGATTGGGTGATCGCGCATGACAGTTTCGCCGGTGCGAAGATCGCAAGCACGAGGCTCCAGGATGATCTTGTCGGCAACTATGACAGGCCGCGTACGGTAGTTCAGGGGGCGGGACCAGACCATATCGCCGTTGTCGGCCGACAGCGCGGTGATGCGGCGCCACTTCATGCCGCCCTCACGGAACCTCCATGCATCGTGGTTGCCGTGATTGCCGAAGAACAGGAGCAAACCGTCACTGTAAGCGGCGCCCATCTTGTCGCCGCAGCATCCGGTCAGGTCTGTGTGCTCCTTCCAGAGCAACTCTCCCGTAGCGGCATCGACCGCAAAAACCATCCTCACGTCGGCGTCGTCATACGTCAGACTCCCTTCGGGATGTTCTTCCTTGAACAGCTCCGCCTCCAGGGAACTGATTAGATATTCAACGGTCCGCTTCTGTCCGTATGCGGGGTCCTCCTTCAGCTTCTGCGCGAGGGACTCTTTCATCTGCTTCAACTCTTCGAGGACTCCTTCCCGTTCCTTGTAGACGCCCTTTTTTGTGAGTCTTTGGCGTTTCTTCAGGGACCGGTTTCTGATCTTTTCAGGAACCGCGCTGTCGGCATAGAACAGCTTACCTTCACCCAGTGTGATTGTTATGTTGGCAATTTTCTCGCCCGCGCGCTTCCAGAGCAATTCGCCCGTCTCCGTATCCACGGCGAATATCTTGTCGCTCACCATCAGGCTGTCGGTCACGGCGTCTTTCTGCAGGAACTCTCCTCCCTGGGCGAAGGACGTCATGTATCGATACATTATCCCACCCCTCTGGGCGGCCATCTGCAAGTCCTTCGGATCGGGGTAGAGCTTTTTCGAATACTCGTACTGCTCTCTGTGCTCGGCGCCGACATCCTCGATGTTCTTCCATTTTCCATTTTCCACAAACCGCTTCAAAACAGCGCCGTAATCCTCCTCCATGGCGGTTGCCGCCGAGCCGTAGAGAATATTGCCGACGACTGAAATGTATCCCCACCGGCGAGGCGATCCATCGACAGAACCTGGTATCTTGTATACACGTATCGTTTCGCCCGTCGCCGGATCCAATCGGTAGCATTTGTCGTGAGCAGCCACGTAAAGGCCGCCGCCGGTCACAACCAGATTACCGCAGTCGGCCTTGATCTTTACCCGGACAGCGCCGGGGATTTCTCTCTTCCACAGCAGGGTCCCGTTGAAGGCGTCGACGGCCATTATCAAGTCTTCACCCTCCATGAACATACGTCCGTCCATGGCAACCGGACTCTGCGCCCGCGCGTGCCGCTCGGTCATACCTCTGGGACCGGGCTCGCCAAACCAGAGAACCCCCAACGGACCATAAACCAGCTCGTCGTCCGAACAGGCGGTGTTTTGCGGATCGCCGTATTGTTGCGTCCAGGCGCCGGCGCCTTCAAGAGGACCTCGGACAAAATTCCTCCACACAACATCACCATCGCGATGAAAACTCAGGCACGCCGTACCTCCCCAGGGCCGGAGAATGCGCCGGCCTTCTTCGGTTGTCCCCATAGTTCTGCCCGTGAGCAACATTCCGTCGGAGACTATCAGGTTGGCGAAGTAGCTCGGCAGAGACTCCATGTCCCAGGGCTCAACCACGATTCTTGTTCCCAACAGGCCGGCGGCTTCGAGATTCTTTCTCGCTGCCGCTAATTCTGCCGGCTCTTTTTCCAAGGCGACAATTTTCAACTCCGTTCTTTTCGCCAACTCGTAAGCGAGGCGCCCCCGGCCGCAATCGAGCACCAGGGCGTATCCCTTCTCGATACCGCTTTCGGCAATGATCTTCTCTGCGGCAGCCTTGTACGTTTCGGTCAGCGAATCAGTCGGATAGGGATCGGCCTTCACTTTGGGCTTGATGTTTCTGGCCCCGGCAACTTCGGCTTCGCTAAAGCAATAGATGGGGCCTTTGTCGCTGCTGACAACCAGATACCCGTCGCAAGCAGCCAACGCAACGGCAGCGCCATCCACCTCGCTCTTGAAGACCTCATCGCCGGTTTCTGCATCAAGGGCAATGACGATCCCGTCGCCGCCGGCGAATACGACATCGCCCGCCAGCAGAACCGAACGAAGGTCTTTCCTTGGATATCGCCACTTGAAACTCGTGGCCTTCAGTCGCTTTTGTTCGGCGCCGGCGTCAGACATCTTCTTTGACAATTCCTCGATCTGCTTGCTGAGCTTTGCACGGGCGCTCTGGGCCGCTGAGGCGAATTCCTTCTTCGATTCATCCACCTGGCTTTGCCATTTTCGACTGTCGCTCGCGAGCTTGTTAGCCCTGCGCACGGCTTCGGAGTGAGCCGCACGATCAATCGCGTAAACACCGTCCTGGGTCAGGATATATGACGACTCGCGAGTGACCGCCATATCGGTTCCAGGGAACCATGCGAAGGCGTCCCCCTGTCGTCTGCCCGTCCTGGCATCGTATGCGACCTTGTGGGGCTCGCCCGAGTAGTCGATTCCGGAGATCAGTCTGTCATTATCGAGCAGGGCCCAGCACCCGCCGCGTTTGCCGCCCGGGGCGGCGCAGTATAGAAACTTGCCGGTCTTGCGATCGAAAGCCACCGGCATGGACCGCCCCGAAGGAACATAAATGATATCCCGAGACGCAAGCAAATAACCGTGCGGCGATATCCCGCCGAACTCCATCTCATGCGCGCGGTCGCCGATCGTATCGTTCTTCCAGATGACCGAGCCGTCGCCGGCATCGAGGGCGCAGACGTAAAGCCCTTCGTATGGGAAAATGCCGGCTGCAAAATAGACGGTCCCATCGTCGACAAGGACGCCGGTCCTGACGGGCCAGAGCGATATCATTCTGCCGTTGCCGATGACCTTCTCATTGCTGGGACCGGCGCGGTATTTCCACAGGAGCGAACCGTTCTTGCCATCGATGCAATACACGTTACCGTCATCGGAGCCTGCGTACACCTTGCCCGCATGGAGGGCGGGCGCAAAACGAACGGGCCCTTCGGTAAAGAATTCCCAGCGTATCTCACCGTCAGTCAAACCTATTGCGGTGACTTTATTGGTCACACATGAACCGAAGTAGGCATTGCCGCCCGCTATGACCGCGGGATACGCGTTGTCTATGTGCATTCTCGGCATCTCTTCGGAGGGCATGGGCCAGGCGGGTTTGGGCGGGTGAGTGGGAACATATTTCCAGCGCAGAGAAAGCCCCGGACCGACGGTTTCAGAAGTAACCCCGCTGCGTGCCGCATCAGACCGATAGGTCGGCCAATCCCCGGCTACGCCAACGCTGCACACAACTAACAATGCCACCAGAGCAGCAAGAGTGCGAAAGCGTACCCGTATCTGCCCGTCATTTGTAACTGCAATTTGCCGCTTCATTGACTACCTCCCTACAAGGATCTGGAACATATTTGCCATTTCTCACACCTTCCTGGCTCGGATCAGCGAATTCATAAACTCGTCCCGGCGCACGAGCGTCACGTCATCAAAACCGGCCTCGGAAAGATCCTCGCGATACTCATCTAAGGTGTACGCACTGCCTCCTTCGGTTGCGACCAACATATTGACGGCGAACAATGCTCCAGCTTCGGGGCTGGTGTGTGACGGGTCCATGACGACATCGCGTATGACCACAACGCCATCGTCGGTCAGGGCCTTGTGAATCCTGGCAAAGAGCGCCCGGTTTTGCTCCCTGGAGTTCTGGTGACAAATCGCCCCGAGCCACGCAAGGTCGACGCCTGCGGGAAGGTCATCGGCGTAGTAATCGCCCGCGACGAGTGTCACTTTGTCGCTCAGGGCTGCATCGGACAAGCGCTGCTGAGCCATTGGAATGACAGCAGGCAGATCGAGCAGCGTCGCTCTGGCTTCGGGGACCGCGTCAAGAAATGCCATGGTCCACGTGCCCGAGGCGCCTCCGATATCAAGCAGGTGACTGAATTTCAACGGCATCAGCCTGCCCACTACTTCAGCCGCTACCGGCGCCGAGAAATTGTGCATGGCACCTATGAAAGCCGCCTGGTCGGCGGCCTCGCCACGAATACCGGCAACTCGTTCGGCAGGTTTTCCGGTTCGCGTTATCCGGGCCAACTGGGCCCAGCGGCCAAGGCAATTGGCCAAGTGGCGAACCATAGGCAGAACGTTCTGAGCTGATTTCTCACTCAACAATTCAGCCAGACCGTCAGGGACGCTGTAATCATCACCCTGCTTGGTCAAGAATTCCAACGCCGCCAGCGCATCGAGCAAAATGGTCGTAGCCCGCAAGTCTGTGCAAAGCTCGCCGGCCAGAGCATCGGCGGTCATTGGCCAGCCATGCAGGCAGGTAAAAACGTTCAAATCGGCCGCGGCGGTCAGCACGCTCGCTCGCTGAAACGACCGCGCAACCTGTAGAATTTCTTCTGCACTCCATTGCTTTGCCATCGATACCTTCCTTCTGAGCTCTGATTGTCCTGTCAAAACATACCCGGCATCTGCCTCGCTGTCAACGCCGAGTCGATCGCGCCCTTACCTCGGCACGACTTTGAATGCGACATCGTTTCCGATATGCAGAGCGTGGCCTCCGGTGGTTTTCAACTCCGGTATCGTATAGGTAAGTTCGCCATCGCTGCATTTGACGGTCTGCGGGTCCATGTACCTGCCTCGCCAGGTCCGGTACAGGCGAAGCTCGTACTCGCCGTCCGGCAGCCCGGAAATAGTAAATGATTCATTCGCAACACTGGTGCGGGGATTGACGACCCAGCCAATAACAAACTTGTCGGCCCGCATCGCCCAGGCATCGCAGTTTGGCGCAGTGACATCTGCCGGCTCGAAATCTTGATTTACAAAATCGATTTTCGATACGAATTGTGAGAAATAGAGCATCTGATTGGTGACAACGCTGTCGTTAATCCAATCCGAATACGCCCACCAGAATGGAGTCGCACAGGCGCCGTTGGTCAGGCTGACCCACAGGGCATTGTGGTACATCGCAAGGTAGCCCGGCATGCCGGGCTCGTAATAGGTGTGGTCCCAGCCGCACTCTCCGATGATTGCAGGCTTGTCGAATCCATTCCAGAGGTTCTGTATCTGCGTTGCGTAATTGCGATAGCTCGACTGAATCGGGTTCTCGTCGTCCGGGCCGAGCTTGCCGCTTTTCGGCATCGGGTGACCCTGGGCTTCATAAATCTCCCTCGCCGCTATGTCGAATATCTTATATCCCTCGGGCCACCACTGACCGATCCCGCCGCTCTGGGTGCCCGTGGTCGGCCGGCCGTACGGGTCGTGCTCGTTGAAGTACCCGTCCATCCGGGCGGACCACTGCTCGGCCACGGCAGGGCCCCCTTTCGTCCAGCCCTCGGTGCCGTTGATCTCGTCGACCACGAACCACAAGAACAGGGCCCGGCTGTATCCCCAGCGGGCGATCATGTACCGGTAAAGCTTCTCCTGATACTCCCAGGCCTCTTCGTTCCCAAAGAAATCCGTGGCGCTGCTGACGAGTTTGTACGGATTGTTTCTGTACCGGGCATTGCCGCCGCCCCAGACGGCCATGGAAATATACGAATGGAACCAGATGTTCCAGCTAATGTAGATGTCCCGCTGCTCGCACCATTCGAAGAGCTGGTCCATCCGGCCGCAACGGTTCTGATCGTATCGCCCGAGCCCTGAGCCCATCGTCTCTAACGGAGTCGGGAAAAAGCTGATGAAATTCGCCCCGCGTTTTCTCAGATTGTCGAGCCCATCTTCTGTGATCCTGCCCTCATTGAACGATTCATAGCTGTCGTTGTACCACAGGCCGACCCCGTAAAACGATGCCCCGTCGTCATGCCTGAGATACCGCTGATTGGACGCAATTTTCACGAATCCGTGATGTGAGGAATCCGCCGCAGTAAACGTCCCCGCACGGCTTTGCCCCGTGCCCTCGGAATCGGTTACGGTAACCACGTATCGCCAGGCGCCTTTTTCGGTGGGCGAAAAACGCGCCATCCACAGCGAGGTCCACGCAGACGGATTGTAAAAACCCCAGATGTTCCACTTCTTGCCCGAAGGCGCTGTGAACTCGACGGTAAGATCAATCTCCTCCGGATCAAAAGGATTAGTGTAAGCAGCCTCAAGATCGATCCGCAACTCGAACTTTTCGTACAGACCGATCTGCCTGGAGTTCGACTGAACCGACAGGATTGACGGTGGTTTCGCTGCCGCAAGCGTCACCATAGTCAGGCACATCACGCCAACGCACACCCACGGCATATTATTGATTCTTTCCGGCTTAGTCATTCGAGTCTCCTTCTCAAATTTTTCCACGATGCAAGTATTTTTGATTAGGATACCCGAACCGGCCGTTGAACGCAAGCATGAGCGGGCAATGGCCAAGAAGAAACGGGGCCTATGCGAAATTAATCGACATAGACCCCGGCTATTGCAGATTTTAGGCGTCTCGATACTTGCTATGGCAACGTAGCCTGGTCCAGGGCGAGGTCGTCGGTAATTAGAATAGCGTCGAGCAGCACGCCGTCTTCACGCTTGGCGATTTCCAGCGTATGCTCGCCCGCGGCCAATGTCCAATTCGCAACTGCGTCGTCAGGGTCGTCGTCGCTGTGAACCTCGTCCCAGGCCCATCCGTTTGGAGCGTCCATCCCGTTGAACTTGACCCAGCCGGTGCCGGGCTGATCGGGATGTTCGAGAGTCTGACTCGTAGCGGTCGTGATCCGGACCCAGAATGAATCGGCGCCCGCCTCCTGACCGCGCAACAGGATCTTGTAGATGCCATCGGCGGCAACCGTGAAATTGTAAACGGCTGCCCAGTCGACCCCCGGAGCGGTATCAAAGTCGTCGCCGTCACCGTCGTCGGAGCCGATGTGCTGACTGCCCGACGAGGCCGAATCGTTATAGAGCCGCCAGTTCGATCCGAGGATGTCAGCCGCTTCTGCTTCGAATATCACGTTTGCCGTCTTCGGCCCCTGAATGGCAGGCTCCGGAAACAACCCTATGTCGTCGAAGAACATCTTGCCCGAACCGCGGGGCTGTGGATTGTTCTTGTCGCCTGTGCCGATAGTGATGCTGTCGACGTTTGTCAGGTTGACGCCCTGATCTGCGAACTGCTGCAGGTCGATCCGCCACTCGGTCCAGGTGTCAATTTGGGTTGCAGCCGGGTCATCATGGGACACCAACCCGGACGTACCGTTGCCGTTGGCTATCTCGACATACAACGGCTCGGCGCTGTTGCTTAGAATGCCGATGTCCTGCGACTGCCACTGCCCCGTAACGGCACCGGTGGTCTGCGTGCCTGAGAATACGGCCTCGCCCGTCACGGCGGCATTGTGGCTGGTCAACGCCAGACCAACGTAGACGCTCGACTCCATAGAAATCAACGGTCTCCACACCATCGGAGTCCAGGCTGTCCCGTTGCTGGAATAGGAGCCTCGGAAGTTGCCCGTAATGTCACGCTCTATTTTCACCCAGTATGGTGCCGTAATTGCCATTTGCTCGGGCGTCGCTACCAGGGTCGGGCTCGAATCGCTGGTGGCGCTGCCGTCCGTATCCGTCCTGGCCTGGAATCTGCATCCCTGTGTGGGTGTACCGTCGTCATTGGCGGGTGTAATATACACTGCGGCGAATTTCGAGCCTGCATCGAGCGTCTCGCGGATCATAACGCCGGACTTGGCCCACGGATCGGTGTTCTCAACGCTATCGACTCTGGCGATGATTGAGCCGACGCCTGAGAGCTGTTTATAGACGTAGTGGAACTCGTCGGCCTGGTTCCAGATATCGGCGCCCTCGGCGGTGACCGTAAAGGTTCCGGCCGGTGCCTCCACGAAACTACCCACCGAAGCGGGATAGCCTCTGAACCAGACTGACAATTCGCCAACACCTCTGACGGTCCAGTCCTTCTGAGAGTCCAGCGTCAGGGTCGTCTCGGAGTAATTGAGCGCGCCCGGCTTATTGTTGTTGTAGGAAAGCGGCATCGACTGATTTCCGCCGCGAACAATGGTTTCCTCGGTGGAGGAAGCTGTGTTCTCATCGCCCACCGCGGCGCCGGTGCCGTTGCCGCCGAAGAAGTCCGGCGTGCCGGGCACGCCGAAGCCAAGCCCGTCATACCATGTGAACCAGATCTGGTTGTCGGCCGCGTCGTAGCTCTCGAAATCTTCCACGACAAGAGACTCAATCGTTGTAAAGTCCCAGACGTCGCCCCGCCATCTCGCGGGGCTCTCGACGTCGTTGACCTCGTCCACACGCCAGAAGTAGGTCTTGCCCAGATCAAGGGCCAACGGACCATGGCTGCTCTGCGCCACGTTGGTGAAAGGGGCCGTGCCTTCGGCTACGGCCTGCAAGTCATCGCTCAAGTATACCTCGTGCGAAGCCGCCTCTCTGCCCGCTATCCAATCGAGCTCCAAATCCAGGGTGACCTCTGCCGCTCCGGAAGCCGGATCGGGCCCTCTCGCCTGGACGGGGATGGACAAAAAGCGGACCTCACTGAGGCCGAACTGGGGCAGGATGCCTCCCCAGTTGCTGTTGGCGGTCAGCCTGACGTACTTTGCGCCCGCACCGCCGAAATCAATCGTCGTGTCGTGAGCATAATTATCCGCGCCGGGTGCCCGCGTAAACTCGTGGGTCGTCCCCAAGGTCACGAAGTCGATGCCGTCGGCCGAGTACTCTATCGTGACATCCTGGAACCCGAAACCTATCACCGGCTCCAGACCATCGTTGGAGTTCCACACCCACATCTCGTGGAGCTTCTGGACCTTGCCGAACTCAAATTCGATCCAGCTCGGCTGTGGCCCTGCAATATCGCTGAGCCACATGGCCTCACCGACCCTGTCGTGTAACAAGCCGCCGGCGTCGAGCCCCGAACCGTTCACGGTGTTCGCAGGTCCTTTGCCCGCCGTGCTGCTGGAAGCCGTAGCGAGGACGCCTTCGACAGGAGAGGAAAACGACTCGACCGTAAAGCTCCAGACGTCGCCCTCGAAGACGGTGGAGTCCGGTGGCATATTTACTTCATCGACACGCCAATAGTAGGTCTTCTCGAAATCAAGCCGTTGAGGCGGATCATAGCTGTCGGCACTCTGGGTGATTCCACCAATGCCGTTGCTAACATCGGCGAAGTTCTCACTGAAATAGACTTTGTGCCCGTTGAGTGGCGACGCAAACTGTCCCGGCGCCCAGGTCAGGACAACGTCTCGTGGCACGTCTCTTTTGCCATCGACAGGGTCCGGACCATAAGCCTTTCCTGCTATTCCAGTCCATCCAAAAAGTTGCTCTACATCAGTGGCGATCAGGGCCCGGTTGTAGATGCGGGCGTCGTCCAGGTCGCCCGAGAAGATTTCCGTATTGCTGTTGGCGGCGCCCGCTTTGCATCCCAATCCCACAGCGGCTGTCAGGCCGGGGCCCAACGAGAAAGAACCGGAGGCTACCTCCTCGGCGTTGAGATAGATTCTGCATGTGCTGCCGTCGAACGTGATCGCTATGTGCGCCCATTCGTCTATGAACGCGGTCAACATACCGGCCGGACTGCCCACGGTCTGGTTGAAGGTTCTCATTCTAACCTCGCCGGTCGTCATAACCTCAGAGAACCACCTTATACCGTCGTTGGTCCAGTCATCCCTCTTTCCAATTATGCCGGTTCTCGGCGCCTTGTTTTGCTCACCAGTCCACCTGGCCCAGACAGCGAGCGTGAGCAGATCTCCCGGATCCCAGGTTCCAACGGAGACCCTGCTACCCGGATCGCCGTCAAAGTTCATCGCGGCGTTTCCTATGAAACCCGGCAAGATCCAGGTCGCACCATTATACAGGGTCCCATCGTGGCCGTTTCCCGAAATGTCAGCGGTGGTATCGCCTGTCCCTTCATTGAGAGGCCAATAGCCTACGAGTCCCGTTTCGATATCCGCGCTGGCAACGCCTGCAGCCAGCCCCAGAACCAGAACAAGAGAAGCCAAACAAGACAATTCTCTGCCCATGACAGACCTCCTTCATAGAAAACGCTTGAATAGAAGTACCCTACAACAACCTTATTTGTACCAGATCAACCGCCCCGCCGTCAAGAGAAATCCGCCTCAGCACCGGATCCATCTCAAAACAAACGGGGCCTATACCGAGTCAGTCAGCATAGGCCCCAATTCATAAACATTCCGTCTCAGTAGCGCAGTAATTTGCTGCTTCAATTGCCTTCCAAAAAAGCTACCGAATCAGCCGAATGTCGTCAAAGTACACCGTTCCTGCACCACCGGCAGCCGGACTGCTCTTGGTTCCAAAACCAATGGTCACGGTATTGACGTTGGTCAGGTCAACACCGAATGCCGCCAGGTCAATGACCCATTCGTTCCATCCGGCCATCTGGGACGCCGCAGGATCATCATGATACACGACCGTTGTGCCGTTCAGGGCTGCGAACATCCGCTCTGCGGCATTAGCCGAAGCACCTCTGAACCACAACGACAGTCTCGTGACGCCTTCGGCGGTCCAGTCTTTCAGGTAAATCAGCGTCAGGGTCGACTCAGAAATCATCAAATTCGTGTCGTAGAGATACTCCATCGACTGGGCACCGCCGTGAACAATCGTCTGCTCGGCATATGGCGGCAACTCATTGGCTGTGAGCGCTCCGTTTGTCGGGATTCCGTAGCCGTCTATCCAACTGGAGTATATCGTGTTGCTGTCGGGATCAGGGGGATCGATGTCATTGTAGGCCTCGAAATCGTCCACGAGAATGAAGTCGGCCGTAGCAAAGGTCCAGACCAGACCTTTGACGGTCTTGTCCGGATAAACCTCGTCCACGCGCCACGCATAACCGCTGTCCCATGCCAGTCCTCCGGGATCATAGCTCTCGGCGCCAATCGCTCTGGGTCCGATATACTCGGGTGAGACTGTGGTGGCATTCTTGACGGCATCAGCATCGGTACCGAAGTACAACTCATGCGAGGTGGCACTATCCGCCGGCGTCCAGCTTAGCGTTTCGATCATCTGCACATCCACCGCGCCGTTGGCCGGCTGGGGATTGCCCACGGCGCCCGGCGTCGTGAAGCTCCAGATACCGCCTTTGTGCGTTTCAACGCCATCGAATTCGTCGACGCGCCAGTAAAGGACCTTCTCTCGTTCGAGAGTGCCGGGATCATAGCTTGGGGACCCCAACGGCATACCGCCGACGGCATTGTTCACATCGTCATAGTTGTCGCCGAGATAGGCGGTGTGCAATTTGGAGCCGTAACCTCCCGTCCAGGTGAAGATCGCATTCGGATCGACAAGTTCGGCGCCATCAGCCGGGTCGGGGAAATAAGCCGTCTTAGGTGGAACCGAGAAGCTCCAGACGTTCCCTTTCCATGGACCGTTCGGGTCCGCGTCGTTGACCTCGTCAATTCGCCAGTAATAAGCAGTGCCGGGCTCCAGGCCCTCGGGAGCCGGAAAGCCCGGAAATCCGACGACCTGGGATGTAACGCCCAGGTTGCCAACAAAGGTTCCTTCGGCGCCGTTGTTGACGTCATCGAAGCTGGTCCCGAAGTACATATCGTGTGAGACCGCGAAACTGCCCGGGAGCCAGGACAGGTTCGCCCAGGTAGCTTCGTGCAGGGCGCCATCGGCGGGAGTGGGACTAAGCGCAAACGGGAAAGGCTTACCTTCCATATCACCAAGAATCTCGGCCTCCGACAGAACGTGGTCATAAACGCGCAAGTCGTCAATGGTACAGGCGAACCACCAGTTCCTGTTTCTGTTTACACCTATGGCGAACTGGTTGAAGACAACATCGTCGTCAACGAGAGTATTACTGGCGGCCCAATTGCCATTGTAGTAGAGGTTCATAGACGTACCCTCTGCGGTCAATGCAAGATGTATCCAGTCCGTTGTAACGGGGCCGAATGCAAATTGATTTCCGGAATTAGGGTTAATCCTGTAATTTCCCGGATTTCCACCATCCACATCAACCTGGAAACCAGCGCTGTTCGGGAAATGCCCGGTAAATGGACTGGCGTAGACGGGTTGGCCCAAGGTATCAGCCTTGACCCAAAAGGCGACACTGAAGGCCGCAAAGGTCTCTGTCTGGCCCAGATCGTGAACAACAAAGTCGTCAACGCCATCGAAATGCAGCGCGCCGGCGCTGTTGTGCCCAGCCACCCACTGTGGCTCGCCGGTGAATGTACCGTCTCTGCCATTGCCGGATGTGTCGGTAGCAACAGTTCCGGAACCCTCGTCGAGTTTCCAACTGACCAGCAGCTCGGCAGAGGCGCTGCCGATGAACCCCAGCAACAGAACCATAGAAGTCAATAAAAAAGATTTCTTACACATAGCAATCCTCCTTCAATAGAGTTGAATTATCTCCGAAGCATACGACTTCGGCGGTCTTATCCATGCTTCACTGAACCACTCCTACAAACTTCAAGTCTCATAATACCCTAATCTCATCTCACTTTCAAGAATATTCCGGCAGGTTCAGCATGCCACTTGGCAAAAAACGCCATAGATCTGAAGACAAAAAGCTTCGCTGCCGCCGGGCCGATCAAAGCTCTCGCCAAATACAAGACGATTTGGCACCATCTTTGAAGCGACCCTGCACATTACTCATACTATGCTCTGGAGGCTTTACGCCACTTCCTTTCTCAAAGGTCTCCATAGTACAGTTTTGTCTTACCGGCCCCTTCGACCCAGTTTGGGGCAAAGGGGTATTTTATGCCTATACAAAAGCTTTGTGACCATTTCGCGCGCAATTTCATTTGTAACAGACTAAGTCCCCCTGTATCCTGTCTTCTGTGTCCTGTATTCTGCCATTTGATTCTTCCCGGAAGATGCCTGAAAAGCAGGCTCGCGTTTGATAATATATGCATTATGGATGCCGTCCTGAGCGCAGTCGATGGATTAACGCATCTTTTGGCAGAATCCTGTGCAAGATACGCAACGACCTCAGTGAAAGGGAGAAACAAGTATGGTCTCGGCGGATTTCGATACGCCAGAGCAAAACAACCGGGGCCTATGCCGAGCGAATCAGCATAGGCCCCAACTCACGAACATACCGTCTCAGCAGCGCAGTTACTTGCTGCTTCAATTAGCTTCCGCAAAACCTACCGAACCAGCCGAATGTCGTCGAAGTACATCGTCCCTGTTCCGCCGGCAGCCGGACCGTTCTTGGTGCCGACAGCAATAGTGATCGTATCGACATTGGCAAGGTTCACGCCCGCAAAATCCTGCAGGTCAATGACCCACTCGTTCCAACCTGTTATCTGCGTCGCAGCAGGATCGTCGTGATAGACCACGGCGCTGCCGTTTACAGCCACAAACATCCGGTCGGCTGCGTTACCAGAAGCACCACGGAACCACAATGACAGCTTGGTGACACCTTCCGCGGTCCAGTCTTTCGGGTAAACCAACGTCAGGGTAGCCTCGGACGTCTTGAGGTTGTTGTCGTACAGATACGGCATCGACTGGGCGCCGCCATGAACAATGGTCTGCTCGGCGTAAGGCGGAAGGTCATTGCCGACCAGGGCGCCGTTTGTGGTGGTTCCGAAGCCGTCAATCCACTTATCGAATATCCTATTGCTCTCAGCATCAGGCGGATCAATATCGTTGTACGACTCGAAATCGTCCACGAGAATGAAATCGGCTGTCGAAAAGCTCCAGACGAGACCCTTGATCGTTTCAGTCGGATAGACCTCATCCACACGCCAGGCGTAACTGCTGTCCCAGGCAAGTCCTCCGGGATCATAGCTCTCGGCGCCAAGCGCCTTGGGGCCTACGTACTCGGGTGAGGCCGTGGTGGCATTCTTGACGGCATCCGCATCGGTGCCGAAGTATAGCTCGTGCGAAGCAGCATTGTCCGCCGGCGTCCAGTTCAGCGTTTCGATCATCTGCACATCCACCGCACCGTTAGCCGGCTGTGGATTGCCCACGGCGCCCGGAGTCGTAAAGCCCCAGACATCGCCTTTGTGTGTGAAAGGCGGATCGAACTCGTCGACGCGCCAGTAATAAACTTTCTCTGATTCCAGCGTACCGGGATCATAGCTGGCGCTTCCAAGAGGCACGCCGCCCGCGGCATTGTCTACATCGTCGAAACTGGTACCCACATAAACGGTGTGCAGCTTGCCGCCGAAACCTGGCGTCCACGTAAAGACCGCGTTCGGATCTACAAACTCGGCGCCGTCGGACGGATCGGGATTGTAAGCCGTCTTCGGCGGAATCGAGAAGCTCCAGACGTCCCCTTTCCACGGACTGTTGGGATCGGCATCGTTGACCTCATCAATTCGCCAGTAGTAAGTCTTTCCCGGGACAAGGCCGTCCGGATAAGCAAACCCGGCGAACCCGGCGATAAGCATCGTTGAGCCCTGGTTGCCTCTGAACGCATCGCCCGTGCCGTTGCTGACATCGTCGAGATTGTCACTCAGATAGACATCGTGCGAAACGGCAAAGTCGCCCGCCCGCCAACCGAGATTAACCCAGGTTGCCTCGTGCATCGCACCATTAGCCGGATCAGGGCCAAGCGCATTCGGAAATCCCGCCCCGGCGCCTTCAAGGACAGCCAGGATTTCGTCTTCTGTCAGTGCGTGGTCGAAGAGGCGAACGTCGTCCATCATGCCGTTGTACCAACCCTCGGCGAGACTGGGCTTGGTGCCGATTGTGAATTTGGTGACTCCGGTCATGGGCCTGGTCATGCCGGTGCCGCTGTGCCAGAGAACCCCATTAAGATATATCATCTGGTCGCCGGTGTCGCCGTTCTTGACAAACGCCCAATGTTGCCACGAACCTTCAAATTCCGCGGGCGTGGCCGCCTTGCTGATCCGGTCATACCCGCCGGCCGTCGTGCCACCCGTATCGAAGTACACGTTGCTGTTGCTCCACGGCACGTGGGCGCTCATGACCCTTGATTCGTTATTTGGAGGGTCTTGAAATGCTCCGAAGATGAAGTTGGCCTGTGGCTGGAAGGCCGGGTCGCCATAGGCCCAGAACGTAAATGTTGCCTGCATTTCAATGCTCGACCACGCGTCAGCCGGAAGATCCACATAGGCTGTGCCATCGAAAGCCAGGGCCGCTCCATATTTTCCGGCATCCCAGGTCGCATTCGTTATGGTCCCGTCACGGCCGTAACCGGACGAGTCGACGGCAACCGTGCCGGAGCCGTCATCCAACTTCCACCAGCCGACAAGTTCTGCATCGGCTGCGCTCGTCAGAACCAAGCCGAGCATCAAAACAAAAGAAAACGAATAAGTCAATTTCTTGCACATGGTAATCCTCCTTCAAACAGGATAGTTGACAATAACTGCTTCGCTAAACGCACTTTGGGCCTCTGTTTTGCCCAATACAATACTCTTCGATTTGGCGCGACCTCCTTCCTTCTCGTGCGCGACATCAAGCACATGCCCGCAAGCCGAGAAACTCAAAACAAGCCACAGATTTTTCAGTCGTGGTCAAACTTCGTACCCACAAAATTCACCGTATATATTTGTACCACATTAGCAGCCCCGCCGTCAAGAAAAATCCGCCTCAGCACCAGATGCATCTCAAAACAAACGGGGCCTATGCCGAGTGAATCAGCATAGGCCCCAATTCATAAACATGCCGTATCAGCAGCGCAGTTACTTACTGCTTCAAATAGCTTCCACAGAACCTACCGAACCAGCCCAATATCGTCGAAGTGCACTGTTCCTGTGCCGCCAGTGGGAACGGGAGCACCCCTGGTGCCAAAGCCAATTGTGATTGAAGCAACATTGGAAAGGTTCGCACCCTGATTGGCAAATTCCTGCAGGTCGATTACCCACTCGTTCCACCCAGTGTCCTGAGTTGCGGCATCATCAGGATGATACACTATGGCGTTGCCCAGAGCCACGAACATCCGGTCGGCGGCATTAGCAGAATCGCCTCTGCACCACAGCACCAACTTTGTTACGCCTTGCTCGGTCCAGTCCTTTTTGGATACCAACGTCATAGTCGCCTCGGAGGTCTT
>JADHXR010000108.1 GCA_016782865.1 Phycisphaerae bacterium
CAGACGGTGAATATGGGACAACAGTTCTTCTTCATCGGCCATGCCTGTGAAATACCAACAGAGCATTTCATATGTTCGCAGGGTCGGTTTACGACCCGTCCAAAGTGATATCAACATACACGCAATGATGGCCGCATAGTTAAATAGGCAAGGTGCAAGAGTTTTTTTCGGTGATTCTCTCCTCCAACTTACGTGGCAATTCTTGTGCCGAACAGGATTGGGACGGAATTCAAAGAAGTTAGTAACGTTTCTGGTTTATCCTACGACGTTGCGCCCGACGGCCAGCGGTTCCTCGTGCTTCAGCCTGAGCACGACGACTCAGAAGCGAGAGAACTACACGTCGTTCTCAATTGGTTTGACGAGCTACAACGTCTCGCGCCGACGGGGAAAGAGTGATGATACCGAGACAATCTGTTTCTGTGAGGGTGACTGAATAGCGCAGTTGCTGTAAGGGTTTTAGATTGTGCGCACTCTTTGACTGTGCTCGGAGCCTGCCTCGTTAGTACTCTTTGTACTTTCGTAGCCAAGTGGGCCAGTCTTCGGCCCGGGCGCCGCCTGCTCTGGTCCACGGACCGTTTGTGACACACGCACGATGCCATTTCAACGTCCACAACTCCTTGAGTCCAACATCTCTGGCGGACCAATCCATGAAAAGAAGGTTAACGAACCCGTTGTGCCGGTCGATGCAAAAATGGTTCATTTCGCCCGAGGTGCCCCTGTCGCCTATGCCGAAAGCATCCATAGTCGGCGACGGCGTATCGACGTGGCGAGGCCAGGCATCGTACCATGTGGAATCGCCGAACACCGGTATCTGATTCGTACTGACTGGTTTGCCGGCAAGTTCTCTGGTGTCGGGTATTATGGTTTTGATGTTGTGAGTATTCCTCCAGAACCATTCCAGCAGACGAGAACCACGGTCTACTGTCACGGAGTTGGTCCAGGAATTAATGCCATAGCTGAAGATGTAATCGTTCAGCGTGGCGGCCTTATAGGTGCCCCAGTCGGAGGAGTTCTGCATGAGTTTTGTGGCCGTCGGGCACAGAAGCATCTTCGCATCATCCTTGTAGTACGACTGCAGTGCAGTCATCCACAACCCCCCAGCCACGTCCCTGTTATTGAAGTAGCCGTCGAAGTCGTCTGTGTACAGCTTGAACACAAGAGCCCACTGTTTCAGTCGCGCCTGGCAGCTAATCTTCTGCGCCTGGCCCTTCACCCGGTTCAGTGCCGGCATCATTATCGCCATCAACAGGGCGATAATAGCGATCACTACCAGAAGCTCTATAAGTGTAAACCCTCTTCGTTTGCTCATGCTCACGTTCCCTATTTGTCTAAACTGTCGTTTCTCAGTAGTCTTTGTAGTTTCTGAGCCAGGCGGGCCAGTCGTCGGGTCGGGCGCCGCCTGCCCTCGTCCACGGACCGCTCGTGTCAAACGAACGATGCCACTTTAACGTCCAGCACTCCTTGAGTCCCACGGCTCTGGCAGACCAGTCCATGAAGAGGAAGTTGACAAATCCGCTGTGCCGGTCGATGGCGAAATGGTTTATTTCGCCCGAGACGCCTTGGTTGCCTATCCCGAAGGCATCCATCGCCGGCGACGGCGTATCGGTATGGCGAGGCCAGGCATCGTGCCAGGTAGAGTCGGCGAACACCGGTATAATGTTTCGGCTAACCTGCCTGCCGGTGGTAGCGCCGGTGGCGGGATTCACCGCCGCCGCGTTCGTAACGTTCTTCCAGAACCATTCCTCCTTGCGATCGCCGCGATCTGCGTGCATGTAGTTGGTCCAGGAGTTTATGCTGTAGCTGAAAATGTAGTGGTACGAACCGCCCTGGGGAAGGGCGACATCGCGAAATGCGGCTTTGTATGTACCCCAGTCGGCGGTGCTTGTCATCTCTCTCGTGGCCGTCGGGCACAGCAACATGTCCCAATTGTCCTTGTAGTATGGCCTCAGCGCATTCATCCAAAGAGTTCTTTCGCCTACGCCCCAGCCTTCGTTGAAGTAGCCGTCATGCTCATCGGTGTACAATTTGAACATAAGACCCCACTGCTTCAGCCTCGTCTGGCACATGACCTTCTGTGCCTGGCCCTTCACGCGCTGCAGCGCCGGCATCATTATCGCCATCAGCAGGGCGATAATGGCGATCACCACGAGAAGCTCTATAAGTGTAAACCCTCTTCGTTTGCTCATTCAAAACTCCCAAGATACACCACCCAAAAACCAATCTTCGAGCATTACCGCTCAATTACGGCTATTTTACCATACGGATGCCCGCGACTCAAGCGATAAATTGCCGTAACTCCACTTGCCGAAGGATTCGTCATTTCACCTTCTTTTGCATCGTCCGGCTCAACAGCTCTATAAGCTGCTCGGAATCCACTTCCACTTCACGCCCATCGACGAACGTTACCATGTATTTGCCCGCGGGCAGTTTCTGCTGCATCAGCACCGCATCGCTGTCGGCGGGATCGACCCAGTCGCCGTACCATGTGACGTTGTCGCCTCTTTGCAGCAGATGCTCATATTTTGTCCTTCCGGTCGAGACATCGTTTTGGCCGGCCCCACCCCAGTATCTCAGCAGGAGCATGCTGTCCTGAAAAAGACCGCCGCTGGTATCCCGGCCCCCGAACACATTGAGCAGCAGCAGAACGGCAACGACTATCACGGCAGCGGCTACCGAGCGGTTGAGCCTCAGGTCTATTATGATGTTGACCGTATCCCAGCCGATCTTGTGGCGGGTAAGCCTGTGCGGGATTCGTTGCTTTATCTCCTGCCCGAGACCGGGGCGGACCGGCTCGGTCGCCCGTGCCGCCAATTCACTCAGGAGTTGTTCAACGTTTTCTTCTTTCATGTCGACTCTCGCTTTCTACGGGGTCCGGGCTGCTCTAAACCCATGCTCGGGCCCCTCTCACGTAACATCCTTTCTCAAAGCCTTCAATGCTCTGTTGAGCCTGCTCTTGAAAGTGCCTTCCTTTACGCCGAGCGCCTCGGCGGCGTTGGCAATCGTCAACTGTTGCATATAGTGCAAAACAATCGTTTCTCTCAATTTCACGGGCAGCCTGCCAACCGCAGTTTTCAACTCCTCCAATTGCTCGTAGCGGCCGGCTCTGTCATATCCGTCCCCGTCGCTGTCTGGCACGTCGATAATCTCGATGCCGACAATCTCCTTGTGCTTGTGTTTGCGCCAGTACAGCCTCGATACGTTGGCTGCAATGCGATACAGCCAGCTATCCAACGCTTTGCCGTCTCTCAACTGTCCTATGTGGTGCCAGGCATTGAAAAAACTTTCCTGTGTCAGGTCCTCGCTGATCTGACGATCGTGGCCGAACCTTCTCATAAACAGATATATCTGCTTATAATACCCGTCGACAAGCTCGGCGGCCGCAGCACGGTCACCGGCTTTCAATCGAGCAACCAGCGAATGCCGCTTCTGATCCGGATGCACCTCGTACTGCCCAGGATGCACCCGATCAGATGTAAGATACGCCGGATCGGCCTTCTGTTCCGTCAATTCTACCCCTTTTTTCTATTATTTTTGTCTCAACCAAGCCCCACAGCAGTGTAACGCCAATTTGGTTTGCCTGCAATGTCAAATCTCGGCACCGGGCGCAGTGCGGCTAACAGACGCTGCAAGTGGCCGCAGTGTCGAAGAAAATTGTTGATATGTCGCCGGCGTTTTGAAATAATAAGTCACCTTATGAAGGCTCAAAAAAGAAGATTATCGGTTGCGGCTGTGTTTGTCCTGTGCATTGCGGGCTTTACGAAGGCGGATCTGGCAAAGCAGGTGGACGCCATCATCGGCAAGGCTCTGGCGCAGAAAGTCAAATTCTCCATTCATATCGTCAAGGCAGATTCCGGGAAGACCGTATACGATCACGACGCAAGAGAGCTGATGATACCGGCTTCGAACATGAAATTGATGGTCTCGGCGACAGCGCTGGAATATCTGGGCCCCGATTACGTGTACAAGACCAGGGTCGGGCTGTGCGGCAACCGGCTGGTTGTAATCGGAAGCGGCGACCCGCTGCTGGGGGATGAGAGAACCGACGAAAAATATGGCCGCGAGCCCGGCTGGGTCTTCAAAGATATAATACATGCGCTGAACTGTAAAGGTGTCGATACCATTGAAGATATCATTGTTGACAGCAGCATATTCGATAACGATCGCGTACATCCGAACTGGCCCGCAAAGGATCTGAACAAATGGTACGCCTGTGAGGTGAGCGGGCTTAACTACAACGACAATTGCGTAGTGCTGACTGCGAAGAATATCGAAGGCAAAGTTGCGGTGTTCGTGGAGCCGCCGACCTCATTTCTGACGATCGTTAACGAGGTCGAGCCGACTTCGACGGGCACCAGCGTGCTGGGAAGCAATCGCAATCTCACTGTCAACAAACTGACCGTGTTCGGCAGGTGCAAAGACACAGCCGGGCCCATTGATGTCGCAATTGAAAGGCCGGCGGCGTTTTTCGGGTTTCTCCTGGCCGAGCGTCTTGCCGGGGCGGGGATAGACGCCAAGGGCCAGCTTATAGAAAAAGCGCTCGGCGACGACGGCGATTTCGTCTTGCTCACCGAGTTCAGCACCAAAATCGAAGATTGTATGGCGCGATGCAACAAGAACAGCCTGTCGCTGGCCGCCGAGGCGTTGCTCAAGACCGTCGCCGCCTGTGCCGATTCCGAAGGCAAGGACGGCAGTTGGCAAAAGGGCCGGGAGCGAATTGCCGAGTATCTATCGGGGCTTGGCATCGACGAGAGCCAGTTTTATCTCGACGATGGCTGCGGGCTGAGCCGGCAGAATGAGCTGACCGCCTATGCCATAACAACCGTGCTCTCGGATATCTACCACGGCAAGAATTGGGAGTTCTACCGCAACACGCTGGCGGTAGGGGGGGTGGACGGAACGATTGCCGAGCATTTCCAGGACCAGAAGTACGAGGGCAGGATCCGGGGCAAGACAGGATACATCAACGGCGTCAGGTCGCTCTCAGGAGTTTGCCACACCGATGGCGGCGACTACCTGTTTTCAATTCTCGCCAACAACGCCTACAACTTACACCGCGCTACGATCAACAAAATCGCAGAAGCAATTATTGACAGTCACGCGACAGAAAAGCAGTAATATCAACGAAGAGCGCACGTTTTCATCAAGATCCGATATTCTGAGATATCTGAGAAGTCAGAACATGACTTCCCAAGGCGGACTGCGCGATGCAGAAAATATCTAATCGAGAGATGGGGGATATTTAGATTACTCGAAACTTGGGCTCAGGCCGTACAGTCTCTGGATATCTCCGACAATTTACTCAAAACGGTTTCGCAATCGTCAGTGTTGAAAAATTTAGGCCCCATGCCGCACGGCGGCGTCAGCAAATCACCTTCCTGGAAATCCTTGACGTCTTCGGCCGCTTCTATGCCCCAGGCAATTCTCTTGCCGTTTCTGTACTCCGGATACCTCGTGATGTCAAATTTCGAGGCATCGAAGCTGATGATCTCGATTTCCGAGCCGAACAGTTCGTCCCAGTTCATGTTGCCGCAAACGTGCACGCCCGACGTGACGTCGAAGCTCTCGAAAAGCGGCGACCATAACTGCCGGTAATCGAATCCCGCTTGCCCCAGCGCAGGTTCATCCAGAAAGAGGATGACATTCTCCACGTTCAGACCGTTAATCACAGCATCGATATGCTGATAGACTCGGGAAAATGCATCATCCTGGTCGTATCCGGCAAGGATCAGGGTCGCCGGGCCGACACACTGTATCTTGACGGTCTCACGACCGGCGACCTTGCTCTTGAATGTATCGAGACAACTCATGTTGCCGGGCCTCTCTATGTAGTCCATCATGGCGTCACCCAGTTTGGGAAGCTCCGGCAGAAACGGTATGTCATGCTGCAGACTGTACTCCACGGCCTTGTCAATGTCATCGTATGGCACACAGCCAATTTGTGTAGTTAGTTGTCTTTTGCACATCTCTCACTCGCTTGCCACCCTTATCAAGAGCAGTACTTATAGTATTCTACCGCTCGCTCAATACCCCTCCTAAGATCGATCTTCGGGGCGAAGCCCAGCTTTCTCTGTTTGCTCGTGTCTCCGGCTCTTGCGAAGACGCCGGAAGGTCTGTCCGAAAGGCCGACAATTTTGGGACTGTACCCGCACACGTCGGCGGCGATTCGTGCGAATTGCTTGAAACTCGTGAAAATTCCCGTTGAGAGATTGACCGCCTCGGCATTGTCAATCAGCGGCAATGTCTGAAGGATGCCGTCGACACAATCTTCAATGTGGATGAAATCTCGCATCTGCTCACCCGTTCCCCACACGGTCAAGGTCGACGCGCCTTGGCTCGCAAGGGCCCGCTTGCATATACTCGGGAACGGGTACGCATCATCCTGGTCCTCGCCGTAGCCGGAAAACGGTCTGTACACGATCGATTTCAGGCCATGTTTCTCATACGCCAATCGGGCCAGGTATTCACAAGTTAACTTGGCCCAGCCGTATGTCATGTCGGGCATTCCTATGCTCTTGCCGAAGTCGATCATGTCTTCTTTGAGCAGCTCGTAAGAAGCCCGGCGCTGAAATTCTACCGGGTAGACCGCGCTCGAGCTAAAACAGGCGGTTCTTCCGGGTCCGGCTTTCACGGCCCATCGCCAATACTCGGCGTCGATGGACAAATCTTCAGCCACGGCAAGAGGATTGTTCTCTATCACCAGGCGGCCTCCGACTACCGCGGCGAGGTGGAAGCAACAATCGAAGTCGTCATCCGAAACGCGGTTGAAGAAATCACGGCAATCTTCGCGGTAAAAGTGAAACGATGCATAATCAAGAGGATTAAAAAGCGGCCATCCCTTGTCCGGATCTATTCCGCCGCCAAGCGGGGCAATATTGTCGACGGCGTGGACTTCGTCACCGGTTTCAAGAAGACGTCGGGTTATATGACGGCCCACAAAACCGGCGGCGCCGGTAACGAGTATCTTACGCATTTTCAAAGTGTTTCCTGTAGAAATTGAAAGCTCGAATGGACTCATCCGGAAGATAATTATGTATTCTCTCCGGATCAACGGCGAGATCTTTGACAATGTTTAGGTTATTTTCATAGCCCAAATACTCCTGCTTCATGTCTCTTATCAGGTCATGTTCGTTTCGATCCTGGTAAACCGACGGTTTGCCGTATACGACCTTGTGTCCCTTGCCCTGAACATAATACGATGCCCAGATGTCATCCATGCGCCCAACGTGAGGAAAGAGAAAGTAATCTCTCAGCAGTCGCCCGCTAATAAAGGTATTCTGGGAATTGAACGGCGAGATCTTGTTGCTCGCCATTGGAAAATAACTGCCGTCGAACCTGCAATCCGGCGCGTGCTCCATACGGCAGATCGCGTCAACGTCCGGTTCTCCGTTCCAGAAATCGGCCTGAATGTCCGGCCTGAAGGTACGCCTTGTAATTGTCGAATAGTCTCTCTGCGCAACGAGCTGCAAGGGATAGCCACGGTGCCAGATACCGGGCTCGTTGGTGGCGCCGACAGGATCGAAAGCCGGCAGCTCGGTTTCGTAATAGTTTACCTCGACATCTCTTTCCACCATAAGATCATTGCCCCAATCATCGAAGGGGATGTTGTCGTCGTCGACAACCGCGACGATATCGGCGCCCATGTCGCGGGCCCACAACAGGCCGAAATTTCGTCGCTGTATGCAGTTCCATCCAATCGCATCCGACAACTGCTTGTCGTACAGTTCCTGCTCTTCGGCAGATACGTACATTCCGTCGGACAGTTCGTACGGCGTGGGCGTCTTCTTGTCGCCGATGACGACCAGGTGCCAGTCGGCTAGCAAATCGAAACGTCTGATCGCCTCTGTTACCGGGTTGATCGTAGTTGTCACAATTACCCTCATGATATTCTCCTCTTGAGCCGGCTCTTGGGAATAAGTCTTGTCTTAAGAGCTATTCGCAGATACTTAAACGTCTCTGCGAACATACTGGCGGACGTTCCCTCGGTGCGCGCTCGCCACCTGCACGGTATCTCGGTGACCCTCGCCCCGCAGCGCAAAGGTTTGAGCAGGCACTCGAGAAGGAAAGGGTGCTTCAATTCCTCCCAGGCAATGCCTTCGAGTATCGGCTTGCGATAGAGACGGTAAGCGAAGGTCAGATCCGTCACTTCGGTATTGTAGAGAATTGCGAATATTTTCTGGAAGAAGTAATTAAGGATGAGTTTTGTTCGGCTGTAGCCCTCGAAACCGCCACCTTTGATCCAGCGGCTGCCGGCGACAATGTCCCAGCGGCCGGTCTTCATCGTCTCAACAAATGCAGGGATCAACGTCGGGTCGGTTTCAAGATCGCTCGCCATCAGCATAATGTGGTCGCCGGAGGCAATATCGAACGCTTCCTGCATGGCCCCGCCGAGGAAGGGTAATCCCTGCCGGTGGATACGAATGCCGGCAGGGTGCTGTTTCTCGATCGTTTTGATCACAGCCAGGCTTTCGGCAGCGGTCCTCTCGGCTGTTACGATCAGCACTTCATGCAGCTCACTGCCGGCAAGGGCCAATATCGTATCGACGGTTTGTTGCAGCGAGTAAGTTTCGTTAAGCACCGGCAGAATGAAAGTAATGCGCAGCGATCTGTCCATTCGGTTCGTAACTATAGACTCCTTATTTCCCAAGGCCATAAAGATGCGCTATGCTACCAACTCTGGCGCTGCACTTCCACCGTTTCCGCGGACCATTTTCCCCGGGGGTTGTAACAAGATCAAGGCTTGAAGTAGACTGTCAGGCCGTTCTCATAGACTTTCTTGCTCCAATTGCCTCCGGCGAGAGATTCGAGAGGCTCTTCGAGGCCGGAGAAATAGGGCGGCTCGGCGCCGACTATTATCGCCGACGGGGGCGACTGTTCGACCAGCCGTCCAAGTGTCTCCGGTCCTGCTGTACGCGTTGTACGCCGATCCGCCTCGCTCATGAGATTTCCTATCCTGTAGGTGAATGGACCGGCGGACAATTCGGGGTAGATATCACAGCCACCCTCCAGTGCAAAAAGCGGGGCGATAGTGAGGATCAGCTTTGGCTCTTTCGTGTTCTCGGCGATATCTGTTGCGGTCCTGTGCACTTGTATCGGGATCCATGTGTCGGGCTTGAAGCAGGCGGTAATCTTCTCTGAGGTGCTCAGCCCGGTCAGCCAGCCCGCAAAGACACCGATGCCAACCAGCGCCACCCCGACGGCGATCGGAGCCTTGGATGCTTTTCGGCTCGAAAGCTCTCTCAAGAATGCCAGCGGAAAGGCGAAGCTGCACAGCAAGAACGGAACCGGCGGTGCGAGGTATTGTCTCCAGATCGTCGGCAGGCTCAGAGCAAGGGCGAAGAATGCCGCAGTCAGGGAGGTCGCGAGCAGGGCGCTTCTGCCGTTTGATATCCGTAATTTGCCTCTGCACAATACAAGGACGCCGATGAGATAGACCGCAATAACGAACAGTACGAAGTACCCGGGCAGTGTGAGATACGTCAAGGTAAGTCTGAGCTTGTCATGGACAATGCCGATCTGATGCAGCCATTGACTGTTGAGCAGGTGTATCCTGAACAGGTTGATAGAGAACGCCCCGGGCGCACGGGCTATGACAAAGACAGGATAAATCGATACGAGTCCGGCGGCAATGAGAAATGGCAAGGTAGTCTTGATTCGCTCTTTGACGCTCCTGGCGGGCAGACTGAGCAGGGCCGCAAGCAGGAGCAATTCGGCGATGACTGTAGTTATACGCATAAACGTCGCCAGGGTCAGCAGGGCGCCAATGGCCGCGACATGGAGGCGACCGACTTTCCGACTCGTGTCGATTTTCATGAACAAGAGAAGGGAAACTGCGACACAAAGGACTACCACGTCGTTGTTCCATGCGTAACCGTTGGCGTACTCGGTCGCGGGATTGTATACATAAAGGGCGGCGGCGCACAAACCAAGCGATATGCCCCAGACGGTGAAATTGCCAAAGGCCAGACGATATACCGCCACGATGCACAGCATCACCAGGATGTCGGCCAACACCGAGACGAGCCGGCCGACAAGCAGATAATGTGTTGTGTCAAGCCCTTTGAACAAGACGGCGTAGAGCAGGGGATGGTAGGGCAGTTGGGTGGGATATGAGAAATCCCTGTAGATCGTTTTGCCCTGGGCCATCAAGACGCCGCCGGTGCAGTACATGTGCTCATCCCGGCCGACGGGCTTGGTCATGCTGTTGCCCATGATGGCGAGCGAAAGGACGAGCAGCACCAAGACGGCCAATATGTTGACAATTCTCCCGGACATTACTGGCAGACCCCTATTCAAATTCGACAATCGGAAATCGAAAATATCAAATCTCCTTACCATTCGGCCAGCTCCCCGACAAGCTCCTCGACCAGGTCTTTCATCGTTACGATGCCGATGGGTCTTTCCCGCCCGGCCCGGCTGGTCGTGGTGATCAAAACGATCTTCGGGTTCTCCTTCTGCATAATGTTTATCGCGTTGGTCACTGTGGTGTCGGCATCGAGCTTTCGGATTGGCTTTACGAAATCATGCAGATGGGCGAATTCTTTCGATGAACTCAAGGCCTCATAAATGCTTACAAAGCCAATGATATTCCCGGGCTCGCCTTCGGCGACCGGCAGGCGTGTAAACGCACATTTCTTCAATTTGTTGAGCAGCGCCGACTTGTCGGAATCGGCTTGGACAGTCTCCACGTCACTGATAGGTATCATTACCGACCGCATCCGAACGTGCGAGATGTCCACCAGCCGGCTCACGATATCACTCTGCACAGAGCTGAGAATGCCCTCTTCGTGCGTGTCCTGCAGGAGGGCCCGGACTTTATGCCTTTGGGCGGATGTGATTACGCTTTTTGAAGAGGCGCCTAACCCAGTAAGTCGAGCGAAAAGGCTCCATATGAGCTTGAGCACGGGTATTATGCCGCAACCTCTCAAAACCTTGTGAAACACATATAGCACCGGTGACACAAAGGGCATGAGCGCGTCTGCACGAAAGAAGAACACGTTCTTGGGAATCAGCTCGCCGAAAACAAACAGCACGGGTACGGTTACAAGCGTCGCAAATAATTCGGCGGCGTGTTCTGTGGCTACCCTGCTCAGGAATAAGCCTGTGACAATACTCGTGGCGAGGTAGTTGACGAGGTTGTTGCCTATCAGCATCGCCAGCAGCAACCCTTGGCCATCGTGCAAACATCTGCCGAGCATGACAAACGGCAGCCGTTTCTTCTCGATACCCAGTCGCAAGCGCAGCCGGCTGAGCTGATACATACCGGTCTCGGCGCCGGCAAATAGGCCGGACATGGCAACCAAAAACACAAACGCCAATACCAAAGCTAAGCTATTTCCCATTAGTTCTGAACGGTTCGAAAGTTAGTATGAGACTTACTATTCGGCGCTTTCGTACTTTCTCGACTGTGAACTTGAGGTTCTTCAGATTCGCCACGTCCCCGCTCTTGGGTATCCTGCCGAGAAGGGCGGTCACCAGCCCGCCGATCGTGACTTGACGGGTCTCGGCCAAGTCAACGTCGAATACATCGGCCCAGTCGTGAATGGCGATATCTCCGGCAAGTCGGTATTCGAACGGGCCGGTCTGTTGTATCGGCTCGACCTCGCTCGCAGGCTCGATCTGCCCGAACAATTCTTCGGCGATGTCCTCAAGGCAAACATAACCTGCGATGCCGCCGTATTCGTCGACGACTACGGCAGTATCGGTTCTGCTCCTGCGGAAGAACTCCAGAAGCGATTCTACAGTCTTCTGCTCCGGAACAAAATTAACCTTGCGAACAATCCTGTCCAAAGAGACGTTGTCTTCGAGCAACATCTGTCGGAGGTGCACCAGGCCTACTATTTTATCTATTGCCCCGACGTAGATGGGGATCTTCGTCAGATGATTGGCCTCCATTTTCCGCCTTGCGATGTCGGCCGAATCGGTGACCGAACAGGCAATCATGTCCACGCGCGGGCGCATCACGTGGCGCACCTTGAGAAAGCCAAGCTCGATGATTGCCGTCAGGAGTTTGTTTTCATCGGCACTGATCAATCCCTGCCTGCGGGTGGTCTCGATTAGAGACTTGAACTCACTGACACTTATTGTCTTAGGCTGTCTCATCGGCCCCAGCAACAGACGCAGGGTCGGCTCCAACACGAAAACTTTGAACACGAATTCAAGGGGGGCAAATATCTTCAGACACAAAAAAGCAGGCACCGCGGCAGCAGTGCTCAGTGATTTTGAATTTGCATAGGCCACGGATTTCGGCAATATTTCGCCGCCGAGCACCAGGGCCGCAAAGCTCAGCACAGCGACAATTGCAGCGGTCAGGCTGCTTTGATCTTTGATTCGAACTGTCAGGACGCTGGCCACGGCGTAGAACAGGACGTTGACCGTCATATTGCCGAACAAAAAACAATTGAGTAACCGCCCCGGTTTGTCCAGCAACTTTGCGGCGAGCTTTTGCAGTCTGTGTTTGGATTCGGCGAGCAGTCCTATCTGTCTGCGTGAGAGGTTGAAGAACGCGGTCTCGGCTCCCGAGAAGAAGGCTGAACCTGCGAGCAGCACCAACATCAGAATGATTTGAGGGACCTGAGCCGCCATCAGTTGTTGTCCGACTGTGGTTTGGGCAGGACTATCCTGAATTTGCTTCCGTTGCCGGGTTCGGATTCGACCGAGATGGAGCCTTCGTGGTTGTCTATTATCATTTTGCAGAAAGCCAGGCCGAGACCGGCCCCTGGGTTCTCAGCGGTCGAGCGTTTGTTTGCTTTCGTGGTGAAAAACATGTCGAAAATATTTTCCAGGTTGCCCGGCTCAATTCCGCCGCCCGTATCGGCGACTGTTATTTCGACCGAATCGGCTTTGTCCGCCGCTTCGACGATCAAAACGCCGCCGCCGGGCAGCATTGCGTCGCGCGCGTTGAGAATCAAGTTCATCAGGACCTGTTGAATCTGAACGGGCACGCCCCGGATCGTTAAGTCGTCGGCAACCCTGACATCCACGGTAATCCCGTCCTTCGCAAAATCCCGGCACAGGCAGGTGAAGACCTCCTCGATCAGCCCAAGCAGCCGGACGTCATTCTCTTGCCGAGTTTGTCCGTTCGCCAGGGCGAGCATGCTTTCCATGATCTTCGACGTGCGATCGCAATTCTTGACCACTTTTTGCAGTGCCTTCTCACTCAGAGTCCTGTCGTCGAGGTCGCTCAGGGCGAAACTCGCGTAGCTTTTCAAAGGCGTCAGCAGATTGTTGATCTCGTGGGCTATCATATAGCTGACGGTTCCCATGCTGGCAAGGCTCTGGAGCCCGAGAAGCTGGGATTTTAGCGCCTGATTCCGATGGTCCTGCTGTTCCACACGTCTGTGTAGCGAAAAGCGTTTTTGCGTAATACTTGCCAATAGACTGCTCCTGCTATAAAATCAAATTTCTATTGGACTATATCGACTTTTGGTGCGTTCTTACTTGAACCGCGATGCGAGTAAAATGATAGCGGCCCAATGAACGAACAGGGGATATTGGAAGAGCTTTTGTCGTTATTGGAGACGAATGACGTCACGATACGCAATGAACCGCTCGGTGGAAGCGGCGGCGGATTGTGCACCATCAAGGGCAGGCGTATTCTTTTTGTGGATACTGAGGCCCCGTCGATTGTCAGCGCGGCGATTTGTGCCCAATCGCTGCCGAAAGTGGCGGACATCGAGCAAATATATATCAAGCCGCAAGTCCGCCAGTTTATCGAGGATCACAGCGATCAGGCAAGTTGAAAGGTGATGTGATGGCGAAGGACAAATGGTTGACGATACTCGTAATCTGCCTGGTTACAGGACCCTGTGTTACGGATGTAATGGCAAGATCGCGCTCGGCTCGAGGATCCGGCGTATTTGTCAATTCGGTCGGCATGAGGTTTGTTCGCATCAGGGGCGGTTCTTTTCTGATGGGACAGAAGCAGGGCGGCGACTGGGACGAACGGCCCGCGCACAAAGTCAAGATCACATACTCTTTCGGCATGGCATTAACGGAGGTGACCAACGCCCAATATGAACAGTTCGATCCCAAACATCGTGAGCTTCGCGGAAAACTGGGCTTCTCCAGAGATGACGACGAGGCGGTTGTTTTCGTAAGCTGGCATGAGGCGGTCGAGTTCTGCCGATGGCTCTCGGAGAAAGAAGGCAGATCCTATCGCCTGCCAACCGAGGCCGAGTGGGAATATGCCTGCCGGGCCGGGACGACCACTGCCTACCATACCGGTGAGAGTCTGGCGAAAGAGTTTCACAAGAATGCCCGGATGAGCTGGTTTCCCGACCCGGCGCGCAGGCGCAAAGGTGCTGAGCCCGTGCCGCTTACCGTAGCGCAAACCGCAGCGAATTCATGGGGTCTCTACGACATGCACGGCAACGTCGAGGAATGGTGCCATGATTGGTATGGTCCGTATGAGCAAGTCGAGCAGACGGACCCGGTAGGGCGGGCCGGCGGCGATTTTAAGGTCACTCGCGGGGGCAGCCAGGGCACGCAGATAGCATTCCTGCGCTCGGCGAACCGGCTGGGGACGCTGCCGGAGGACAAGAGCTGGTTGATCGGTTTCCGCCTGGCGATCGGAGAGATGCCGAAGACCGAGCCTCTGGGCGAGCCGGCTGCGGCACTGAACAGGCGAAATGTCACTGAGGGGACTCGGCCCGATTTGGCCAAGGAACCTGATCTGGAGAAACCGTATTTCAAAGGCCCTCGTCAGTACATCAAGATACCTCCGGGCTCCGATGGCCCCATGTATTCCAAGCACAACCACGACCCGGCGCTGGTAGATTGCCCCAACGGCGACTTGCTGGCCGTTTGGTACTCATGCCGCAGCGAGCCGGGACGGGAGTTGGGCGTCCTGGCAAGCCGCCTGCGATACGGCTCACAAGAATGGGAGCCGGCCTCGCCATTCTGGGATACGCCCGACCGCAACGACCATGCTCCCGCCTTCTGGCTCGACCAGCAGGGCAGTATCTACCATTTCAATGGTCTGGCTGCGGCAGCGACGTGGGGCAGCCTTGCGACTGTCATGCGAGTTTCGAGCGACAGCGGCGATACGTGGTCGAAGGCGCGGCTGATCAATCCCGAGCACGGTATTCGCCACATGCCGGTCGAGTCGGTCTTCCGGACGCGAGAGGGTTTCATCGCCCTGCCTTGTGACGCCGTGACAGGCGGCAACGGGGGCACCGCCATACACATCATCGCTGATGGCGGCAAGACGTGGAACGATCCTGGAGCCGGCAGGCCCGCTCCGTCATTTGCATCGGGCACGACCAGTGGATGGATCGCAGGAATTCACGCCGGGGTGACACAGCTCAGAGACGGCCGGCTAATGGCGTTTGGACGAGGCAACAATATTGACGGCAGGATGCCGATGAGCGTATCGAAGGACATGGGCAGGAACTGGACCTATTCGGCCAGCAAGTTTTCGCCGCTGGGCAGTGGGCAACGTCTCATCTTGAGAAGGCTGCGCGAAGGCCCAATCTTGTTTGTGAGTTTCACGGATCGCAGGGAAGGCATGGTCATGCCGGACGGTGCCGGAACGCCGCGCAAAGCGTTCGGAATGTTTGCAGCGCTGTCGTTTGACGAGGGCAAGACCTGGCCCGTCAAAAGGCTGATCACCGCCGGCGGGGGGGCGAGAGAGTTGGACGGAGGTGGCAACACGGGCAAGTTTGTCATGGATGAAACCCATGCCGAGCCCAGAGGATACCTGGCGGCCACTCAAACACCCAACGGGCTCATCCACTTGATCAGCAGTAAGCAGCACTACGTTTTTAATCTGGCCTGGATTAAGCAGTTTGCGCCGACTGCTCGCGCCGGTAGCTTTGAGACGCTGGATCACCCATACGTTCCCGGCGTGGTTATTGACCACCGTCCGGCCAAAACCGGCACGTACCTCGGCTCACCAAGCATAGCTGTATTGCCCAATGGTGTCTACATTGTCTCTCATGACTTTTACGGGCCGGCTACCAGAGAGGATCAAACTGCAATATTTCGTTCCAAAGACGGCGGAAAGACATGGGAGAAACTAACGGACTTTTATGGGCAGTACTGGTCGACTGTGTTTGTGCACAAAGAAGCAATCTATATTATTGGGACCAACATTCATAACGGCCACATAGTTATCCGCCGGTCCGCAGACGGAGGTCTGACCTGGACGACGCCGGAAGACCAGAGCACAGGATTGCTGGCCGCAGACGGCAAATACCATTGCGCGCCTGTACCGGTTACGGTGCACGAAGGACGAATCTGGCGGGCTATGGAGGACAGATATCCCCTGACAGGATGGCCGAGCAACCTGAGGACTTTCGTTATGTCGGCTCGGGCCGATGCAGACCTGCTGAAAGCAGACAGTTGGACTATGAGTAACCGTCTTGAGTTCGACCAAGCATGGCCCGGCACAGCCTGGCTGGAGGGCAATGTTGTCATCACCCCTCAAAAGGAACTCGTTAATATTCTGCGCGTCGAGTACAAAGAGGCAGAAAAAGCCGCCGTCGTCCACATCTCAGAAGACGGAAAGTCAGTCTCGTTTGATCCGGAGAAAGACTTTATCGACTTCTTCGGTGGGTCAAACAAATTCACCATTCGCTATGATCCCGTGACCGAACGTTATTGGTCGCTCGTCAACAAACAATCCGATCCCAGGGCCTATCGCAACAGCCTGGTGCTGGTATCTTCTTGCGATTTGAGGATTTGGAAAGTAGAGTCAGTTGTCTTGCGGCACCATGACAGTGAGAAACACGCCTTTCAGTACATCGACTGGCTTTTCGAGAATGAGGACATCATTGCGGTTTCACGAACCGCGTTTGACGACGGTTTAGGTGGGGCACATAACGCGCATGACGCCAATTACATAACCTTTCACCGCATTGGCAATTTCCGCGAATCGTGGTAACGGTATACAAGGAGTAGCAAAAGATGGCAGCGAAAAAAGTGGCTATAATGGTTGACGAAATGTATCAGGTACTCGAAGTCTGGTATCCCTACTATCGGTTCGTAGAGGCGGCCCTGGAGGTTAATTTGGTTGCAGCCGAGGCGAAAAAGCAATATCATTCGAAGGAAGGTTATCCCTGCGTCTCTGGAATTGCAGCAGGGCTCGCCCGTGCCGGTGATTATGATTGTATGGTTGTGCCGGGCGGCTTCGCTCCGGATTTCATGCGAAGAGACGCCGGCGTGATAAAGTTTGCCAACGATATGGTCAGCGCTGGCAAGGTTATCGCTGCTATCTGCCATGGTGGATGGCTGTTGTGTAGCACAGAGGCCTACAGGGGCAAGAAGGCGACCTGTTTTATGGCGATAAAAGACGACATCAAAAACGCAGGCGCCAAATATGTTGACGCCGAGTGCGTGGTGGACGGCAATTTGATTACGTCACGCAAGCCCGACGATCTGCCGGCCTTTTGTACGGCCATTCTGGAAGCTTTGAAATAATGACCGACCGAACTTGGAGCAAAATGGGAGCATTCGTCTTATGAGCCGGACCGAAGCTGAAAATAAACGGCAGCGCGACACCGTCGTGTTGGTAGTGGATGACAATCAGCAGAATCGTGAATTGCTGCAGGCATATCTCGAGGACGTGGACTGTCGTACGGTGCCTGCAAACGATGGCTTGGAAGCGCTGGAGATCCTGGCCAAAGATCCTCCCGACTTGGTTTTGCTGGACGTGATGATGCCCAAAATGAGTGGCTTCGAGGTGTGCAGAAGAATCAAGAACGACCCCAAGACTACCGACATTCCGGTCATCATGGTTACCGCCCTCAACGAATTCGGCGACATCGAACGAGGCATCGATTCGGGCACGGACGACTTTCTCAGCAAACCGGTCAACAAGCTCGAACTTCTGACGCGGGTCAAAACCATGCTCAAGCTCAAACACCTGACCGACAAGCTCGAACGCACGCTGGCGTATTTGAGCGAGATCGAGAAACAGGCCCAAATGGCCAAGTCAGAATCCGATAATCGGCTGTCAAAGTCGTAACAACCCGCACATCACACACAATCCCCACAACGAAGAAGCAAAATAGCATGCCGGGCGACTAATTGCCCAAACGCCGGTTAATCCCCACTCATCCATTGTCGATACTTAGATCGTGATCATCGGAGGAAAAGGGGTTTTTGACAAACCCAGGATCACAATTACAAGCCAACAGATCGAAAACTGGATGAGTGAGGTGTATGAGTCGATTACTGGAAATTCTCGGCAGAGCGATAACGGTCGATACTGCCGAATTGATATGGCACTGGTTAAATGCGGTCGGCCTGCCTGCCAGCGGCAGCAAATCCGACAAAGACGGGCGTTTGAGCAGGGCGATTGAGCTGATCGGCGAGATGAAGCTGGACGCTGGCGCAGAACAGTTGAGGATACATCTGTTCGAGAGTCCTTCCTGTACGCATGGCCGGCTCGCGGCGGCAGCTATTTGCCTGCATAACGGTCAATTGCAGCACGCAATCAATGAACTGGATTCGGTTTATCTGCGCCAGCCGACTAATACGATGGCTCTCTACGCCCTCGGGCATTGTTACGAACGGCTCGGCAAAGAAGCTCAGGCCGTCGAGTTCTATCAGGACTGTCTGAAGTTCAAGAGATACCTGGAGCTTCCGATCCAGCGGCTGGCCGCCATCTATTTCAAGAACGGTCAACTGGAAAGAGCGATCCAGCAATACGAACTCCTGCAAAGCGAATATCCCGACGATATTTCCACACTTATCACGCTCGGACATTTGTGCATGGCCACCGGCAGAAATGCTCACGCAGTCGAAATTTTCAATCGGGCCATCTTGATGCACCCGGACAATTTCCACGCTCAAGACGACGAAGCGGACCAGTTGATCGCCGACGGGGAGCTTTACGAAGCGCTCGAGAAGATTGAGGATATGTTGCAGACCGAGCCTGGGCGGACCGACCTGCTCATGAGACGTGCCGACGTCTTGCGCATGTTGGGCGCCACGACAGACGCAGTCTCGCAATACGAGGAAGCCGTTCGTCTGTGCCCGGATTTTCTCGAGGCCGCCATAAAATTAGGGACGCAGTACTTGCAGATTGATCAGGATCAGCTTGCCGCCGAACAGTTCAACCGTGCTGTTGAAATAAACGATCAGATAGTCGACGCCTATATAGGTTTGGCGAGCTCGCAGAAATCGGCCGGCGCGACCTCAGAGGCCCTGGGAACATTGTCTCTGGCTGCGGCGATTCAACCAAACAGCTCTTTGCTCTTTGCTGAGACGGCCAGTCTCAGATTCAAGGCCGGCCTTGGTGAAACTTTCACGTCTGACACCAAAGATGAACCTGGCGCACTGACCCAGGCTGTCATTGGAGCGCACCGTCAACAAGTCGCCCAGCATCCGCAAAATGCCGATCTACATTATAGACTCGGCCTGCTGATGCTGAATGTTGGCAGGCTAGCTGACGCGGCCAGATCGTTTCAAGCCGCTTTGGAGATAAACTCGGCCTACACAAGGGCCAGGACCAAATTGGCCATCTGCTTGCTCGAGCTGGATCGTAAACGCGAGGCGCTTGACTGCCTGGCCGGACGCGAATGCCTCGACAAAGATACGATCGAGCTGCACTACAAAACCGCCTTGCTCTATTGCGACAGGTTGAAGTTTGCGTCGTCATTGATAAATCTTGAGCACCAGCTCGAGAGCAATTTCGCCTGCTCTGACGCTACGGTCAACATCTCGATAATTCTGCAGAACCTCGGTCTGCTCGACAGGGTGACCGCCACATGGGACAGTCTTACGGATACCGCCAAGCAGGCAATCGGCGCGGACTATCCGTTTTCCTCGTAGGCGGGCAAATTCTCGTCGGGCGTTCGGAAATCGAGCAAGCGTCCCCACTGAGCCAGAATCCAGGCCGAATGAAACATAACATGTATTATAGGACGTTCAATATTGTATTCTTATCTCTTACGGGCCAAACCAGGCTTTAAGCTTCCACAAACGGAGAAACGAGTGCTGTGTGTGTGTGTGTGTGTGTGTGTGTGTGTGAGAGTCCGGTCAACGAACGTATGATGCATCAAGAACAATCGCATGGGCAATACGCAGCGCTTGCCCCGCGACGAGGATGTCCGGTCAATCGCGGAGTGACAAAGGCGGGCCCAGGATTTCGAAATGCATGATCGCCTTTCTGAGCTTATCGCGGTCCGCGTAGTCCGAAAGAAGATCTGAAAGATGCTGAGGCGGGGCCATTTGCGCCGCTGCAGTTTGTTTATCGCCGAGTCTTTTGACCGGCGCGATGACGGGCTCGATACGGGGCGCCGTCTTGGGCGGAATTTGAGCCTTTGGCGCCGGCTCCGGCGGCGCCGGCTTTGTGGTCTGGACCTGAAAAGCCTGCTCCGCCTCGGCGGCGAATTTGCGGGCGGCCGCTCGCAGATCGGCGAGCATTGTGCGTTTCTTCTGTGCGCCCGAGAGCTGCTGAGGACGCTGTGCAAGCCCAGCGGGGCGTTGCGCCACCCGCCCGGGCATTTGTTGCTGAACCCCCCTGCTGTTTGCGGGCAGTTTGTGGGACGCTGCGCGGCTCGGCTGCCGCTTGTCGCCGGATTTTGTTTTCGTTGCCTTGACAATGCCGCCGACAATCCAGATTACGGCCATCACGACAACGACGAGAATGTTCATCCATCCGCCGTCAGGGCTCCGCTGCGCCAAAACTATTTGTGCCAACAAGTTGCTCATAAAAGCCAATGCACAAGTTTATGAGGGTATCGCTGATGCCCTCAATTATTCCTTCTTCTTCGGCCCGGCGATGGAGTCCCGCATCGAGGTGTCGGCCACAATGTTCTTCATTCTGTAATAATCCATGATGCCGAGATTGCCCTTTTTGAAGGCCTCAGCCATGGCCAACGGGACTTTCGCTTCGTTTTCGACCACAAGGGCTCGCATCTCCTGCTCGCGTGCGAACGCCATCGCCCGGCGCTTTTCGGCCTCGGCCTGGGCCCTCGCCAGGTCCGCTTTGGCCTGGGCCGCCTGCAACATCGCCCCGACATTCACGCCTACATCGACATCGGCGATGTCGATCGAAAGGATTTCATAAGCTGTTCCAGCGTCGAGACCTTTGGCTAAAACGGACTTGGAAATGTTATCGGGATTCTCCAGGACGCTCTTGTACGTTATGGCGCTGCCGATGGTGGTAACGATCCCCTCGCCTACACGGGCGATGACCGTCTCTTCTGTGGCGCCACCGATCAGTCGTTCAATGTTGGCCCGAACGGTGACCCGAGCCTTCGCTCTCAACTGAATGCCGTCCTGAGCGACGGCGTCGATCGTATCCCTTCCCTTGCCCGGGTCGGGGCAATCGATTACCTTGGGGTTAACGCTCGTCTGGACCGCCTCGAGGATGTCACGACCGGCAAGGTCGATCGCCGTCGCCGTCTGCAGAGACAATTCTATGTTCGCCCTGTTGGCCGCAATCAGGGCTCGCACGACGTTCGGGACGCGGCCGCCTGCTAAGTAATGGCTCTCCAGGTCTTTCGTGGTAAGCTCGAGGCCTGCCTGGATCGCGGTTATCTTGCTAACCACTATTTGCCTCGCGTCGACCTTCCTCAGCCACATGCCAATCAGCTCGGATAGTCTGACATCCGCCCGAGAAAAATACGCCTGCAGCCATAGGCTTGCGAACTTCATAAATAGGAGGAATGCTACAAAAGCTACGAGACCAAAGAGAATCAGGGCAGCTATTCCGATTAACTTCGTATTGTCACCTGCTGCCAAAGTGATATTCGCTAATTCATACATCTTGTTTTATCCTTTCATTAGGTTTCTTCTATAACGCGAACAGTTAATTGCGTGCTTTCCACATTGATTACCTCGACCTCCTTGTTCTTGTCGACATAGCCGCTTTCAGTCACGCACTCAATCCTGCGCCCTGCAAAATCACACATTCCCACCGGACGCAAGGGCGTCAGAACAACGCCGACGGCGCCAAGCAGTTCTTTAAGTTCAGGTGTGTCAGGAACAGCATCGCCCCGCTGACGTTCTGGCGGCGCTAGCGTAACACTCTTTCCGAATCTTGTATGTGGGAATGTCTTGTAGGCATATGTCAGAACAGACGGTACCATTACAGCGCCAAGAATTATTGCTGCTATCCCCGCGACTGTACTTTGCTTGAAGAAGATAATCGTACCCGCGATGAGGCAAGCCACCGCACACACACTTATCAAACCACCGCTCGGCACAAAAACTTCAGCCACCAGGAGGACCACAAACAAAACATACAGCAATACAGCAAATGCCAGCCACCAACCCATTAGCTTCTTCCTACGATTGTTCTTCCACAGCCTTGACCACAACTCTGTTGCCACGTATTTGAATTATCTCGACTTTAGTGCCTTTGTCAAGGAACTCAGCCTCAGCGACGACATCCACCATCGCGTCGCCAAATCTTGCCTTGCCGGTCGGTCTCAGCGTCAAAACCACCCGGCCGGCATCACCTACTTTTACACTTCGCCTCTCGCGTTCAGGCGGCGTTGTCATGCTGACGTGCGCTGCACTGGTCTGTCCAAGGGCCGCCGGTACAAGGAACAGTCCGCTGAGGAACTCATTCTCTGTCTTCGGGAGGTATTTAGTTATTAGCCATGCCAAAATGGCGAATCCGACAATGCCCAGACACAACGCCACGATACCCGATGTTAAGTCACTCCAGGCAATTGCATCCTGTGGCCACGGGAATTCGCCTGGTGGATTCTTGACGAGCATGCCGAATAGGCCGACAAAAATGCAGGCAATTCCCGAAAAGCCGGCGACACCGAATCCGGGCAGGACGAAAATCTCCACTAACAGAAGGAGTATCCCGACGGCAAACAGCAACACTTCCACCCAGTTTGCCATCCCAACCAGGTATTTGCTGCCGATGATGATTACAAAGCATATCACCGCCGCAAGCCCGGGAAGTCCGAGGCCCGGGGTGTTGAATTCTATGTAGACCCCCAGCATGGCGAGCATAACAAGCACCGCCATCACCGCGGGCGAATTGAGCCAGCGGACCATCTCTTCCGACCAGTTTGTTTCGAGCAGCATCGGCTCGCCGGCAAAAGTCACGTTGTCACGCTTCGCCAAAAAATCAAGGGCCCCCGCCCGGTCTTTGACTTGCGCCCTGGCTATCCCGTATTCGAAAGCCTGAGAAGCTGTCAGTGTCAAAAGCTCATCATCTTTGACGATCAGCTCTTTTTTCTCTATGTCGTACACATTTGGGTCATCGGGCAGTCGTTCGTCTTCGAAGAACTCGTACTCGCCGGTCTGCAGATTCCTTATTCCGTAGACCTTTATTTGCATAGTAACCATTGCCTTGAGCAGCGCAGCCGGATAACCATTTGCTTCTGACGCCCGCATAAAGACTGCCCGGATAAAGCTCTCGGTCTTCTCCCGTTCGACACCTTCGAGTTTGCCGCCGAGCATGATCGGAGCACAATCGCCTATCGTGGTGTTCTCGAGCATTATTATGTCCTGGCAGGAGACGCTTATCATCGCGCCGGCTGATATGGCTTCAGTAGTCACATAGGCAACTGTGTGGGCTTTCTTGCCGATGTCGAGTATGAAGTACTTGGATATATCGTCTGCCGACTGTACAAGCCCGCCGTATGTTTGTATCTCATAGATAAGGTACTTTACATCCTGATCGAGGGCCATCTGCGTCCTGCGCTGGATGGATTTGAAGAGCCCGTCGTCGATCATGCCTTTACAGACAATCACCGCAGCCTTGACGGTGGGTGAATCTGTGCCGGCATCGTTTGGCTCAGAGCCTGCACTTGGCCCCGATAGCAATGACAGGCACAGAATACCAACAGCAATTATCCGCAATGGATTCTCCATAATCCGAATTATACCTTCAAATCGCCCGTTGGCAACACACAGATCAGGAATCGGGTGAAATTTTTGGCTTGACTCCTTCCCATTGCAGGCCGCCTATAATCGCCTGTGCGATATTTGTCAGGTGGTCGCCGGTCTTTTCGACATTGTCAACCAGGTCGATAAATATCAGTCCCGCCTCGGGCGAGCAGAGCCCCCCCGTCATACGCTCAACGTGGCTGCGGCGAAAATCTATCTGCATCCGATTGAGGTTGTCTTCGTTACGCAGGGCCGATTTGGCCGCCTTGATGTCATTGTTCTCCAAGGCTGCTATGATATAGTCCAGCATCTGCGCTATTTCGTTTCTTAACTCCTCGGCCTCGGTCAGCGCCAAATCACTGAAGGAGATTTTCTGGTCGATCATTCTTTCGCCGATTTCGGCTATGTTGACCGCATGGTCCCCAATGCGCTCGAGGTCGTTGACCGTGTGCAGGAGGACGGGCAGCTCGTTAGATACCTCGTCAGATAGGTTCCTTCGCGACAACGTCGCGAGGTAGGATGTGATTTCAAGCTGCAACATGTCGATGAAATCTTCAATCTCTCCGACCGATCCCAGTTCTTTCCTGTCGTTATTGACGATCCCGTTAATGGAGCGTGTCATGGCTTCCTTGGCCGACCTCGCCATGCGAACGATTTCACGTTTGGCCTGCTCCAAAGCTATTACGGGCGTATTGAGCAGGTGCTTTTCAAGCGCCACCGGCCTGCTGGCAATCTCGGCTTCGGTTACCGGTACGATCTTCACGACCGCAGCGGCCAACACGCTGATAAGAGGTATGAACACGATCGTATTGAAGACGTTGAACACAAGGTGGGCAAAGAATATGTGCCTCATGATCGTCCCCTGATCCAGTTGCCCGGGTGTGATCCACACAACCACTTTGCTATACCACCCGAGCCACACGGGAATAAGCATATACATGACGCCGAATACATTGAACATAGTATGCCCCATCGCCGCCCGCTTGCCGTTCCGCGAGGCTCGCAGCGCTGCCAATTGAGCGGTGATTGTAGTGCCGATATTGTCACCCAGAATGAACGGTATCGTAACAGTCAGCACCAAAGGCCAGTCAGCCCCGAAGGCGCCTCCGGCAGCCAGAATCTGAATCATTGCAATCGAGGCAGAGCTGCTCTGCAGCAACATGGTTATGACCGTCCCGGCCAGAACCCCCAGGAGCGGATTTCGCCCGAGATATATGAGTGCTTGCTGAACATCTGCATGATCCTTAAGTGGGCCGAATGCGTCCTTCATAAAATGTATGCCTAGAAACAACATACCGAAACCTATCAGTATCTCGCCGACGCTTTTGGTCTTGTGCGTTTTTCCGAGGACAGTCAAAAGGAACCCTACGCCTACGGCAGGCAGCGCATAGTTGGTGATCTTGAAAACAGCCAGTACCGAAACAAGCCCCGCGGTGATTGTCGTACCGATATTGGCGCCAAGAACAACACATAGCGCCTGTTTCAAGGTCAAGAGGCCGGCGTTTACGAATCCGACCGTCATAACGGTGGTCGCGGAACTCGACTGAATCAAGGCGGTCGTCAGCGCACCGACGACAACCGCCATGACGCGATGTTTCGTCAGCGCTTCGAGAAGACTCTTGAGTTTCTGCCCGGCGACCTTCTTTAGACCGTCCGACATCAGACCCATGCCGAACAAAAACAGGCCCAACCCCCCCACTGTCCCGAAGATCATGTCCTTGACCATGCCGACTCCGTGAAAAGACAGCGTCTTATATACTTGTCAATCGTCAACTCGTATGTCCTTGTGCTATTTGTGCTTGCGTGCAACTGCACGGTAGTTGTAGTCGTTCCAACTCAAGCGGTCAAGCTAAAAACGTCGGTAAAAGATCCCAAACCCATTGAGTCTATATCAGGCTGCGGAGAATTTCCACCCCCTGTCGGATTTTTTCGTCGCTGGTCGCGTAGCTTATCCTGAAATGCGTGTCTTTTTCGCTGAACACGTTGCCCGGTATGATCAGCACGTTGCTCGCGATCGCCCTTTCGACGAACTTTGTCGCCCCCTCATCGCCAGGCGCTTTGACAAAGGCGTAAAACGCCCCGCCCGGCTTGACAAGCTCGAACTTGTTAGCCAAGCCTTCACAGAGCAGGTCGCGTTTCTTCCTGTACGCATCGACCAGGTCGCTGACGTCATAGTCCAAAGCCGCCAAAGCCGCCTGCTGAAAAGGCGTGGGCGCACAGACAAACGTATATTGTTGTATCTTGGTCATCTCTTCGATAACATCCTTAAGACATTCGTGAGCCGCGACGTAACCCAGGCGCCAGCCGGTCATCGCATGAGATTTGCTGAAACCCTGCATAACAAGGCTCTTCTCGTAGTATTTCGCAATGCTCGGACACTCGCCGTCATAACAGAACTTCTCGTAAATCTCGTCGGTCATGACGAGAATGTCTTTTTCGCCGGCAATCTCGGCCATCGCCCGCACCTGCTGCTGCGAATAGACCTTTCCGGTCGGATTGCAGGGCGAATTGAGGATTATCATTTTCGTTTTGTCCGTGATCGCCTCGGCGATCCGGTGAACGGGCAGCTCAAAATCCGGATAGCTGTCGACAAATACACACTTTCCACCCAACAGATTGACCAGATGCT
>JADHXR010000235.1 GCA_016782865.1 Phycisphaerae bacterium
TTTGGCCTTGATCTGGATTGGCCGAACACGATATAATCAATATATCAACTGTGCCTCTAAGCCCCTGCGGATATCTCGCTTTTTCCTCTCCCTACGCTACGCAGGGGCCATTTTCAAGAATACGTATTTATCAAAAAAAACTTTGAGTAGCCGACGCACGTGGGTATAATATATGTTGTGGCGAGGAGGGTTACTCGCCACTTTCTTGAGCCCCTGTGTCCTGCAACCCAACACCCAGGTGCAGGGGCCTTTTTGACGCTTTGACTTAACCAGGCACCGTATCTTTCTTGTCTGTCACCAACAAGACAAGTACAATGATAGCCGTGAGACTGCTTGGATTTGTATCGCTGATTTCTTCCGGCTGGGGAATGGTGAGTCTGTTAGATCAAAGCGAAAAGTTTCTATGAAGGGGCGGAAGAATGAAAAAATGGTTGGCCGACATAGCAAAATTGGCGATCTTAGTCCTTCTTATGTTTGCTGGCTTCTATCTACTTCGTCCAAAAAACGACAATACGAGTTTGTTCCTGTGACGATTCGTATCCCTGCAATTCGTCACGACATCTTGGACTTTTGTGAACGAGAACTCGTCACTTTTGGGAAGGGCTGCGATCCATCCAATGATCTTCTTGACACGATATGCTGTTTTGTATCTTGGATGCCTATAGGCTACCTTATGCGGCTCGAACATAGTAGGATCTCCATTGAAATCAGGGTTTCACAAGCTTATAATGTGATGAATGGATGATCGGCTGTCAAGACAGGTATTGATTCATGCACCAACGCCCTGATGGACAGTAATCATCCGAATAAACAGGATTTAGTCGTTCTAAGAAGGTTGTCTTTTGGGATATTTTGACATAACTCCTATCAATCAATCCGGTTCCTGTCTGCCGATTCGGTTTCGGCAAGCCTTCACGCTAGTCGAGTTGCTGGTGGTGATTTCGATCATCGCAATTCTAGCGGGACTGCTCTTGCCAGCCCTGTCCAAAGCCAGACGACAAGCCAAGTCCACGGTCTGCAAAAACAACCTGCGGCAAATGGGATTAGCCACCATGCTGTATGCAGAAGACAATGGTGATCGCCTCCCGTATGCTTGGGGGGTGAGTCACAATGCCAACACCAATAACTTTCAAACCCTGCTCATCCCCTATGTGTTAAAGGACCGATTTAACGCCGACCAAAACACCAAGAACAGTGATTTCGCCAAGAATGTGTTTCGTTGCCCCACGCGTCTGAAAGAGAACCATTACCGGAGCAACGTGGACTATCCCGGAACCGGAAATCCGTGGAAGATCAGTTATGGCATGAACCAATACACCTCCCTGAACTTTCCCGTGTCAGGCGGGGGCTTTCCCTCCGCAAAGACCGCCAAACTCAGCACCGTGGCGAAATCCACCACGACCCTGTTGATCGCCGATCTTTCCTACGAACTCAATCATCCGGCGATTACATATTTGCAGCCGCGCAAAGTTGGACAAGAATTGTATTACGACGTGGGCTGGCGCCATGGCACGCCCCATCCGGAAGGGCACGCCAACATTTTGCTGATGGACATGCACGTCGAGGCGCGGGGACGAATGGAAATCGATGATCTGATCATGGAATTTAACTGACAGGAATTTTCATTTTTCAACCATAAAACAATTATAAGCCCTGCATCAGGGCAGATCAAGGTGAGAACAACCCTAGCCGTACTGTAAGCCTGTTTCGGGATAACGAACAAGCCCAACGTCAGTTTCGCAGAGCTACGATAATCCGGGTTTCAATCCGACCCCAGCACAATCTCCCAGAGTAGCCCTCAGAGGTGTTCTGCGGGCGTAGAATGGACGATCTGCCTCCGATGGGCATCATAGGGCTTAATCTCAGAGATTGCGCTTTAAATCGGCTCTGAGTGTGCTATGATGATATACGAGATGTTCAAGGGCGTGCAAGTGTTTCAGTGAAGTGTATATGGGACTGGTTAACGGTTGGATCACGATTTAGTCGCTGGGTTCTTATGCTGCAAAACCAGCGTTGTTTGGGTTCTTATGCGGAACCGTATATACATTGTTCTGTATCAAGGAATCGAGAGCAAATGAAACAAGTCAAGATCGGAAATCTCAGCTTTAGCAAAGTGATTTGCGGGTCCAATCCTTTTTATGGACATTCCCATTTCAGCGAGGCACGTGACGCAGAGTACTCCACTCGTTTTAGTGATCAGGCAGTAGAACAAGTGATACAGCATTGTCTGGATCTAGGGCTTAATACTTTAGAATCTTGTGCGAACGAGCGAATTCTCACTATCCTAACTCAACTTAGAAGCAAGACGTCTGAATCCATCCGTTTTGTTGGTAGCACTCGAATCGATGAAACTTCTGAGATTAAAAGCCACCAACAAAAGCTTTCATTCTTAATCGACAATAAAGCTGATGTATGCGTTGTCCACGCCCAATATGTTGACCGCCCCAGGAAAAATTATTCTATCGGTGGGCTTGCCCGACTTATCGATAGGATTCACAACGCTGGCCTCCTTGCTGCAATCTCAACCCATCAAGTTGAGACTGTGGAGCTATGTGAAAGACATAATTATGGAGTCGACACATATCTATTCCCATTGAACCTGTCTGGCTTTGTCTATCCTGGTTACGAAGGAACAGAAACTGTACAGGATAGGATTAAGACCGTCCAAGAGACACCTAAGCCATTTATCCTGATTAAAACTCTTGGTGCCGGCAGAATACCGCCAGATGAGGCACTCCAGTTCGTTGCTGAAAATGGAAAGCCCTGCGATATAGTCTCAATGGGCTTTGGGACAGTCGAGGAAGCTGAAGAATCTATTCAATTAGTAGAGAAATACTTCTAACCAAAAGACACAGAACGAAGGGATCAAGAGGCACGTCGTACCTCCGGCCCTTATCCCTAGCGTTCGGCACACACAATTTTATCATTATAACTGAAATATTCTGAGATGCCTTTCGACTAAATACGCATATCTAACCATCAACCGAAAGTCTATTTGAAAGGAGTCCAGAATGAATTTATGGAAATCAGTAGCAATCTTAGCTTTTATTGCACTTGTACATGGGTGCTCATCGCAGTCACTTACATCCAAAATCAATTCCACACCAGAAGCTGCGATTGATAGTCTTCTTGAATCTGCTAAAACAAATAAAATGGAGACTGCAAGATCACTGTGTCATTCTAGCTTTTTAGAAGAACTCGATACACAGGGCGGTTTTCATGAATTTTTCGCAGAAGGCCACGCGAAACTTCAGGAGCTAGAGAAATATACAGTAACCTCCTTGGCACGCTCTGACAACAAAGCTAAATTCAAAGTGCACTATACATTTGTAGATGGCAAGAGAGAGTATGATATCATCAGCCTAAAGCAAGACCATAATGCTTGGCTAATCACAGATATGTAAGGCCGAACATGCGGCTTCTAGGGACGGCGTGAACGCCGCCCCAGACCCGTATCGTTACCAGGAAGAGAAAAGACCAAGGCAGAATGGTCCAACGTGCCTCCTTCAGAATTATGCCCTTTGACTATGATGGCCACGGTGGTGACGACGGTGGCAGCGAACTGCCCTTGATTCGCTACCGGCCGTGGGCCGCCCGAACAGGAGCCTGGGTAATCGTCAGCAATCCGGTCCATGAGGACACGGACTTTATGGGGCGCAGCCCATGAAGAGGCGGCAGTGCGATCATCCGACCGGATGGATCTGTGCTGGCCGCACTCACCTACGAGAAGGGCACGATAATCGTCGAGGAAATCGACGCGGACCTGGCGTCTCGCGCGGCGGCGCTCCAGCGGCTCAACCATCCGCTCTTCAAGCCGTTCTGGGAGCAGGGCAGATCGTTACTGGTCGAGGGCTCAGTTGGTTCGCGCTCGGACGTCAATCCATTAGCCTCCAGAGTTTGTGACGTCAAGATCGCCGCGGCACAGATGGCCTGCTCGCGGGACATGAATGAGAACGTGCAGCGAATCCGCCGCCAGATCAGCCGCGCGGCCCAACAAAAGGCCGACATCGTCGTGTTCCCCGAGTTGGCCGTAACCGGAAATTGCGCCGAAGATATTCAAGCGGCAACTCAAGACGCTCTGAATGACGCACTGGATGAAATTCGCGCGGAGGCGAAGCTTCGTGAGGTCTACGTAGTCGTGGGAACGCCGGCCGTTGCCGGTGACGCACGATACAACTGTGCTGTCGTTATCAGCGACGACGGCAGCGTGAAGACACGCTACGCGCAGTTGGCGGCAAACCGCGCGCAGGTGTTTCAACCCGGCCAGAGCGCCGAGTCGCTTTGGTTCAGCTTGAAGGGCGTGCCGTCGATCGTAACGGTTGGCGACGACGCGAACTGGGTGGAAATCGGAGACCTCGCGGCAAATCGTGGCATGTATCTGCATTTTCACATCAGCTACGAATCGGACGTGTCCCCTGACCGCGCCGTACTGAGGAAACAACGCAACCTGCTTGCCCTACGTTATGCCAAGTACGGAGCAGTCGTAAACGCCGCCGATCCCTCGGGACTAAAACACCCAAGCGCACCGGCCAGCGGAATAAGCATGATCGTCAGCCGCGAGGGCGGTCACAACCAGCCGGCACCGAAAGGCCTTGAGTATTACCTGCCGTATCAAACCAGTATCGTAAAGAGCGCCGGCGCGGAGCCGGCCATGATCGTCGCCACGCGAAGAACCAGTACCGCCAACAACATGGACCTTATCCGCTTCTGGAGAAACCGGAACCGTCGAGGAGGTGGACAACCCGCGCGATATGACTGGATAAGCAACGGCGCAGCACTTATCGGCGGGGATGAACTGCCGTGACGCAATAAATCATCCTTCCACGTCAATTATCTTCGGAGCAGTTCTCATGACAAAGCAGCGACTAATCTTGAGATCAGTGATGTTATTCTGGCTTTCGCCAGGAGCTTTGGCGGGCACCGGCGACACAAGTTGGATGACTGAGGGCAAATACGGGATTTTCATGCACTATCAACACCGCATCCTGCTTGGCTACTCGCACGGCGCGGCTGTGTCAGACCCGAAATTGAAGTTTCCTCCGGTCTCAGCCATGACTGCGGAAGGCTGGAATCGCTTTGTGGACGGATTTGACGTCGAAGGATTCGCTGACCAAATGGCCGAAGGACAGGTCGGCTGGGTGCTGTTCTGTATCGACGACCACTATTTCGGCTGGCCGTGCGCTCCCAATAAGACGTTCAACAAGTATGCCGAGTACGCACCGGGCCAGAAGTGTTCCCGACGAGACCTGATCGGGGAACTTGCCGATGCGCTGGGCGCCCGCGGTGTGAAGCTCATCTGCTATTACGCGGGTTTGAACGGTTACATGAAGGATCCCAAATCGCTGGCAGGGCTGATGGACGACGGCAACGCAGCGACCCCACCGTCGGCCGAGTGCCGCAAGCGCCGAATTGAAGTGCTCACCGAATATGTCAACCGGTACAAAGACAAAGCGGCGGGCTGGTGGTTTGACGGGGTCATGCCCAATTCGTACCGAGAGCAGCCGCACGACTGGTGGGAGATCAAATCGGTCGTGCATTCGGCCAATCCCCGGAACGTGATCGCGTTCAGTTGGGGACGCAACCGGCAAGCGTGCCTGTGCCGCGGCGTTGATGATTTCACAAGTGGCGATTCCTACACGAAGCAGGACCTCACGCAAATGACGCCTAAGAACATGCCGGCCCAGGAGGGCATCTTATGGCATGGCAAGATCTATTGCGGAAACGTCTATCACGGCCAGGGAGACGCCAACCAGTACAGCGATCAGGAGTTGATCGACTGGATCAACACGTGCAACAGTCAGGGTGGAGTATGCACCCTCGATTGGCCCTTTGATCCGAAGACCGGCCTCATCAAGGAGCTTGGCATGAGGCAGATGATAGCGATCAGGAATGGAGTGAAAGGAGAATGATGTGTTATTTGTCCGCTGCGATACTAATAACACTCCTTTGCTGCAATATGGCGCACAGTGACTCGCGCGATACTGATCCGCAGATAAACCTGGCCCTGGGAAGACCGGTTCGGTATGCACCGCTGCCAGCCTATGGACTCACTGCAAAGAATAACACAGATTCGACGGATCTCACAGATGGCGTGCTTTCAGATCAACCACGCGGGCATTTGTGGTTCGACAGCAAGTGCGTGGGATGGAGCTACGCAAATCGATGCAATCTGGCACTGGATCTGGGAAAGATCCACCCAATAGACGAAGTGGCAATCCGAATCCAGGGCGGTTCTCCGCAAGCCGGAATATGCACACCGGTGTGGATGGAGTTGCTTCTCAGCGATGACGGGCATATCTACAGACTGGCCGGCGAATACTCGACTTTTCGCGAGATGGATGAAAGCCGCTTCGGTGTACCGAAATATGAGGGTAGGGCGTGGGTGCACCGTTTCAGGTTCGGAAATCTGCGGACTCGTGCACGGTTTGTAGGTCTGCGCATGTATATGACCGCACTAACTGTTGCAGATGAACTCTATGTCTTCCGGGGCGATCATGATCCTCAAATGTGCGACCTGGATGCCCTGCCGGCGACGAATTTCAGTGTAACCTCGCCACAGATGTATTTCCACAAGCCTTATCTGTGCTTTACCACCAACGTTAACACGCCAAATCCCATAG
>JADHXR010000017.1 GCA_016782865.1 Phycisphaerae bacterium
AAAATCCATCTCAATACAAGAGAAATGAAATAGTTAGTGACAAGAGGGTCATTAAGGTAACAGAAATGATCATGTATAAAAGATGTAACGCACGTAAGTCCTTGTTATTAAAGGATCCAGACGCTATTTGCATTCATAGCTCTGTTCATCATCATCAACTCCTCCAAAAAACGCACTGTTTTGCCCCTTTAACTTGCCGGAAATCCGTCAAGCACTCATCGCACTGATTCTACAATTCCCCGTTTTGCTGCCATCGCGCACAGCAATGATCGCAGAACCAGATACACGAAAACACCCACTCCGGTTGGGGACTGATACAGGCATGCGTCCGTTGCAAAACCAATCGATGCCGGCGGATGTTCACTCTTTCTCAAAAAGGCTGCTTACATCCAATTAGACCAGCCAGCAACACAAAACCATCGTTAGTATAGGCTAAATGGGTAAAGTAGTCAAGCGAAAAACCACTTATTCTTTGAAACTAAATCACCCCTATCGCCCCCAAAAACGCACATCGAGCATTTTTTTGTCGGATTTTTCAAAAAGAACGTGACATTCGGGGCACATTTCCCGAGGAGACCCAGACTTTCATTTGCACTTTTGGCGGTTGCGTTTACGGGAATCTATCGGGTTCTATTGTGTTTGGAGTTTTCCAAGACTTGATGAGTGCTGTGTGAACCTGGATGTTTCCCTTGAATGGGATAGTCGGCCGTGTAGCAGAGAGGAGGTACAAGTTCATGATTGAATACCGTAACCATACAATGTGGGGACTGACCGCCACAATGCCTGAGCGAGCGGACGCTTGGCAGCCAGTTCCACAGTTGATGACACAAGATGAACTGGTTCGATTCTTACGCATACCGGAAATCAGCGCAGCCAAAGACCAGCATAATGTCATAGACCATTTGAAGAGGTGTGGGCACCTGCCGAGGATTCGCCTCTGCAACAAGACGCTCTATCCGTTAAACGCAATTCTCGAATGGATTGAGAGGCAAACCACTAATGGCAAATGAATTGTGTGGCATCGACCTGATGTCTGGCTATAATGGTCCGCGGATTAACCTGGGCCAAGCCAGCATCAGAAAGGAGGTCAAAAATGAAAGAACTGGCAAAGCTTTGGGAAAGACCATCATATGATGGCAAGAGGTTCACGTATTACTTGCTCTACACGGACGAGCAGGGAAGAAGAAGGCAAAAGTCCTTGGGTCATGCAGATCGCCGCAAGGCGGAACGTCAACGGGCACAGTTTGAACGTAGGTTGGTTATGGGTGTTGTTGAGCCAGACTCTATGAATCTCAGGAATTTTGTGGAGGACAGCTTGAGAAGAACCGGTGACCAAATTCGAGAAAGCACTCGCAGGGAGTACAGGTCAGCGATGGAGGATTTCATCAGAGTGATCGGCAACATTGATTACCGGAAAGTCTGTCTGAAGGACGCTGAGTTCTATCGTCAGCGCTGCCTGGATAAAGGTAACAGCCCGGCAACAGTTGCCAAGAAGCTTACTGAGATTAAGTGCGTTTTCAACACCGCTGTTGCACGTAAGCAGCTTGGTGAGAATCCCCTCAAATGTATCAAGAGGCCAAAGTGTCCCAAGAGCGAGATCAATATCTACCGCGACAGTGAATGTGAACGCATCCTGAAAGCAGCTCAAGACTTCACCAAAAAGTCCAATGAGCAGAGACGTTTGAGGTGGGACTTGTTCATTGTTGTTGCCCTCTCGACTGCTCTGAGGCGAGGAGAACTCCTGAATTGCACATGGGGAGATATCGATTTCGAAGAACAGACGATAGAAGTCTCCCCGAAAGCGAGCACCGCTCAGACTTGGGAATGGCTGATCAAAGATACTGATTGCAGAACGCTCCCTTTGACCGATGGACTTACCCAGCTTCTGGTTGATCACCAGAGCAGACAACCTGAAGGCCATCCGTATGTATTTGTTCCGCCTGTTAGGTACGATTACATTCAGCATGAGCTTCGTGCCAAGGGCAAGTGGACCTATTCGGACTCTCGATTAAAGGTGGTCAACAACTTCTGTCCAGATTTTCGTAAGATTCTACGGAGGGCAAGTGTCAAAGAAGGTCAGTTCGACGATCTTAGAAGAACCGCGATCTGTAACTGGTTTAAGGAAGGCATGAGGGAATATGATGTAATGAAGCTTGCAGGCCATGCCGATTTCAAGACAACGCACAAGTATTACCTTCGTGTCCATGATGATCTGGTCGATCGTGCAAGGCAGGCAACTGCCCGCGGGTTATGCAAGAATCTGTTGCAAAAGTGTTGCAGTGGTGATTTCAGCCCTCTGGCCGGAAAAGGATGTGGAGCATACCTGCTTGGCAGTCAACACGTTACAAAAATTGGTAGGTGTGGAGTTGAACCGCGCACACACGGAGATTTGATCCGTGTGCCCTGTCTGCAAAGGATTGTGAATAAATGGTTTATACTTGTCAATTACCATATCCCGGAAATATTTGCAAGGAATGCCATCGCCACGCCTAAAACAATGTTGCAAAAACCCCTTTTCAGGGGCTCGGACAAAAGGGAGGCGATCAACCCTATAGACCACTTTAACACGTAGGGTGCAAAAACTCATCCCGGCATAAACTCTTGAGCCAAAGAGGGATATATGTCGTTTCATCATGGATGTTGCGCTGCATTTGGGCCTGCTCTCAGGAGCAGCCCTGGAAAGGTGTCTTATACGGATCTGCATAAGACGCCTGGACAAGTCGCAGAGATTTCTGTATCTTTTTGATAGACAGTGGTTAACGGCTGAATTACGATTTACTCGCTGGGTTCTTATGCTGCAAAACCAGCGTTGTTTGGGTTCTTATACGGAACCATATAAACATTGCTGGGCCAAAAGATGAAAACTAAACCTGCAATGCTATTTGTGATTGTCCTGGCAGTTGCGGCGCCGCCAAGTGCGAGATCGGTGCAATCGGCTACTGCTCCGCCATTGCGCGACTGCGAATTGACAGAACAGCGAGACATTGGTGTATGGGATGATGTCTTTCTCAGTGATGACCAAGACGATATTATTCTCCGGCGCGGAGATGCTTTGTTCTCTCTTTCGGTGACTGGAACTACCGATCCAAGGGAATTGACGAAGGCATCAATCCTAGCAAATTCTGAGATTGTCGCCTGTGCAAGCACAGGCGAAAGGATCTGGCTGTTCCTGCAGTCAACGAAAACCAGTCCTTTTGCCATTGATGCACATAGCGGCAAAGTATCCGAGTTCAAGATTCCAAGGCTTAGTATTCCGGGAAATAACACTCCGGGCATACAGTCGCATGTCATCGTTCGACATGCTGGTGCGGCCCTCTTGATGATAGCAGGTGGTGACAGTGATACTTGGCCACGGGATGGGAATCGTCCTATCTATTTTTGGATAAGTCTGAAATCCGGAAGGATCATTCGTTTTCCTGTCGGGTGGGATCTCAATTATTTCTCTCGGGACCAGCGAGTTGCCGTATTCGATACGCCCCAAGAAAATCGTTTCCAGAGACGCCCATTGCAGGCGGTTGATATGGAAACAGGTGATTATGTGGAGAGAATCCCTGATCGGAGGAAGGAACTCTGTGTGCCGTTCAACTGGACAGAGACTCAAGTAGTCAAACCGCTCTATGTGCGACATGCAGAGAGTGGGGATCGGGACCACTTTGCGGGCATCTCCCTGAGGGGATTGGTATTGCCATTCGATCTCCACCTAAAAGAGACATCCTACCTCTCCATAGCAAAGGCAGAGGACGACTTCGCCGGCTTCCGACTGAGGCGCGAAGGCGCCACCGCTGTAGAACCAAGCCCGTTTTGGCTTGTTGGCCTAAAGCAACCCCCAAACCCAGAGCATGTCACACCCGCAATCTCAGGCTTTGCGATGCTCAAGAGGGGAAACTGTGTCTACGCAACAACCGGGGATGGGCCGAATGGAGCGTCCTCAGAGGCATTCTTTCGTACTCATAGCGACAAGTCCACTTGGAATGTCCTCGATGGCGTGCAACGGTTGCCTGAATTGGACAATCAGTTTGTTGATAAGGATTATGTCGAAGACAAGATGACTGTCAACGTGATTGATGGCTTCGGTAGTCATAACTCGCTAGCGCTCTGCTTATTCAGTCACTTACGGGGAGATATGCGATCTCATGTCCTTTCGTTGCAGGGCAAGAGACCAGGTAAGCCACTAAAACCAATGACGTGGCGACGTGCCATCATTCTAACCTCCGACGGCGAGCGCTATATGACAGACGTTTTTCGTGAAGGAAATGTCCCTGATCTCATCTGGCTTCACAACTCGGGCAAGGTGATCATGGGCAAACACTTTTGGCAAACGTCAGGTTCCACCAGGGAGCGTAAGGTGCAACTCTCTGAAACCACATTGCGACTAGGGCGGAAGCGTGAATAGCCAGAGAAGGGAAGAGGCCGGATAGGGAGCCCCATCGCTGAGGCCCCCTCCCACACCACCGGACGTGCGGGTCCGCATCCGGCGGTTCGGCTGATCAAGGCAGAGCAGGAACTGAGTTCTGACAATCCAAGCGACTTCAAGCAAGCATACATCTAATGCAATAATGTCTCATTTGACACAACTTGTTACCGTCTTCATGTTGACTCGCTCTTGGATAATATCCAAAAGGTGTACCTGTTCTGTCGGGCGTTTGGAGAATCAAGACGCTACAGACATTTCAGAAACTCCTGCGTTATGTCCATAAGACTGAAACTCCTACTAACCACTCTCATTTACCCAGACCATTCGGCTGGGGACCGTTCGGGCCTTCAAACACATCCGTTACCAAGGCTACAGGACGATGTTTGTTTTCTCTGTTAGCCGCCTGCTTTCGCGGCGGTGCCACAATATCTCGTCCATACATTGGGCGTTTTGTGTTCTACTATGCCCTCTGCTGACTTCCGTTACGCGATGGGCTCGCCTTGCGGTTCGCTCAGTCCTAAATAGGACACGCAACGGATCTCCCGGGGTAATCCCGGCGACTTTCGATGCACGACTGTCGGATATACCCAGATACGCACAACAACGGATAGAGTACTTCGCTGTGTGTTGCCAGCTCGTCCCATCGTATCTGAGCCTGATCCGCTTGCTGTTTCCCTCGGGCAAGCTCGGGACAGGCTACGCACGCATCTTTGCCTTAGGCTTCTTTCGGGTTGGCGTTACCGTTTCCCCTTGCCCTCGGCTAAAGGCAAGAACACCCCAGGTGTCGAGCGCCAGACGTGCGCTTCTGTTGCAAATTCTGTTGCAAATCGTAGGTTCGGGTTAGTCTAATATAGTGATACCCAAATCGAGCGGTGCGCAACGGATTTGAGTTTATGGATGAAAATGCCGTGAAGATAACTCAGTGCCCTGCGGTTGAATGAACGAGTCTTGTATCTGATGGCTTGAGAAATGGACAGCCATCTGGTTCACTCATAATCGTTCATCAGGACAATACTCCCCAGACTCCCAGTTCGAAAGTGAATCGCCTCCTGAATGGATTGACGAAATACAGTCTCACCACAACACTCTCACCCGGATCCAGAGAGCCATCATCAGTCTCATCGGTAAGGTCCAAACAGTCCTTGCCATCGCTGGTCTGACCATCTGAGTTCGCCAGAGTAACGTCTGGTGAACTGATTCCGTCCAAGACTAACTGCAGCGGGCCACTAATCATTTGAGCCGAGGTGTTGGTAACGGTCACGTCCAGGAACATCAAACCACCGCGACGGTCGTACAGCATGCGATCATGCTGACGTTGATGTAATCATTCAACTGAACGGATTCAACCGGACCCATAGCCTCTATCTTCCCTTAACGAGCACACACTAACCGATCCTACCCCATATGTCCCATTCAAAGGTGAAGCGGCGTCGCAGTGGGTTGTAGAAGTCCAGGCGGATGGTGACACTCTCGCCGGGGTCGAAGCGCCCGTCGTTGAGGTAGGGTGTCAGGTCGAAATAGGTCTGGCCTACACCAGTGGTGCCGTCACCGCCGACTAAACTAACATTGGGATCACTCAGGCTATTGATCACGAAATGCACATCACCACTGATGACTCGACTTGAGGTGTTGGTGATGGTGATGTAGCTGCTCATCACGCCTGTACGACGGTTATAGCGTAATCCGGAGGCCTGCATGGTCACCAGATCACTGGCGAGCTGGGGTTCCTGCCCTGCGGATTCAATGGTGAGTTCATTGACTGTTTCATCCATGCCCACATTGCCCACAGTATCTGTTGCCATGACCTGCACATCATAGGTCCCCACTGCCAGGGCCGGACTGATAGTCCCGGCAGCCAAGCTCCAGGTACCGTCATTGTGGGTGATCGCATCATAGGTATTGCCATTTAGGCTAACTGTGATTAGCGCGTCCTGATCGTCCACAGTACCGGTCAGGGCCGGACTGCTCGCGGTGGTCGTCTGGGCATCGACAGTGACCACCGGGGCGATCGTATCGATGCTCAACTCATTGGTCGTGTTGTCGGTGCCGACATTCCCGGCTGGATCTGTGGCCGCCACGGATACATTATAGATATCGTCCGGCAGGGACTCGGCAAAGGCCGTGCCGGGCAGATACCAGGTGCCGTCAGTATTATTCGTGCCGTCATAGGTCTGGCCATTGACGGTTACGACTACGCTTGCGCTAGGATCATCCACGGTTCCAGTCAGGTCCGGGGTGGCATCATTGGTTTGGAGTGTATCCACCGTGACTACCGGGGCCTGGGTATCGGGGATAAGGCCTGCACCGGCAATCGCAAAGTCGTAGGGATTCTCATCCCCATCATTGTTGGCAAGGGTGATCACTGCACTACGCTGCCCGGCGGCACTTGGACTGAAAGAAATCTGGAAGGTAGTCTGCTCCCCGGCGGAGATTGATGTCACAGCCTGCAAAGTGACTGCAAAGTCCGAGGCATGGCTGCCATTGATGGAGACTGGAGGCGTACCCATAAGCTCCAGGGCTCTGGAACCGGTGTTAACAATGGTGAAGGTGCGCACCACACTATCACCTACGTCTACCGTGCCGAAACCAGTATGATCTGTCATACTGGGTGTCATATCGCCATCAGTGATCGAGTTGCCATTACCTTGGACGTCGATCTCGGGCACCGGTATGGGAATAACCGTAACAGTCAGGACCGCCATATCCGTGGAGCCATCCTCATCGGTGACGCGGACGGCAACGATGTAGGTCCCATTGATCAGCCACGTGTGCGATTGGGTCACTCCACTATCATCGGAGGCATTGAAGGTCGAACCGTTAAAGTTCCAGTCCCATTCGTACAGGGTGATCTCGTCGGGACTTGAGGAAGAGCCGCTGGCGTCAAAGGATCCGGATTGGCCTTCATTGAGTGTTGTGTCGCCCGTCAGAACGGCTGTGGGGCCAAGGTCATTGACGGTCACGATCAGCGTGTCTTGACCGATACCACCGTCTTTGTCGGTTATTGTGACGATTATCGCGTATATCCCATGATCTGAATAGTCATGGTTGAGATTGAAGGTCATTCCAGTCAGGGCCAATGGCTGGGCGCCTGCGCCGTCATCATAATCAACCGTGGCTGTCCAGGTATCCGCTCCTGGGTCAGTAAAGAAGCCAGAGCCAGTAAAAGTAGTGCCCTCGTCGATAGTGGCGTCAAGGCCTGCATTAACGGTTGGGGCGACATTGTTGACAGCCAAGTCGAAGGCGGCCTCGGTTGAAAGCCCCGCACTGTCAGTGGCAGTAATAGTGACGGTCTGACTCTGCTCCGGACCGTCAGTGGTGGCAAGGGACCAGGTCCAGGTGCCGCTCTGAGATCCGATCTGGGTGATCGTGCCGATCGAAGTCGTGATCTCTACTACATCGCCCTGGTCAACGTCCGCGAAGGTGCCTGTGTTGGTGGCTGGATCACCTTCGCTGACGGTAACGCTGGTATGGTCAGTTTCAATTTGTGGCAGGTCGACAATCTCGTTGATATTAACCGCCACCGTCGCAGTATCAGTGCCGCCCTGGCCGTCAGAGATGATATACCTGAAGCTATCGAGCCCGAAGTAGTCCTGATGGGGGGTGTAGCTGAACGACCCATCCTCGTCCAGGCTCACTGTGCCATGAGCCGACTCTTCCACAAGGACCGCTTCGAGGACGTCCCCATCCACATCGCTATCGTTGGCCAACACACCTGGGGCAACCACGGTCAGCGTGTTGTCCTCATTCACGCTGTAGTCATCGTCAGCCGCCACCGGAGCATCATTGACCGGATTGACGGTAATTGTCACGGTAGCCTCAGCAGAATCGAACTCGCCATCGCTTGCCGTGTAGGTAAAGCTGTCAGTTCCATTGAAGTCGGCGTTTGGCACATAGGTAAATGAGCCATCGGAATTTAGGGTCAACACGCCGTCCGAGGAGCCGCTGAGGAGCGATACCGTCAGCGGACCGCCGTCTGTGTCGCTGTCGTTTCCAAGAACGCCGGAAGCCGCGACTGTAAGCGGAGTATCCTCATCTGTCGTGTATGTATCATCGTCTGCCATCGGGGCGTCATTAACCGGAGTAACCGCAATCATCACCGTTGCAGCATCCGAGAACAACATACCATCTGTGGAGCGGTAGCTGAAGCTGTCGGCGCCGTAGAAATCGGCATTCGGAGCGTAGCTGAACGACCCATCGCCATTGAGCGTCAGAGTACCATTGCTGACGTCGCTCACCAGTGATGCCGTAAAACCGTCGCCCTCTGGATCACTGTCGTTGTCGAGGACGCCGGGAGTAGCAACTGTCAGCGGAGTGTCTTCATCGGTTTCATAGGCGTCATCTGCCGCGACAGGAGCGTCGTTCACCGGCGTAACGGAGATACTCACCGTGGCCACGTTGCTGGCGGCTCCTTCGTTGTCATTGACCGTATAGGTGAATGAATCGCCCGTGGTCTCCGAACCGTCGTGTGCGTAGTCAACCGTGCCGTCGGCGTTGACCACCAGACTGCCATTGGTCGGAGCAGTGATGATCGTGAGCGTCGCCGCGTTGATAGTACCATCGATGTCAGCGTCGTTGGCCACGACGTCAACGTTGACCGTCCCACCTTCGGCAACTGACTGGCTGTCATCGTTGGCCTCCGGAGCATCGTTCACCGAATTGACCGTAACCGTAACCGTCGCCGTTTCACCGGCTCCATCACCATCTACGGCGGTATAGGTGAAGCTGTCGACGCCGTTGAAATCGCCATCTGGCGAATAGGTAACCGTGCCGTCAGGATTAATCACTGCCGCGCCGTTTGCTGGATTGCTCAGAGAAGTTACACTGAGAATATTCCCATCAACATCAGTATCGTTGGCAAGGACATTAACCGTAACTGTAGTATCTTCGGGCGTTGTCGCCGAATCATCATTGGATACAGGAGCATCGTTCACCGCATTGATCGTGATCGTTACGGTTGCGATATTCGAGTCCAGCAAGCCGTCGTTGGCATGGTAAGTGAATGAATCAGTCCCGTTGAAGTTGGCGTTCGGTGTGTAGCTGAACGATCCGTCGCCATTCAGCGTCAAAGTGCCATTGGCTGGACCGCTGTCCTGTACCACCGTCAGAGGATCGCTTTCTACATCATTGTCGTTGCCAAGAACACCGGCAGTGACAACTGCCAGCGGAGTGTCCTCGTCGGTAACATAGGCGTCATCATCGGCCACAGGGGCATCGTTAATCGGGTTGACCGTGAGCGTAACCGCAACAATGTTAGAATCTGCAGTACCGTCATTGGCATGATATGTGAAGCTGTCAACGCCGCTGAAGTTAGAACTGGGACTATAGCTGAATGATCCATCCGCATTCAACGCAAGAGTGCCGTTGCTCACATCAGTGTCCAGAACCGCCGTCAAGGGATCGCCATCCACATCGCTGTCATTGCCCATAACTCCGGGCATTGCAACGTTGAGCGCCGTATCCTCATCAGTGCTGTAGTCATCGTCCGCCGCAATCGGGGCATCGTTTATTGGATCAACAGTAAATGTAACCGTCGCCGTATCGGTGCCGCCCTTGCCGTCGCTGACTTCGTAAGTGAATGAGTCGGCGCCGTGGAAATTCAAATCAGGTGTGTATTCAAATGAGCCGTCGTCGTTTAGTGTCAAGGTTCCATGTGAGACATCTGACAACAACGTAACAGAAAGAGGATCGTTATCTGGATCGCTGTCATTGCTGAGAACGCCCTGGATCGCATCTATCTGCAGGGGGCTATCTTCGTCAGTCGTATAGGTGTCATCTATTGCCACCGGCGATCGATTAACGAGTATGCTGACTATCGCAACGTTGGATTCATAGCCTTCGTTGTCACATACCGTATAGCGGAAACTGTCAGATCCGGCGAAGCCGGGTTCAGGATCATAGGTGACTACCCCGCTCATCGGGTCAATGTCAACGGTTCCATGCTCGGGACCGCTGCCATCGACAATGACCACGGTCGTCGGGTCAATCACACCATCCAGATCAACGTCATTGGCAAGGACGTCGATCTCAACCGGCTGGCCAATTCCTGTTTCGGCAGTGTCATCCGAGGCAATCGGGGGGATGGGACCTTCACCAATAATCATGACGTTGTCAATTACAACCTGACTGTCGTTGTCGCCGAAGCCGAGCAGGTCGAAGTACAATGTCGCAATCGTGCCGGCAGGAACTCCTGTCAAATCGACTTCAATTGTGATCGGCCCCGCGAGCGACAGAGTCTCACCGGAAGGACCCAGGTCCGGCACGAGAACCTGCGAGCCGAAGTATGTCTGGCCGGAAGGCTGGATGTTCAAGAATGCATCGGTATTGTTCAAGCCGTCAGCGGTGCCGACCAGAGAAGTCATTGTCTCGGCATTCAGCAACGCGACTTCAAACGCGTCCGGCGGGTGGCCCTCACTGGCACCCAGTTTGGCGCTGACGATGGTAAAGAGCAGCGTCTGTGCACCGTCAGGCACAATAAAGGTCTGCGACATACCGCTGAAGTACCGCCCACCTTCCCCAAACACGGCCCGGCCGTGCTCAACACCACAAGCACCATGGACGGCCCAGCCCAAGCCAGGATCAGTCATATCGCTGATTGAGAACATGCCATTAGTAATCCCAATGTGCAGGTCTTCAGGATCATATGTGTCTTGATGCTGGGCAGCGTCAACAATGTCGCCACCGTCGCTGGACTCGTAGACCGGAGGAAGAAAATCATCAGAGGGCGTCGTCTGGTACTCAGGCGATGCTTCGTCCTCGGCAGGTTCCTGCGTCTCCGGCAGATGGAACAAATCGAACTGCGAAGGTAGCCGGCGGACACCGGCCGGCAGAACGCGCGTCATCAACCGAGTCGGGTCAATGCCCGCCGGCACATCGGCCAAGCCCAACACATGGCCCATCTCGTGCATGAGCACTGTCAACAGGTCAATCTTGCCCGCCGCCGGACTGTCAACGTCGGCGTACAGTTCCCAACTGTAAACCGCATTCGCGAACTCTTCGTCATCCCACGGCGTCTCATCGACAAACCACCCGTAGCCGGCCGCATCCTCGTCAATCGAGATCTCGTCATCAATCGTTAGGGCCACAGTGTTACCAAGTAGATCGGCCGTCTTGAAAACTACATCATCGAAGACCACAGGTGTAAGGGAATCCCACTCGGTATGAATCCGAGTAACCGATTCCTGTACGAAATGTTCCAAAGCGGAGACGGTGAGCAAACCTTGCGGCTCTGCGTATGCTTCTTCTGCATTTTCTTGGGGGCGTGTAGTAGAAAGCATGAGAAACGACGCGGCCGAGTATGCGAGTTCCTGGAGCGATCGGTCGTTTTCCTTCGCACGGCCGGCGGAACCTAAACCACTAATTGCGTTGTCCTCGTAGTCCATCACTCTCGAAAAGGGACCACTGCCGTAGGATGGGTCATATAGCTGACCATCATACCGCACGATGAAGTGGAGATTGAAGGCCCTGGGTGTATCGTCATTTCCTTGTCCATCGGCAATATCGAAGTCAACAGCATCGAAATCGATCACGTAGGGAAAATCAGTTCCAGGAAACACGCCGTCCTGGGCTGTATCGTCAACTGCCGGCGCCGAATCTATGACTCCGTTATCGCCCACCCCAATGTATGCTCTATTAGGCGCTCCCTGACCTATGGGGAAAAGCGGAACATCGTCGCCCAGCTCAGCAGTCTGTCGTATGCCATCGGACCCAGTGTGCACCCAAGGAGTCCCAAATCCATCGAAATATACTCCGTCGTCGGATGCCGGTTGACTATCGAGAATTCCATTCGGACCAGTACCGATACAAGACTGGTTGGGTTGACCGCTTCCTCGGGGAAATAGCGCTTCATCGTCTCCCAGCAGCGTGGTATCGCCAACACCATTCGCGCCTGTGTGTATGTGCTCGCCGAATTTCCACTCTTTGATCAAAAGGGTGTCGGCAGATGGGTACAGCGAGGTATTCGGTGTCACTGTCAAAATCTCCGAACTGCCAATACCATTGGCGTCAAGAACTTCATGGAAAAGTTGCGCCCACGCGCTGCAGCGTCCGTCGCTGTTACCGTTTGGATTCAGCATCCCGGAAAGATCCGTACACGCACCTTGCCCAGTAAGCCAATAACTCATTTCTTTGCCATCAGGCACGTTAAAACCGTCCATGGCCTTGCGTCTGACACCAGGAATCGGACCTTGGAAGTCCATCCAGACGGCATCGACCGCATCATTCGCACTGCTCATTCCGATCGCGTTGCGCGCGCCAATATCGAACAATGTCTCGTAGTTCGTCTTCGTCCCGGCGTCGGGAGGCGCGAGCGTAGCGTATACTCGGTTATCTGTGGATCCCGCTGGAATGTAAGACGTTCCACCGTCAAGCGAGAGTTCCCAGTGGACTAGGAGGGGAGCGTAGAACAGGATCGTGTTCGGCAACAGGGCCGCCGCAGTGGCACTTGCGACAGTCACGATTGCACCGCCGATGTCGAAGTTGCTATCGCCTACAAATGTCGTGTTGAAAGATGCAACGCTTGAAGGGGAACCTGCAATGTAGTCAAAACCTTCTGCCTCACCTCGCAACTTTGCGCCTCCCTTGTGGACCTCAGTATCGAATTCAAAGGTCAGATTGTGGACCTCCATCGTGTCGCCTCTCGTGTACGCAATCGGGAACCGACGGTCGGCGACATCTTCAGCATCCCCATCTTTGTTCGCATCCAACCAATCCAAACCGTCATACGGCTGACCATTGTCTTGGACTAAGGCATGATTGCCATCGAACTCGAGCTGGCGGATACTCGGCTCGACGACGAGCAACCTGATGCGATCCTTAACCTTCGTAGTTCCATCTGGGCTTTCAAGGGACACTTCCAATACGACTGGTCCTGGTGTCTTGCCTTCCACATACATCTCTTGTGGCGGGGCGAGATTACCCCCGATGATAAACGTATTTGATAAGTCTATCTCTTCTACTTTATCTGCGGCTGTCCAGAGTCTTACGATATTCGCCCCCTCTGTCATCTGGATATTAACCTTGTAACCGCTCAGGTCAGCGAGGTTTGGATAGAAACTAAGTGTAACTTGTGTTAGGTCATTCTCTTCCGGAGGACTTCCTGGCCCCACATCATTGAAATCAGGCACTCCGTTATCGTCGTCATCGTCCTTATTGACACCTACAAACTTGCCAGGATCTTCTTCTTCAATGTGGTCGTCACTGCCGGATTGAGTGTTGTCCGGATCGATTGAGCCGTCATTGTTCGAGTCGGTATCAATGTCAACCACAGGTGGGCCAAAGGAGATATTGTCCAGAAGCATCGAGCTGTCTACAGTGTTGAACCATCCGGGTGCCTGCAACTCGAAAGAAAACGCTGCTACAGTATTCCGCGCGCCGGTAGGTACTGCCAGAACTCTGGTTTCAAATCCTGGTGTTTCGCTGGAGATGTCGACCGTCCCAAGTGAGAAACGTACACCCGCAGCCGTGTCGATAAAGACTTCGAGAAGATCGTCGCCGCTTGGCTCCAGAAGCTGAATATCGAACCTCAGATATTCTCCATCCCCGGGGATATACAACCGGTTGTGCGTGGCTCGATTGTTCTGGACAAATAAATCGATGGAGCCAAGCTTCAATGAGTGATTGCCGTCCGATTCTTCCAGATTGCTTATCCCGCTTGAAATTAGACCTCCGACCTTGCCGCCGTGGTATGACCAGCCGGGAATTGCGTAGCTAAGTGGTGGGAACCGCGAATAGCTGTGAGTGTCGTACAGAGTCCCCGATTCGAAGTCGCCGTTGAAGACAGATGGAACGGCCTTTTCACGCGGTGGTGTGTCAGGTCCGTCGAGTTCGGTGTTGTCGTCGTCGACTGATGTACCGTGTGCGCTCGGAGTGCCATAACCGCCGCCGAGTGCTGAGTAGTACCAACCTTCGCCAATGCCCTCCCATATTGCTCCGGGATCTTGGTAGTTGAAAGGATCAGGATCGCCACCTTCATATGCGAGGTACCACGGCACTTCATTGTAATCAACCAGAGGATAAAACAATATGGAACGGCTAAATTCCTGGTCTCCTATGGTTCGATAGATTCGATCATCGCCAAATTCGCGCAGAGCCAGATCAATAGTGCCGGTGTACCAGTTGGTGACGCGACCGTGGGTGCCGCCTTTTCTGTCATCGTACGTGAAACCTGCACGACCGTCAAACCGGCGTTCGATATCAGCACCTGCAACTGAAGTGCCGTTTGGCGTGAGCGTGCCGGAAGTCATATTTGCGACACGCTGGTAGTAGTTGTCGAAGTAAGTAATGTTCTCCCACCGTATCACGTTGGGATCATGGAAATCGTCATAGTGAAACATACTGAGTGACTGCTGCTCAAAGTCATGCGGATCCAGCGTCGTCATGTGGATGTCATTTGTAGTACCGAGGAAGTAGGTTCCGAGCCGTTGAATGATCTCGCTATTAACGACCGTACCACGACTGTGACCGATGAAGTGCAGAGGTGAGTCGAATACCTTTCCACCTTGCTGCTCATTCAACCGCACAAGAGCAGCAAAGATGGCATCAGCCGCTGCCTCGGAGAATCCCGAGTCGTTAATCCAGGACTCCTGCGCCCAGTTAGAGATGAGCACCAACGGCTTGCCGGCTTGGAGGGCCGATGGACCCACCCAGCCACCGGTGCTCCTGTCATAGGTCAAGATGGTTCCGCCGCCAGCCGCGTCAATGATAAGCTCAGCCATTTCAGCCGGCCACGTGGGGACAGCTAAAGTGCCAAGGAACTGAAAGCCGTGGGTGATAATGGTCACGCTATCGAAGTTGTCGGTGGTAAGATCGACAGGATCAGCGATGAAGGGAGCCGATGAACGAGCCACTCGTCCGTCTTGAGTCGTGACCTCGACGCCCCAGAAGTACATCTGGCCGGCGGTCAGTTTGAGATCACTTGGCAGCGTGAACTGGAACACATTCGGGCCCAGGTTCAACTTCGTGAGAATCCGATTGGGATGGCAATCATTTGGATCCACGCCTACTAATGCCGTGTCGAGAACCCGGTCATGTGGGAACAGGCCCTCGCCCTCGGGGAAGACGCTGACATAGAGCTTGCTTGTGACAGGCTGCGAGCCGATGATACTGCGGTCGACTTCCCACTCGAATGTTGGGTCCTGAACCGCGCCGCCCACGGTGGGAACGCTGCCTGCGGGTGATAGGAGCGTCAGGAAATGATTGGTCTGGCAGGACATTCCCTGGGCCGAGCCGCCGATAGTCAGCGGGGTCACATGAATGTCGTACCCGGCGAGTTGGTCGATGGGTGTGATTTCCAGATCATCGGCAGGGGCGGTTTCAACGGCCCGTATCATCTCACGCGTATCCATAGCGAGGATCTCGCGCGGCCCGATGTAGCTGGCATAGAGGCGGCTGCCGTCAGGAGTCAGGGCGAGATTGTCCGTGCAGCCGAAGTCAAGCGGAGTCGTCGAACCCAAGAGCTTGGCGTCGGGGCCAAACGGGTCTTTTATCACTCCCACCTTGTCGCCCCGCTCGCCCTCGAAGCCGGTCATCAGAAACATCTGCCACTCGGCGACAAATGCGTAGGAGAGATCGGGCGAGACAACCACATCCCAGGGAGTCAAAAGGCCGAGGTGGTAGCCCTGATAGGATAAGAGGCCCTGACCGAAGGTTAGGGGCAAGCCGCCATGGCTAACGCCCGACAGGATGTGCCCGAGTCCGGGATAGCCCGTTAACAGATTACGGTCACCGATTTTTGTGCTGACCGTTTTGACATCAGCGTCGAAACTCGCTACGTTATTGTTGGTGACCGTCAGTGTGCCAAACTCACCCAAGTGTCGCGGCCAGCGACCGATGAACCCTGTCATGTAGATCATATCCCAGTATCGGTACATGCCGCTGATGGGGTACCAGTACGTGAAGGCCAGCTTGTTTGGATCGGAGGTAGCGAATATTCGGTGTGGAGGGCCATCGGTGTCAATCCGGGCGATGACCTCGCGGTATCTGTTCGGATTTGTATTCGGGTCGGTTGGCTGGTCCTCCGGGTCGATATTGATGACCGCGATCCATCCCTCCTCGCTCTGGCGTGTGCAGGCATAAAGGCGCTTGCCGTCGGCGCCGACCACAAGCTCGGCGCGCCGGGCCCGGTAAGCCGGCACTTGAATTGTCTCGACGACCTGGTGGAAGGCTGGGGAACCCGGCCGGATGTCAATTACGTGGATGGCTGGAGCATCGCCAGCGGCATACAAGAAATGATCATCAGGATCGACAGCAAGTTGGGATGCCCCTGCGCCGCCCGGCATCGAGATGAAGCCCACTTCCGTAAGGGTTATAGCATCGACAACCGCAACACCAGGACGTCCGCTGGGCATTGCCACATAAACGCGCGAGCGATCGTGAGTCGGCATGGAATCCATCGTAAAACTGTTCAGGTCAATCTGTCTGATCAGTGTGTTGGTATCTGTCGATGCGTCGAATACCGCCAAGCCATTATTGGCGCAGGCAAAGCCAAGGCCGCCAAGCGGTTCGACCCGCATCGGATTGCTCTCCCCAGCCTCGGGATGGACCACATACACATCGGTCAGGGCCAGTATCATGCTGGCAGGCAAGCTGGCCGTAATACTTGTGTCGCTCTGTGATGACGGGCTAACCTCGACGTCCTGCAGCCCCATCTTGAAGTGGACCTTTGTGTCCGTGAAGGCCTGCCCCTCAATCGTGACCGTTGGCGACCCTGTGAGGACATCATCAGCGCGTATGCTGGTGATGAAGGGCTGCTCCGGCACCGGCGGAAGCGGGAGTGTGACCTCAGTGCGCACCGTTGTTCGATCCGCCGGAATCTGTACCTGTACGGTTTGCGCAGCATAGGGCACTGTATCGGGATGATCGCCGCGGTAGCTCCATACCTCAAACTGGAATAGCGGAATGTACGGAATGGGCATACCGATCGGGAAACCCATCGACATGAGAGGAACGCCAATTCCGATGAACGTATCAACGGCGGTGTGTAGATCAGTAATGCCACCGAACCAGCTTATCCCGAACTCAAACGTGATCTTCTTCTCGGGCGAGTCCCATTGAGCACAGAGGTACTGACCGCCGTCGCTGAATCCCGGATACGGTGGTGAGGTAGTCCGTGCTATGCCGTCATCGCCAACAACGCCGGTATCGATAAGCATCCATATCTGTTGTGGGTTCCCATCGGGATCCAGCAGTTCCATGTACTCGAAGAAATAGACTGTCTCACCAGCGCCAACCACAGGATCAACGGGCACGGCCAATTGGGCCGGCTCACTGAGTTTGGCATCACCGAGATCGAGCTCAAATGCCGCCCCAAACCCAAATGGTCCTGGCACCGCTGTTGGTAGACCCTGCTCGGTGATCGGCTCAACGGAAACTTGGACATCCTCTTCGACGGCACCCGGACCAATCGCCACAACCGTCCCGCCGGAACCTTGAACAATCCCACCTTCCGACCCGACAAGGACAGTTCCACTCTGGGGAACCTCAACTCTCACGGGTATGACCGCTTCGGCAGGCCCGTGAATGATCGTCAGCGTGGTTTCGCCAGACGCCAGTGCCGTGACGAGTCCATCTTCGGCGACTGCAATCACGTCGGAGTCGCCCACGACGTAGACTGTGCCCGCAGAACCAGCAGCAACATCTATGTCGTCACCGATCTTGACAACGAACTGGCGCAAACCACCACTCGCAGACAGGGCGAGTGTCTCGGGATAAACGTTGAGACCAGCAACATAGAGGTACATATCTGCCACGTTGTCGGGAACACCAACGGTGGCGGTGGTGGCGGCCTGCAAATGACCCCGCGACGCGGTGATCACTGAGCTACCATCGGAAAGACCGATGACAAGCCCGGTGTCGGAGACGGACACCACCTCCGGATCAGATGAGGTGTAGCTCACGTAGTCGCCGATCAGCGACACACCCTCTTCGTCGGCGAAATCGCCAAGGATCACGAGTTGGTATGTCTCTCCCGCCTCGATGCGCGGCAGACGGTTTTGTATCTCGAAGCTGAGCAAAGGCGCATCGCTGATACTAATTTGAACAACAGCCTCGTCTGAGAGATTGAAGCCGTCGTCGGCAACGATGGTAATGCCTGCCGGTCCCGTGTAGCCTGGATCTGGCGTGAAGACGACCGATGCATTGCCGGCCTTGATCGAACCGGTGCCGTTGTTCACCTCTACAACACGGTACAGCAGCAAATCGCGATCAGGGTCCGCTGCAATGTCTGCAAAGCTAATCTCAACCGGCAGATCTTCATGTGTGGTGAAGACCGGCAGATCTGGATTTACAACCGGGGCCTGGTTGGCGACAAATCCAAAGTTGCGAATCAGGATCTGAGTATCCGCTGCGTCGATCAGGCCGTTGCCGTCCAGATCCGCCGCCGGGACATATCCGGGCTCACCTCGAGCAGTACCTTGAGCATCGGCCACGATCTGGCTGTCGAGGCCATCCACGAAGCCATCGGCGTTGACGTCACCGGCGATGCTGACTCGTAGTTGATAGTCGCCGGAAGTAAGTTCGTCGATGCCTGACAGGGTAACTACATAAAGGCCTTCATAGTCAACAGCAAAAAGAGACTGCGTTCTTTCGGCGTCTACCTGTGTTGCGAGCGGGATTAGACCAGCAAGCGCCGGCGCTGCCGGATTCAGGGAACTGCCATCTGCAGTTACGACAACGCGGACCAATAGCTCACCGGTAGCGGTAGAGGCAATTTCACTGCTTCGAATACTGAACGCACAGCGGTGAGCAGAACCTGCAACTATGTAGTCGCTGACAGCATAGCCCAAAAAGGAGCTGACACCTCCCAGATCGGTCATTATCGGCTCGATTGCAGGCACATCGTTGTAGATGATCGCTTCGCCGGCATGCGCGCCAACGGCTGCCGTCAACAAGTGTGCGTCGGTCCGGCCATATCCGTAGCGGCGTGTTTGGCCAGTGACTAAGTTGCGAACCATTGCCAAGTCGCCAACATTATCATACTGATAAACGATAGCAGTGCCATCTGGGCCAACGACATGCTGTAGCCGACCCTCCGAGTCGTGGACGAATTGTATGGCTTCGCCGGACACCGTTGTGATACCGCTGTCGGCATAGTAGATGCGAACACCAACCGGGGTAATTTCTTCGACAACGCCACGCCGCGTATCAATCAGGTACTGGGTACCATCAGGGGCAGTGAGCGTGTAGTCAGCACTCTCAAAGAATGGGTTAGCTGGATGGTACGGCTGTCCGGAAGTCAACTCATAGAAGTGGCTGCCGGCCTTCTGCAGCATCGCATCGACGGAATCGAGTGTATACCCAGCGCCAAGATCGGCCTGCCACGCGGGCCGATAGTACGTGATACCCGGTGTCTCGACGCGCTCAGGCACAAAGGCAAACGCTGAACGCTGCCCTGAAGGCAAGGTCAGATACAGACGGGTGCCCTCGCGGAAGGCGTTGAAGATACCGAACGCTTCGAGGCCCGTGGCCGGGACGTTGGTTTGAACATCTGTCTCGCGATTGGCCAAGCGCCAGCCATAACCAAAGCTTCCCTGAGCATGACGAAGCGACGAATCGTACACCCTCCGCACCTCAACTGTCACTCCACCAAGGTCGACAGCCAGATCGACTTCTTCTCGCAGATAGGAAGCAGCCTTGGCCGCCGTGTTGATCTCGATAGTAACTTCAGTCTGAGAACTGCGTCGGCTCATATCCCGGGCGCTCAAGCGCAGGCAATAGAAGCCGTTAGGCATAAGGTACGCATTGATCTGAGTCAAGACGTCGTTCTCTACAAGGCTATCGCCAGTTGCCAGGACAGTAAAGTCGTTGGAGCCAAATTGAGCTATCTCAAGCTGCCAGTAGTCCAAGTTATCGTCTTGGACTGTGCCGACTACATCAGTTAGATTATCAAGCAGCCTGAAGGCAAGCTCGTCGGCAAAGGCTACCACGGGTGCGTCGTCGTCTTGGGGATCGCGTACCTTGAGCACCGCCGTGGCCTGACCCACCAGACCGTCGGCATCAGTGGCGACTGCCTCGACGAGTTGTCTGCCGGGCGCGCCTGCTTCAACCTGGGCCCGACCCATCTCATCGAGGGCAAACGGTTGAGCATCGATGGTGAGGCTCAAGTCCACAATATCAGCCAGGCTATCGGCGATAACATGTACGAGCACGGACTGGCCTGGTATGGCCGGGAAGCTGGGCGTCAGTTCGATGGTTACCCGAGGCAGTTCCGGCTCAATTGCTGCCCGGATCAGAATCGCCTGCGAAGAGCTGGCCTCGCCATCGAACGCAGTCAACACGACAACATAGTCACCCGCCTGGGCCGGACCAGGGGTCCAGAGGAATTCACCAGTTTCGGCACTGAAAGTTGCCCCTTCCGGCAGGCCTTCGGCATGGAACGACAGCGCGGTATTAAGATCTGGATCGGTGGAGGTCACGAAGAACCGCAATGGCTGGCCCAGAGTCGCCCAGTGATCGGACGTGTGCACTACAGGAGCGCGGTTAACATTGGCGACGCGCAGCTCTACGTCTATGGTGTCACTGAGGCCTTCCGGATCATATGCGGCAAAAGTAACAGTATGGCTGCCGGCCTGTTCGTACCCGGGTGTCCAGGAGAACATCCCTGTACTATGATTGAAATAGGCACCCTGTGGCATTCCGGCCGCCACGCCGTAGACCAGAGCATCACCATCAAAGTCGCCGGCTACGATGGTAAACTCCAGCAGCATACCCTCGCGGCCAGACAGCACAGGCATGGGTATGAGTTGTGGAGCCTGGTTCACATTAGTCACTTCAATGTCGATCGTCTGGCTGCTGCTGCGATGGCCATCGCTTACACTGAGTACAATATCCGGATAAAGGCCGGCCTGCACCAGCATCGGCCTCCAGGTCAGGACCCCGCTCGTCGGGTCAAGAACCGCCCCCTCCGGAAGATCGGTGGCGGCGTAGGTCAGAACATCGTTATCAAGGTCAGTAGCGGATAAGGTCACCGTCAGCAACTGACCCTCCGCTATCGCCTGGTTGGCGACGGACTCCAAGACCGGGCCACTGTTGGTTTCACGCACTATGAGGGTTATCTCTTCCGTGTCAGAGGCAACCAGCGTCGGGTTCCCATTGCCCGTGTCGGTTGTCTCAAATATGACCGTGTAGGTGCCGGTGTCCATAGACGTTGGTGTCCAGTTGAGTGCGGCCGTACCATAGACGGCACCAGGGGTAAGTGTGGCGGCCGATGGCAGCCCCGTCATACTGAAGGTTAGCGCGTCCTGATCCAAATCCCTCGCCCGGATAGTTAATTCGAATGGATCCCCTATGACGGCCACCTTGTCCCCAATGAAGTCCAGAATGGGCGGTTCGTTCTCCGAGACCACGGTCACCACGAAGGAGAAGGACACAACACGTACGTCATCCTCGCCGCCACCATCGCCATCGTCGGCGGCAGTGAGCACCAGGGTGTGATCACCACGGTCGCCCACGCCGGGGGCAAAGCGAAACAGACCCGTGCCATCACCGTTGTCTGTGAATGTGACAAAACTTGGCAGCGGATAGCCGGGCAAGGCACTGGCGGCGGTGAGTACGAGAGTGTTTTCGTCAGGATCAGCAGCCTCAACCGCAAAATCGAATACCTGATCTCTTTCCACGGTGATGTTGCTGAACTCAGTGATTACCGGCGAGCGGTTGAAGTTCATCACCTCGATAGTAACGTCAGTGGTGGCAGACAGCGGTATGCCCGTGCCGTCACCATCGTCTGTGACGGTGAAGGTCACGGTGTACTCACCGACGTGTTCGTAGCCTGGGGTCCAGAAGAACTCAGTTGTATCTGCGTCGAACGTTGCGCCGTCCGGCAAGCTGTCAGCGGTATACGTAATAGAGGCATAACTGCCCTCGCGCCATACCAGCGATCCGTCCGACGCACGAACGGGTGGCAGGTAACTCGGGTTATCCGAATCGCCGGCCATTGCATATAACATCACAGGCTGACCTTCATAGACAATCCATCCGCCGAACTGATCAAACACTGGCGCGGCGTTGGCGTTGAGCACCGTGATAGTCACGGTCTCGGTGGCAATGCTGTGGTCATCGGCCACGCTAAGCGGCACGTCGTAGACTCCGGCCTGATAGTATTCCGGCATCCAGTCGAAAAGACCTGTGTTCGGGTCAAGGAAGGCGCCGGGTGGCAACAGGTTACTGAGGAAGACGACCGGTTCACCATCTGGGCTGCCCCCTTCCAGGTAGAAGCGCAAGCGATCACCTTCCAGGATCGTGCGGTCCGCAGGCCGAGTCAAGGTGAGGGGCTGGTATGCCGGCTCTATGATCAGGGTCAGGCTGGTACTGGCCTGATTGATCCCGTCACTGACCACAAACGTGACTTGCTCATACGTACCGGCTGACTCATAACCGGGTGTCCAGCCGAATTCATGAGTCAACGCATCGAAGCTCGAGCCGGGCGGCAGGTTATCCGCCCAATAGGCCAGTTGGTCGCCATCCGGATCGCCTGCCGGGACAGGAAATTCAATCCTCTGGCCTTCGCTTCCCTCAACCACTTCGGGCATGACACCGATGATGGGCGCCTGGTTGCCACCCTCGACATCGATGACGTATTCTTGCGCAGCATATCCTCCCCGCGTATCGTAGACCGCGAGAATCACAGGCGTTTGAGCCGGGCTGGCCGTGGTAGGTAACCACTCCACTAAACCGGTCAGGGCATCAACGTGCATCCCTTCCGGGGCTTCATAGAGTATATACACCAGCGCCGCCCCGTCGGGATCACGTGCCTCGACCTGGTAGCTGTAAAGCTGGCCTGCAACCGCCGAGACAACAGGCACACTGTCAATAACGGGGGCTTCATTCGCGGTCGGCTGGGCCGAGATACCGGTGCCATAGTCCACGCGCTGGTTGTCGGGATTATTGATTGTAATTGTCCGGCCGGTGGTGCTCTCACCTGGCGCCAACCGCACACCGCCGGGAACGGCAAATGATAGATCAACGTACCAGCGACCGTCCGGGGCCTGCCCGAGCGCATCGACGGGCACACCTTCATATCCTTGGGCAGGATCCAATACCAGAACGAGCGGCAGCAGCAGGTCATAGTCGCCGATGTTGGTGACGGTTACCTCGTAGGATACGGTCTGGTCGGCGCGGCTGGACCGAGCGGTGGAGAACTCTATTTGAACATAGGGCGAGAAGTCCGAGACGGCAGTAAAGGTGCTGACGTAGGTCTCAGCCAACGTCAGGCCTTCCAGGCTGCTGATTGTCTCCCGGACATAGAGTTCGTAACTGTCCGGCTCTAACCCGCGGACCGTCAGCAGGATACTGTGAGTCTCAGGTAAGTAGACTGCCGAGTCAAATGCGACTTCTCCTGCCCTCTCACCGACAATTGAATAATTCGCCAGGTTGACCACGGAGGCGGGGTCGTCCGGCCCAGCCTCGATCATATCCTGGTCGAAGACGACCGCAAACAGCGTGAAGGGCAGCGCCACGAATCCTTCATCGGGCGGATTTGTGGCCACAACATTGGGGACGACGGCCGGATTCAGCACGTCGACCTGGTACGACTGGCTGAGCAAGACGCGACCCTCCGACGTTGTGATAACCACATCGCCTCGCGTGCCACCTCTTGCCACCGCTACCCGGCGCAAGGTCGCCAGATCAACCATGGTCAACTCGCTACCCTCCTCGCCGCTGCCCTCGGTGTGAGAGACAAATAACAAGCCCTCAAGTTGCGTGCCGGGCTGACCAAACGCGATCGAATCAATATCCGTGTCGAATTCCAGCACAGTCTCTGCCCGGGCGCGCTCGTTGAAGCGCACGACTTGGCGCCGGTCAGGCCAGGTTGTGGCCCACAAGGTACCATCCGGGGCAAAGGCGAGGCTGCCCACGCGGAGATTCCGATCACGGCTATAGTGCGCAAATGTCTGCGTGTCCGGATCGAAGATCTCAATGCCCTTGCCGGAGGACACATAGACCAGGCCTGTATCCGGCTCAACCGCCAGGGCAATCGTCAGGCCGTCGGCAAACTCATTCATGATCTCGCCCGTGTCAGGATCGAGTTGAAGCAGCGGTCCTCCACCTGTCGTAGCCCAGAGATTTCCATCGGCGTCAAAGGCCAAGTTGAAGATCGGATACTCGAGTTCGGCCCAAGACTCGGTGGCTTGTCCACCCTCGAGATTGAGACGAAACAGTTGATTTCGTGCGTACCCGCCACTGATGATGATGCCGTCCGGGGTCTCCACCAGCGCCATCGGGCCGATGTTGGCATTACTTTGCTCAATGCCTGTGGCAAAGGCCCTGGCTACGAAGGGCCGCACGACTTCGTCGAACTCTGATGGTCGATAGACCGGCTCGGCGGCAGGAATGCCCTGCTCAGCCTCGTCGAACAGCGGGTTAGTCGAGGGCTCAGGACCAGGTTCAGGAGCTATGCCGAAGTTGGGCGGTGTAGTCTCAGGCACCGTCGCTGGTGCGCCAAGGTTCACGGTCGCTTCCTCTCCGGTCCCGGCCACGCCAAACGGCGGTTGTTCGCGATTGCCGGCATTGTCGGTGGCCAAGGCCAGGAATTCGTACTCATGACCGTCAGTACCCTCGAACACCGCTGAGCCGGAGCTGCCTTCAACCTGGCGCTGCCAGATCTCGAAGTTGCCACCATCGGAGGCTACGTAAACGGTGACATGCCCAACACCCGAACCACCTTCATCGTCGGTCGCGTTCCACTCGACGAGGTAATCATTTGCATGCTCCGAGATATGCTGGACAGTCGAAGAGGTGCTCGGGGCCGCAGCATCGACAACCTGCGTGACTGTCTGGGTATCCTCGGGCGGGGCGTTGTTGAATAGCACCCGCGCTTCAGCGCTGATTTCCACACCTGTTTCGACATCGTCTGCGGGCAGAACCGTATACGTGACGAACCCTGCGCCGTGGTCCTGGGCATCGTTGGGAGGTAACAGCCCCCTGCCCGGATCCTGAAGCAATTCTCCGGTCAGAGGATCGATCGCCTGGATCAGCCAAGTGGCTTGATTGGACGCTACGTCCACGCCGGCACTGATCCGCAGGATAAACCCTTTGGCCTCGGTGAAGTCAAACTCTCCCTGGAACAGGGCACGATCACTGGGGATGTGGACGTTGATATCACCCACTTTTATGTCACCGAGACGGAACTGACGAGGCTCCAAATCTTCGTCCAGCGCGGTGACAATCCGAACCTCATTCGTATGCGTCGAGGCGGATGGATCGTTCTGGAAGTGAATCGTGTACGGTAGTGGGTACCCAACCGGCAAGAAGCCATTCGTGTCGACTGTCAACGGGCCGGTCAGAGAAGCAAGGCTTCCTACAACACCTTCGCCAGCCAGGTAGTGGGTTAGATCAAGTGGATTGAAGTCCTCGCCGTCTACGGGCTCCGGGCCGCTGATCTGGAAGTCCGGCGGCAGACCGGCTCCGCGATCTTCAAATGGAATCCACGGCACATAAATTCGGAATGCCTCGAAGTGAGTCGGCCGAGACAGGCCAAGGTCGTAGTTCTCAAACTCAGGGATCGCCGGAACGGGGATGTCGTACGCCATACCACATTGGTTACTGACGCGGTGGTCCCAGTATTCGATCTCGGCAAGTTGGCCGGGCACATGCCCGTACCACGTACGGACATGCTCGAAAAAGTCAACCAGGCTGCCGGTTGAGCGAACCTCCTCGCCAGCAGGCCCCACAAGAATCCCAGCGGCTAAAGTGGCGACGAGGCTGACGATCTGGGGACGTTCGCGAATTGGCGGCGCAGCGCCTTCGGTCCGCAAAAGCTCGGCTTCCTCGAGCGCCGCCAGATACAGTCCCGTCCAGGCCGCCTCATTAGCAGCCAGCGTCAACAGAGATGGAGAGGCCTGCTGGTCCTGCAGGATTCCCTCTCGCAGTTGAAGGGCCTGCTCTACAGCATGAGCGACAAACTCATCACGTGACATGGCCGTTGCCGTCGCCAGAACGTGAAACCGGAACGGTATGAACGGGATGCGGCATTTGTCGGGAACGGCACGCGTGCTGTTCCACAAGTCCGTTAGACTGAAGTTCTCCAGATCGGGACGGAGTTCATCGGCCGTTTCCGGCGGCAACTGCGAGAGAGCCTGTTCGCGGACACTGTCCCAGAGAACGTCCAGCCCTTGCGGCCCTTCGTCCAGGAGACCCTCGGCGGCCGCCCGGGGGTAGGCACTGTAGATCTGCTGCTTGAACTCTTCCCAGGCCTTGTCGTGCATCTCTTCCAGGCCTGGGTACGTCGCCACGTTGAAGGTAAAGCCGGTAAATCCGTCTGCATCATGGTCGAACAGATATCCCGGCGCCAGAATCTGGCCCGTCGTATTGACAGCGGAGTCCAGGCTGGCCCAGGGCACGTCTTCCACGCCGCCGCCTTCCGGGGCGCCGCGGACGTTAGAGAAGAAATTCACGTACGGCAGACCATAAACAATCGCATTGATACCCAGTTCCGGGATCCCAACCTCGAAGAACGTGTATGGCGTATCGACATTACTGATGCTCTGCAACGCCACACTGTAGGTGCCTACGTCACCGGCCAGGATCACGCGGGGGCCGCCCACGCCGATAGTCACATCAGGCTCCAGCGCCCGCTCGATCTGGAAACGGTAGGCAATAACGGCCTGGTCGCCGCCAGGGTTGATCACTTTCAGGTCATACAGACCATGCGGTGCGTCGGTTAAATCGAAAGTTGCGATGATCTTTGTGCTATCGATGACCTCATAGACCAACGGCTCATGCTCGGCAAAACCGGGCCGTACGAGCTTGACGATGGCATCTTCGTGGAACCGGGTGCCTCTGATAGTGGTGGTCACAAAACGTGCATCACCCCCAGCATCGGTGTGTATGTCGTCGATGGTCAATGGCATCAACTCAGCTAACAGGGTGGCGGATGTATCATCTGCGGGCTCGAAATAGCCCCGGAGAAGGATATAGTAGACGCCCGGCTCCGTCCACGGGACCGTCGCCACCTGGACAGGGCTTAGTCCTCCCTCGTAGCTGGCATCGTAGGCTGCACTGGTCGGGGCCGCCAGATGGCGTACAAAGAGTTCATTAGCGGCTTCCTCATGGCCGGCGGTGAGCGTCACCCGCAAGGTCTGATCCTGTGGCACCGTCACCTGAAAAAGGCGCTCCTGACCAGTTGAAAGTGTCGTTTCGTGGGGCACCGCGAGCACGATCTCCTCAACACCAACCGTCAGGGTAGCGGGCGAGGCCGTCTTATTGTTCTGATCTCCCAAGTCCTCCCAGACCTGGTTGAAAATGTCAGTGCGCACAATAATGCGGTACTGGCCCGGCGTAGCGGGTGGCAGGTACGTTTCCAGCGCGGAGGTGTAAATCTCGCCCGGCAGCAGTTCCCCAGCAAACGACACCCGACCCATTGGCCGATCGCCAATATCCCAGGTTGCATCAGTAGATAGATAGGCTGTATCAGACCAAGTGCCGGCGGCGGGCTCATCACTCACGTTCGCTGCGGTCCACTGGATCTGGATCAGGTCGCCCGGATGGGCCTGGCTTGGAATCACTACATCTGTGACCAAAAGGTCGGTCGCTGGCGGCAGTTCGATAATCATGGGCACATCGCTGGCCCGGTTGTTATTTCGTTCGGCGTCGTGCTCGAAAACGCTTCCAATCGCCGTGCTGCGAACTGGGTCGGTGATGACAAAAACATAGTAGGGACCGAGCATATCCGTCGGGACCTGGAACGAAGTCTCGATTGTGTAGCTTTGACCGCTGCCCAGACCGTCGGTATGCCTCACCAAACCAAGATACCGATCCGCCCGCAGATCCAGGAACTCATCCCGCGACAGATATATTAGGTCGTCCCAGCGTTGCTGTGTTTCGGGGATTGCCCCTCCGAGATTACTTACGGTGTAAGTCATCTGGAACGGTTGACCACGAGGTGTACGTACCGGGACCACCAGCGATGTCACCTGCAGATCGGGTGGTGTCGCAAGCGTCACGGACAGCGCGACCGTCGAGATGTTGTTCCCTTCCTCCTGGAATTCACCTACGGCGCTGCGGGCCAGCAGACGCTGCGCCTCCGAAACGCGATCACCATAGGGCAGCTCATAAGGTTCGGAGAATGCCAGGCCCGGAAGGCCGAAGCCAATGTCGCCTTGGATGCGATTATAAGCATACGCCGCCGAATCGGCAAACACCAGGATATAGAAATCGCCTTCGATACCATCAGGGAGACGAACATCGACGGTCGCCTCGTACGAATCGCCCAGCGCCAGTATGCCCTCGCGCTTGAACTGCCTCAGGTAGAGATCGTGGTTGTCCAGGGACGGGTCGCGCGACATGAATACTCCGTCATACCACTTGTCTTCGCGCGTGTCGCGCGTACCCTCATTGGAGATCGTGAACGTTACGGGGATAGTCTGTCCTGACATGGCCGCGCTGGGCACAGCCAGGCTCGTTACTGTCAGGTCCGGTTCGTAATAGATGACCGGGAACGCCGTGCGACTGAGGTTGTTGTTGGGATCCTCGAATGCCCACCGGCTGAAATGATCCAGCCACTCGTCGTTGTAGCCTGTATCTGCGGGCCACCACTCGGTCTTGAGAGTACCTAGTCTTTCATATTCCCGGCCACTGTGGGCGTCCATATGTATGTAGATGAAGTAGTCGCCACCGATGCCGGTTGGCAACGTAGCTTCTACTTCGGCCGTATAACTATCCCCTGGTTGAAGCGGCTCATCGTTGCTGTGGATGGCTCTGCCCAGGTACGAGGCGCGGTCCTTGATGAATGTCGGGTCGGCCGAGAGCCAGACATAATCCGCCCAATAGTCTGTTCCAGCCCAGGTTGGGCGGTCACCGAGGTTCGTGACCGTGTACCGAATGATCGTTTTCTCGCCCGATAAGTTCTCTGCCTGCAACACAACGTTAGTCACCACCAGATCTGCCGGCACGGGTGTGACATCCGTGTGGGTCGAAAGCTTATTGTTGTCCTCGTTGCTCTCGGCGACGCGATCACGTCCAGACCATCGCTCTGGAGCGTCTGTAACCACAACGATCTGCTGGCCCACCGCCGACGGAGAGAGTGTAACCGTAATCGTCTCGGTATAGTTCTCCCCCGCAGGCAACGCAGTGTCGTGCCGGACCTCGGCCAGCACGAGGGTATTGTCGATCCAGGGCTCTTCATCGAGTTCAGAGTAGAGATGTATTCGGTCGATCCAACCGGCCGGCTGAGCAGGGCCCGTGCCCTGGTTTTCAACAGTCCACGTAATGCTGAATTCATCCCCTCCAAACGCCTGGGGATCGGCAATGACGTTCCGCACTACTAGATCAGGTAACAGCGAGAAGCCAATAATGTCAATCGCTCTGGCCTTGTAGTTATTGTTGTCGATCTCGTGTGGATCGTCCGGGTTGATGTTGATAGCAAGCGTATCCTCGAGCGCCAAATCGTAGGGATCAGTCCAGGGCATGATATAATAGGTGCCTGAGTCAAGATGTCCCGGCAATGTGACGGTCACAATCTGATCATAGCCGGCCCCCACCGGTAGCGAACCGGTGTGTTCGATACTTGCCAACAAGACATCTCCCTGACCTGGATGGGGCCGGTTTTTGTCACGTGTCAGCCAGATCGTATCGGTCCAGCCCGAAACGAGTGTCTCGCCGCTGCCAAGATTCGTAACGGTATAACGGACTTCAAGCTGGGCCCCCTCCACCGCCTGCTGCGGGCAGACCACATCGCTGGTCACGAGATCTGGCAGCGGGAGCGGCTCCACGTACATTGGTACTGCAAGCACATTGTTGGTGTCATTTGGCCACTCGTCCATAGCTCCGTTTGCATCCGTGAAGACCAGGACGAAGACCTCCCCCCGGTATCGTAGCGGAACCAGCACCGAATCTGAGACAGACATATAGCTCTCGCCGGGGGCCAGTGCCGACTCGTTCATCATTTCGTCAATAAGGACATCGTCGTAGCTCACTACGTTGTCGAGCGACAGGTATACCCTGTCGCGCCAGTTCGGTGATGTAGTGGCCACGGTGCCCTGATTGATGACCACGAAGTCCACACTGAAAGTACCGCCGGCGTCTACTTCGCTCGGAGCAACAACGGATGTAACCTGCAAATCCGGGCGAGGCTTGACTGTGACTGCCATAGCCTCATCATCCACCTTGGTGTTGTTGGCGGTGGCGCCATGTTCATAGAGGTCTTCAGTATGGTTATGGTTGGTCGTAACGACAACTTGATATAGATCGCTTATGTGGGCCGGCAATTGCAGTGCTTCCCAGCGTGTATAGCTCATACCTGCGCCCAGCGGACCTTCATAAGTGAAACGCCCCAGATTGATCTTTGGGCCGGTGGGGTCTGAGACCCGCTGCAGATAAACCCTATCCTGCCACGACCCCTCCGCCGAACCGGTGCCTTGATTATGAACTGTCCAGGAGACGTCGATCAAGCTACCCTCCTCAACGGTCTCGGGGGCCACGATGTCAGTGACCACCAAATCCGGTGGGGCAGTTAACTCTACTGCAAAAGCTGCCGAGACCTCACTGTTGTTATCGGTGTAGACGAACTCAAATGGTCCTCCCGTCGTCACTACAGCATAATAGGTGCCCTCAAGCCCGTTGGGAAGCACCGCAGTGCCTGTTCTCTCATAGCTGCCACCGACTGCGAGATGACCATAGTGAGTGAATGGCCCGAGCCACGCAACAGTGTTTTGGCCTGCCGGATCCTCCGCAAGCCAGAGTTGATCGCTCCAACTACCTCTATTGGTGGTTCCGATACCCTGGTTCGTGACCGTCCAGATCACGGCCATCGGCTGGCCGCTGGAACCCTGTTCGGGCACCTGGACATCCGTAACGATCAGATCCGCATACGGGATCGGCATTACATCTAAAATCTGACCGGATTCGCCGGCGTTGTTTGTCTCGGAACCGTCCTCGAAGACCAGATCCTCGATGTCGGTCCTCACGAACAAGTGGTATCGGCCGACAAACTCAGCGGGCAGCAGGAATGTTTCACTACGCGCATAGCTCCCGCCAACGTCGAGAGCGCCAATGTGCTCAAACTGAGTCAGCTCGATGTCGTCGCTGTCGCCGACGACAGTATTCGCAGAGACAATAACAGCATCGATCCAACCGGCAAGTTCGGTAGACCTTGTGCCCAGGTTCTCCACAGTCCAGGAGATGGTCACTGACGCGGGGTCACCTATTGTTAGCGTGGGTCCGTGGACATCCGTAACCGCCAAGTCAGGATAAGGAGCCAAGGTTGCCATAACCAGCACAGCCGCGCCGTTGTTGCTCTCGGCATCAGCGGCGACGCTGTACTCAAATATATCATTGGCCGAGTCGCTGGAGACCGATATCTCCAGTTGGCCTACGCTCGCGGAGCCATCCGGCACTGTCAGCATGAACTGACGGTCCTGCCATTGCCCGGCGCCGATGACGCCACTAACCGTCGGATCGTAGATGATTGTTTCGGTCAATAGGATCTCGCTGGTGTCAGTGTTGAACACACTGACCTGTTCGGCGAAGCTGTCCGCTACGGCCACAGCACCTATGTTCTCTGTGCGCCAGTTGACCGTGACGTCCTCGCCGGTCTGGATGCTGGCCGGATCAGCCGCGAGATTAGTCACAATCAAATCCGGATACGGCGCGAGGGTCGACTCCACAGCCAGCGTCGCGGTGTTGTTTTGTTCGGCGCCGCCGGCGGAGGCGTATTCAAAGACCTCGCTGCTTGAGTCTGTAATGACCAGAATCTCAAGCGGGCCCGCTCCTTCAGGGCCTTCCGGCAAAGTGAAGACGTGCTCGCGAAAAACCGAACTGCCGGGATCGAGCACGCCGTCCATAGCGGGATCACAGACTATCTGCGTCTGGAGCACAATCTGTCCACTTGTCACGTTGGTCACAACCAACCGCTCATGAAACACACTGTTCGCAGGGCCGGTGCCTGAGTTGAGCAAGTTCCAACGAACCGTCATCGGGCCACCTGAGTATAAGCTTGTCTCGACGACACTCAAGCCCGAGATCTCAAGATCAGGAAGCTCCGGATAGGTCAGAACTATTGGACCGTCGGCAAGGATATTATTTGTCTCATCGCTCTCCGGCTGGTGGTGCAGACCGTCGGTCTGAACGAGAAGGAAGTACTCGCCCTCGTCGAGTCCGTGCACTAGAGGCAGCGTTACAGGTACATTAGCCTGCTCGTACTGTTCGCTTGGCTCAAGCGGCGTTGTCGGTGCGGAGATTGTTGCGATAAGGGTATCACCGTCACCAAGGGCCGCGTCACGGGACAGCCATATACGGTCGTACCAGTTATGCCTTGTGACACCGTCGCCCTGATTGCGAACGGTCCAGTCGACGCTGATTGGCTCCCCAAGCCGGGCAGCTGTGCCGGTCAGGACAGACTCTACCACCAAGTCCGGTGCTCGAATCTCGATCAGATGAGGACCCGAATGGTTATTGCCCTCAAAATTGAACTCAAATACCGCCTGGTAGACATCGGTAACTACAAATAGATAAGCGGGGCCGCTGGTGTCGGTCGGCAGACTCACTGTGGCTTGTGCTGTGTAGCTAGCGCCGATAGGCAAGCTGCCATCGTGCCGAACGGTGCTAAGTGTTCTGTCGTCTGCGTCACCATAGATATCGTTGCGGCTCAGAATGACACGATCGTGCCAAACAGAAACCGGAGTCTCCGCCGAAGCGTTAGAGGTATTGGTGACTGTCCATTGAACTTCGACCTGCACTCCGATGTCAGTGTCTAAAGGTGCATTCATGATCGCAGCAGTAAGATCAGACACCCCAATTGTTATTGGCCAGGCAGAAACATTGTTGTCCTCATTCGACTCATAAACGTAATTGTGAACATCGGTCCTTACTAAAACATAGTAGTTGCCGGAAGGAACGTTAGGTACGTAAGCAGTAAGGGTTTCTGAATAATCTGCACCCGCAGCGAGGGGCGCGTTCGAGCGCGAATACTCACCAAGATAGATGTCTGAACCATCCCAGACATTATCCGTTGAGAGGTGGAGACGATCCGACCAGTATCCGAATAGTCCTATTGCCGTGCCATCACCTTGGTTTTCTACCGTCCAGGAGACCTCAATCTGCCCCTGTGTGCTCGCAGAAGCCGGGGCATTAGTAACCGTCACCACAAGATCAGGCACCCTGATTGTCATTGGCCAGGCAAGAATATTGTTGTCTTCATACCGGAATTCGTATACGGCTTCTCTGGCATCGGTGACAAGGAACAGGTAATACGAACCGCTGATGCCGGTGGGTATCGTTATGATTCCACTTTTGCTATAAGATTCGCCGACCTCCAGAGCACCGTCGTGCAGGAACTCAGCGGCGCTCCAATCGTCGCTGTTTCCGTAGATGTTGTCCTGACTGAGAACAACGCGATCATACCACTGTCCGACCGGTGTAGTCGTCCATGCGTTCGTGGTGTTCTCAACCGTCCAGGACAATTGGACCTGCTCCCCAACAGATGCCGCTCCGGGAGCAACGAGGCTTACCGAGTAGAGGTCGGCAAAGACTTGTGGAGCAACGGCTATCGGTGCACTTCCGGTGGCAAGATTGGAATAGGTGTCGATGTGCTCGTAAACCGTGTGTTCATAGTCTGAGAATACAAAGACGTTGAAGTCACCGGCAATGCCTGCAGGAAGGGAACCAGACCAACTGCCATCATAGGATCCGCCGGGAACAAGAGAACCCGAATGCAGAGCGTCGGCCACAAACCGATCGTCTGCATCACCATAAACGGGATTGGAGGAGAACACCAAACGATCTGTCCAGCTTTCAACTGTGCCCCCTGGGGTACCGTCGCCGGTGGTACCAATCCCTTTGTTCGTCACCTGCCAGGTGATCGTCACTGGCTCATCTGACACCCCTTGGGAAGGCGCTACCACATCGCCGGTAACCAGATCCGCATATGGGGTGAGGTCAATGTGTATCTGAGAGTCGCTTCGGCCCACGTTGTTGTCCTTCAGGTTGAACTCAAAGACTTGACCGGTGGCATCGGTCTTTACCAGAATCCAGTAGTCGCCCGAGGCTCCAAGTGGAACCTGCAAGTCTGCCTCGACCGCATACTGCTCGCCCACATCCAAGACGCCCACATGCTCTACAGAACCAAGCAGCAGATCGTCCTCATCACCGTAGGTTTCATTGACCGAAAGGACCGCCCGATCATACCACAGCTCCTTGTCTGTCACGGCTGTGCCGTAGTTGCCGACTGTCCACTCCAAATGGATCGTCTCCCCGCTCGCGGCGATTGCCGGGGCTGCAACGCCGGCAACACTCAGATCGGCAAACTGCAACTGGCCAGTCGGAGCAATTGTTACATCCAGCAAGTACTGGCCGAAATGCCCCTGCCCGTCGAGGGCCAACACCGCGGCGTAATACGGACCTGTCGAAGATATATCCACCCTGGCAACTGTCTCATCGGTGGGATTAGGATTAACTGAGACTAAGCTGTTGCTTGCGTCACGAATCTCAATAACTGGCCGTAGTGTACTTGTATCAGGAAGAATAAGACGGCCCAAAATCGTTTCACCTGTCTCGACGGTCCCAAGATCAAAATAGTCCTCGTCTACATTGCCGGACTCGCCCGCCATCACGGTCCCTGCCACTTGTCCCGTCCGCTGGAGTCCGCTTGTTTGCAGAGTTACGGGATTGGCCCCTCCGACTGAGTCGTTGCTATAGTTGGCGTCTGACTCCAGGTCAATCCCGCGGGCCAGCTCCACCCGCAACTGGTAGCTGCCAGCGGTGCTTGAGTATGAGTAGTGACCCACCCGAACGTAATACGTCCCGTCCGACGGGATCACATAGTGGCTAATATAAGCGTCAGCATCCGGACCAGAAGAATCGTCTCCGATCAACGAGTTGCCTGAGGAGTCATATAGATAAACTAATGAATTCAAGTCGCTGGTCGGCGTGTCAACGGCCACCGCCACCCGATCCTCCGCAACCGCCTCAAAACTCCACCAGTCCGAATCTGTCCATGTATCATAATATACCGCCGGGTCTATCGAGCCTAAACCATGACTCAGAAAATAGCCACTGTCGACAGGGTCCTCAGCCAACACCAAGGCTGTTGCCGTAGAAAGACTGTCGTTGCTGCGGCCTTCGAAAACAAACTCAGGTGGAATATTTACACTGAAGAAATGCTCGTATGCATCGCCGCCGGTTCCATCACCATTTCCATCTAATAGATTACCCACTATATCGGTCAGAGAAGGTGTAACGGTTAATCGGTAGTCACCTTCGTCCATCGGACCGTCGAAAATCTGCAGGCTAATCGTCGTCCCGCCAGTGTAATCGGGAGAAACCCTCAGGTCGTATACGTCGTCATCAGCCGTATCGAAAATACCATCCGCTCCCGCTTCTCGAAGATCCCAGCCGTCTAATGGGTCCGACGGATGACTATCCAAAACATCCGGCACGCCGTCGGCATCGCTGTCAACATCCGAATCCAACTCCACTACCAAACTGTAGGACCACGAGTTATGCCGGGCATGCCAGAGACCATCAACGTTGTACACAAATGCCCCATTGTAGCTGGAGCTGCTTGTAGGCTGGCCACCGGCCCAGTTCGTGTAGGTTACCTCCTCACCGCTGGACCATACCCAAGTACCTTCCTCCTCATAGTCATTTAACCCGTTCCAGAAATGTTCCGAACCATACTGAGCGTACAGCCAGTCCTGCTCGGCCTGGTCGTCGACCGTCGCCAAATGGCCACCCAACGACTGGGCATATGCCTCCGCATCCTGCCAATACATCGCCGTCGAGTTCAACACGTATGTATGACCATCGTACGTGGCGAAGTCGTACAGCGGTGTGTTCACTGTAGACGGCTCCAACACCTCGCTCATCGTCACGTTGAATGTCGAGATCATATCTGAGGTAACACCACCGTCCTCCGGCAGCCGGCTCACATCCGTCACCACAGGCGGTACAGGATCTGAAACATCTATGTCCAATAGATACTGCCCCAAAGGCCCCCAAGCGGGTTCGACCAACGACCGACCCTGAACATCCTCCAACTCCACAACACCGTAGTACCCGTACCAATAATACTCAGCATACCATAACCCATTGGCCGAGTGCACAATTGCACCATCTTGGTCACCGTAGCTGTACGGCTGACCATCGGCCCAGTTCGTATAATCCACCGGCTCACCATCGGACCAGACCCATGTCCCTTCCGCCTCATAGTCATTCAGACCGATCCAGAAGTGACCCAGCCACGAAGCAAACGTAGAATACAGCCAGTCCTGCTCGGCTTGGTCATTGATCGTCACCAGGTGGCCACCCAGTGATTGGGCAAAGGACTCCGCGTCGGGCCACGTTTGGCCGCCTGTGATAAAGTAACCACTGCCTTCGTGGACCCAGAACAATCCAATCTGGGCGTAGTAAAAGCTGTCCGATGGGATCGTGGCCAGGAAATGACCATCCAGCAAATCGCCATCCTCGTCCGCCACGTAGTTGCCGTCCTCATCCCACAAAAGTACCCGAGGCACCAAAGTGCTCATAGAAGGCAAACGTACGTCCAACTCTACCACGTTACCCGCGTTGAGCACCCCCAACGCATAGCAGTCTTCGTCGAAGTTCAAACCCTCCGGTGACATGAGCGTTCCTGCCACCGTCGCCCTGCGGTGGATATCATCCTCTTGAAACGTTACTTGGTCAGCCCCGGAAATCGAATCATTGTTATAGTTGGCGTCTGACTCCAGGTCCATCCCGCGAGCCAGCTCCACCCGTACCTGGTAACTGCCAGCGGTGCTTGAGTATGAGTAGTGACCCACCCGAACGTAATACGTCCCGTCCGACGGGATCACATAGTGGCTAATATAAGCGTCAGCATCCGGACCAGAAGAATCGTCTCCCGTCAACGAATTGCCAGCAGAGTCATATAGATAAACTAATGAATTCAAGTCGCTGGTCGGCGTGTCAACGCTGACCGCTACGCGGTCACCCGCCAACGCCTCAAAACTCCACCAGTCCGTATCTGTCCATGTATCATAATATACCGCCGGATCGATAGAACCTAAACAACGCCCGATGAAGTAACCGCTGCTACCGGGGTTCTCAAGTAGGGACAGCGGTGTGGCTGTGGAGCGGCTGTCATTGCTCGCACCTTCAAGGATAAGCTCAGCTGCCAAATCCAATGCGAAGAATTGCCGATATGGGTCACCTGCGCTACCGTCCGCATTGCCATCTAATGCGTTGCCAGCGCGATCGGTCAGCGAAGTAGCGGCTGTAAAGCAATAATCACCACTGGAAAAAGGCGGGCCATCCTGAAGATACAGCCTGACATTAGTGCCAAACTCTGTGTATACCGTCGACACGAGCAATCCGTAGACCAAGTCATCTGCTGTGTCGAACAGTCCATCTGCACCGGCAGCCCGTAAGTCCCAAGAGTTGCTATCACGGACCGTTGCGGCGTTCATCTGTTCGCTGAACGTTAGTAAAATAGAGTTGAGCGGATCTTCGGACGTGCTTGCTCCCTCAGGTAGACCCTGAACGTCAAGGACAACCGGCGGTACGAGATCGATTACGTCAACCTCCAGCAAATACTGCGCCCAGTTGCCGGCGCCTGCATTGGCCATAACTCTGGCATAGTAAGCTCCGTCCGAGGCAATTGATGTCAGAAAATGTCCATCGCCGGGTGAGCCATCTTCATCCGTCAATTCGGCCCCACTACCGTCCATCAGCGTGATGTTCGGAACCAGCGCGCTACTTGAGGGGAGCTGGACCGCAAGTTCAACAACATTCCCCGCACTGAAGATCCCCAAAGCGAACAGGTCTTCGTCCGTGTTCGTTCCTTCAGGTGTCATAACTGTACCAGCCACAGTTGCCACCTGCTGACCGGGAGCATCTTGGCTCAGCACCAGCCAGTTAGCTCCGGAAATAGAGTCATTAATGTAGTTGGCATCACTCTCGATCTGAATTCCCCGGACTAAGTCTACACGCAGCCCGTAAGTCCCCGGTGTAGAACTATAGCGATCCTTGCCCGCCCGAACGTAGTAGGCACCACTGCTGGCAATGGTGTAGCGGCTGATGAAGGCATCATTGCCCGGCCCATTGTTGTTATCACTTGCCAAGACTCCATCAGCGGAGTTTCGAAGTTCAACGTACGGGTCGAGGTCGCTCCCAGGCGTATCGACGCTGATCGAGATCACATCTCCCGCAAACGCCTCGAAACTCCAGTAATCTGGGTCGCTCCATGTGTCGTTATATGTAGCCGGCTTGATCGATCCCAATCCTCTACCCATGAAATAACCACTTCCGATAGGATCCTCCACAAAGGACAAGGCCATGGCTTCCGATAAGACATTGTTACCCTCCACCTCGATGATCACGCCGGGAGCGTTGGCCACTTGGAACGTCCGGATGAAATCGTCCCCGGCAACACCATCGCCGTTGCCATCCAGGGCATTTCCGGCATAATCCACAACGACCGATGCGAATGCAGTAAAACGATACCAGCCGGGCGTAAGATGAGAGTCGGTTATGTCGAGCCCAATCGTAGTTCCCGTCGTATACTCAGGGTTGGTGGAAAGGGGATAGAGCACGTCATCAACCGAACCAAACGTCTCGTCAGGCCCCGCGCTTCGCAACTCCCAGCTAGCCGGATCGTTAGCCGCGCTCGCGAGAAGATCTTTACTTACCTCCACCGTCAGCCGGTCAATCGCCGCCGTGACTGATTCGCCATCGGCTGGAAGCGGTGCGAGTTCGCGGATAACGGGGGGACTTGAATCTGCTGCATACCGAGAGTAGTAATGCGCTGCAATACGTTCAGGCGAGAGAGCCGTATTGAAGACAGCTACTTCGTCGATGATACCATCCAATGCCTGGTTTGGATCAAAACCACCGCCGACCGAATCTTGGTCCTGTCCAATGATGAGGCCACTCTCATTGACCGTAAGCTCGGAGAGTACAGTTGATTGTGCACCGCGAGAAACGCCATCTTCATACAGCACAGCTTTATTGTTTGTGCCATCGCGCACTATCGCAAAGTGATGCCACTGGCTGTCGGCAATGGATGGGAACGTCCAGGAAACATAACTCCCGACGCTCTCACCGGTATAAAACCTTAAAAAAGAATCAGAGTCGAAATAGATCAGATACTCGTTATTATTGCCACTGTTCGATCCACTGATGATAGAATGCATACCTGTATCTGAAGTCCTGAGCCAAAACTCAATGGTCACATTCAACACCCCATCTAAAACCTCATTAGGTAACATCACGTAGTCATCAACGCCATCAAAAATAGCCGCCGTGTTGAAATCACCCACCAGGGGGCCTGATACGCCAAGTGTAATCCCGTTGACATATCTCCCATCGAGACCATTGCCAGAGAAATCTGTGGCAGCAACGCCGGATCGCTCACCCAGCCTGTAGTACGCTATCGGATTGTCCGAAAGTATGGTCTGCTCATATTCCCTACTGGTAACCTCAAATGTATGGACGAAATCATCTCCGCCTGTCCCGTCAGCATCACCATCCAATAGATAACCGTCAATGTCTGTCAGGGATGAACTAAATGCGGTTAAACGATACCATCCAAGTTCGAGCGGGCCACCCGCAATTTCCAGAGTGATAGTCGTACCCGATTCGTACTGTGGGCTTGCCGAAAGATCACGAGTAAAATCGTCAGAGGTTCCGAACATTTCGTCTGGTCCCGCACCCCTCAGCTCCCAACTTGCTGATTGATTCACTCCGCCGGGCAAGAGGTCTTGGCTCGTCTCTACAGTCAGGTGCTCGATCGACGCCGTGACGGATTCGCCGTCGGCCGGAAGCGGATCGACGCTTATCACTACAGGCGGACGAGGCGCGCTGGCATAGCGGGCGTCGTAATGCGCAGCAATACGTTCGGCCGAGAGGGCATGGTCGAAGATGGCAACCTCGTCGACGCTCCCGTTAAAGTTCCTTGTGCTCCCAAATGCCCAGCGACTAATGTTTAGGGGGCCTGTGTTGTTGACAGGTGTTCCATTAAAAAGAGCCGAGCCCTGAAGAATTCCATCTAAATAAAGTCGTATACTGCTCCCATCAAACACCCCGGCAACATGATGCCATGTATCGTCCAGAATAGTCTCTTGGGTAGCCACTCCTGGAAACGCGCTGCCATTGCCAATTAGGAACGCAAGCCGGCCAACATCTGTCTTTCCTTGCATGAGCCAGCCGCTCCAATAGGGGGCAGCTTCAGTGCTCCTGTGGGACTTGTCAATCACGGTGAAATGCATGTCGGGACTTAGCTGGGTTGGATCGCCTTTCAGCCAAAGCTCAACGGTGAAAGCAGTGTTGACATTTAGGTCCGAGTCGTGTCCAACATAAATATAGTCATCAGCGCCGTCGAAGACTGCTGCAGTATTGGAATCGTCTACCAGCACACCTGGTACACCAAGCGTCACGCCGTTGACGTATGTCCCATCGAGACCGTTGCCGGAGGAGTCGCGTGCAGTAGTGCCGGAGGTCTCACCCAGTCGGTAGTATGCCACTGGACTATCAGATATGATGCCGCCCGTCCAGAACGAGCCCAATCCCTGTACGGTCAGTTCCTCCGTTTTGCCGGTGTAGGCTATGGGTGCCATCCCAGCAACGATCACGGAGTTCCCGCCAAACGTAACTTCGCCACCCCGTGGGTCCAGCGTCAGCTCGTCCCAGCCAGGTCCTCCATCGAATGATATTGCTACCAGTGCGGACGCAGAACTGATGGTCACGGCGTCATCGCCATCGCCAGTGATGATTGTGAACGTTGCCAGACCAGTCGCTATGAGCCCCGCGCTATCGATAGTGATCGTATCTACATCGGTCCCGGAAGAGTCATTCGTGCTGGTATCGATAGTCACATTCGTCACATCGAAGAATGTGACCGCCTCAAATGCGGTTCCCCCGGTGGTGCCAGATATCCGGTTCTGACCAGGGGCTGGGCTGTCAATCGTGATGATGTCGACACCCGGGTCCGTCGTAGTGAAGGTGTAATCCGTAACGCCACTGACAGTAGCCGGTTCAAGCCCAAAGAACGATATGCTGATAGTGGCGGATGAACCAGCCAGTTCGATGGTGCCCGAACCGGAGCTGATGGGCGTATAGTCCGCAGAAAATGACGGTGTCCCCTCCACATTCAGGCTGTCGTAACCACCTTCCCCACCCCAGTAGGATATGTCGCAACTTATTGAGCCTGACGAATTCAGGTCAATAGTGAGCGTATCATCAGCCTCATCCGAGCCAATGATGTGGACAGCATGAACAGCGGCTGCGGGCCCACTACCGAGCACTTCTCCCGTGCAGTTGTCCAGCAGCTCAACAATCGCTGAATCGGTGCTTCCGAGGCGAAGCGTGAGATCGTTTTGCTCCGCTGAGGCTCTGAATATCCACACACTGCCAGAACCTTCTTCAATACCGACAGGGGCACTTGCTGTGATGGCAGTTGCACTGACTGGAGGCCCCCTGATCTCGATGGATGTGGCATATTCGATGTTCAAATCAGCATCATTTGGATATGTCGGCATACTGCCGTCCTCATCTGGGAGGGCAGGACTATTCGTTGCCAGATTCTCGCCTGCCGTTAAGTTGACGGTCTCTGTAGCAGCGGCTCGATGATCAATATTTCGATCTGGGTCACCCGAGAAAACACCAAGATCAGCGTTGGTCTGGGAAGGACCAACATGGCCAATGTTCAAATCGCCATCCGTCCTATTTAAGTGGTCAGTGGGGGCCAAATCCGTATCGATTGCTTCGCTATTGACATTGCCATCGCCAACATACAAAGTGAAGATCGGCTGGCATGGATCTGTCTCAGGCTGGTCGGATGCATCCAATTCTCGGTGAATTTCCGGCCCTGTGGTTGGAAGCTGTTCTTCAGTTTCCAGCAACTCCGCATACTGGACCACTTGGGGCGTATCTTGAAACGGATCGGGTGGGGCAATACTGAGTAAACCATCTCCCGAGAGCATGATTCGTGGTTCAAGTCTCTCGAGGACTGGAGGCTCGACCGGCTTGGAGTTTGCCATCCAGGATAGCCTGCAATCTTTGATGCGCCTGACGATTCCCAACACCCTACCTCACAGTCAAGATTGCCCAAAAGGCAAAATCATCAATCCACAAAAAATGCTAAGACAAATAAACAGGATGAAGCCTCCTCCAAACACATCCAAAGGCCCACCTGCCGTCACAACAAAGTACCACTATCTCATAAGCGTTGTCAAGGGGAAACTACTTATGTTTTGTTTTTTTTGCAGTGGTCACCCGCTGTTCTGGCTCAAAAACGAGGGTGGCAGAAAATTTCTTGAAAAAAATCAAGAGCCGGACTTGACAACCCTATTTTCCAATTCGGGAAATGGCACTTATCCAGAGACCCTGAAAAATCGGGCCACCCGTATGCCAGCGCTGGCGGGGCAGAAAAATGTTGGAATCTCAATGAGATTCTGATATTGTGGGGCTCTAAGTGTGCAGGGGCGTTTGTGTGTAGTGTAAATGAGAAATACCGGTTCCTATCATTGTAAAGCGTTTTTGGCTCGGTGAGACTATGGAAAAGAGGCTCAACAAATCTGGACTAAGACTAAGTGCTGGTTTTTTTGGTCTGTTAATGCTCTTTGGCACTAATGATTCTTATGCAGTATCTTCTTTCAAAAACACGCCATTATATAGGCATATTGTCAATAGACGAAATACTGAACCAGTCAGACTTTATGAAGAGGAATCAATAGGTTCCGATAAACAAGGGGAGGTTGCAGGCAAGTCAAGTGATGAGAAAATCAAGATCAACGAGGAAGACAAACATACAGGAGAAATTGAAGGTGGCGGCCTTGAGAAATCCAGGAGAGGTAATGCTGCAAGGAGGAGTATAGATAACTTGATGGATCCATCGGCCTTCAAGCGAGATATGCCTTTCAGTGAAGCTATCGATATATTGCGTAATTCAACTTCCCCTAAACTAAATATCGTCGTTTTGTGGAAAGATTTGGAGGAAAATGCTGATATATATCCTGAGACGCCAATAGGAATTGACGGTGTAACCGGCGTTTCACTCAATCGACACCTAGAATCTCTAATAGATGGAGTTTCAGGAGGAGCGCCAGAAAGACTAGGGTATGTTTTCGACGAGGGGGTAATTGTTATTTCAACATTAGGGAATTTACCTAAAAGGATGGTGACTCGCGTTTATGATATAACCGATTTAGTTGGTCAGCCCTCTAATGGTCTCCAGGGATTTGGCTTTGGCATGGGAGGTATGGGAATGCAGGGCGGGCTGATGGGCGGTGGAATGATGGGTGGAATGATGCAGGGCGGCGGGATGATGGGCGGTTTAGGTGGGACATATGGAAATTTTGGTGGGGGATACAGTACAAATTCGGGATTAGGAGCCTTGATTAACACACCACGCAGGCGTTGAGATAAAGACTGACCAACGAATTCGTTAATCCATCGGCGCAGGCGGCACCCTGACCATTATGTTCTTGTAATGAACGACGCTCTTGGGATCGTGACCCTGCAGGGCGAAGGTGCCTTGCCCGATCCTGCGGCCGGACCGTTCCCAGTCCTCGGGCTGCGTCCAGTCTACGGTAGTCTTGCCGTCGATTTGGATGATGACGTGGTTGTCCTCGACCCTGATGTAATAGTGGAACCATTGGTCGTCCACAGAAGGCGCATCGTCAATCACGTCCTGGACGTCATAGAGGCCTCCGGTCTTCTTGCGGTCGCTGTGGGTCGTGTTGACCTGGCATTCGAAGCCCTTCGAGGGCCAGCCGGATTCCTGATACTCAGTGTGGAAGTATATGCCGGAGTTGGAGCCCTTGGTGGTCATCACGTCGGCTTTGAACTCGAAATTCGTGAAGTTGGCGTCATTGACAGATCCGACATAGAACAGGTGACTGCGAGGTCCGGCGACGATAATCTTGCCATCGCTGACAGAGAACGTATCTCCATTCTCACTCGCCTTCCAGCCTTCGAGGCTATCGCCGTCAAAAAGGCTCTGCCACGGGCCTGCCTGAGAACATGCCTTTTTCTCCGGCGTTGTCTGGCATCCCGCAAGAATCAAACTCGCCAACAGCAATAGTAACACTAACTTCCTGGCCATCTTTACTTCTCCTTAACAAACAGTTTTTGAGAGTTCTGTGCTTCTGCAGAAGCATAAACAGTCGTGATTGCTTACAGCGTCCATGGACTGCGCATCGGCCTGGAGAGCCTGCGGTTGGCGGCATCGTTATTCACAAACCGCTCGGCCTTCGGGTCCCATTTGAGTTTTTGTTCGAGCCTTATTGCAATGTCGCTGATGTGGCACAGTATATCGCCCTGCACGGCGTCGTCGATATGGGACACCGTCTTGCCCCTGGTCTTGACGCAATCGAGCAGGTTGCGTACGTGATCGCTGCTCTCGGGCAAACGGTCGTCCGATGACCCGAACTCGGTTTGCAGCAACTCCTTCGGATGCGCATTGATTCCGGAACGGTCGACGTGGACCCAGCCGTCTGTGCCCTCAAAAGCCGTGCCGTGGCTGGTCGTTCTGCCGTAACGCTGCCGCCATTCATCCGGGAACGGGTCGCCGGTGAAATTCATCGTCAGAGAGCTGTCGTACTTCATCACAACGTTCCAGTTCATCGCGGTATCGCACACGCCTTTCGTGGGCCATGTACCCTTACCCTCAATCGTCAGCGGCGTAGTGACTTTCTTTCCGCCGCCCCAGAAGGCGATATCAATCGGGTGGATACCCCAGCCGGCGATAAAGCCGAGCGCGTAGTCGGAGATAAACCACCAGAGCTTGTTCGAGCAGCGGTCTTCGGTGTAAGGAGTTTGAGGAGCCGGCCCCAGCCACCTTTCGTAATCAAGCCACTCGGGCACGGGCACCGGTGTCGCGTCCCCGCCCTGGGAGCTGCCTGGTGACCAGACATTAATAGTGTGCAGTTTGCCGAGCCTGCCGTTCAGTGCCAGCTCGCAGGCGAAGCGGAAATTGCGACTCGAGCGCTGCTGGGTTCCGAACTGAAAGACTCTGCCGTTGCGATGCACTGCGGTGCGCAAAGCCCGGTCATGGGCAAGACTCAAGCCCATCGGTTTTTCCAGGTAGACGTCTTTGCCCGATTTGACCGCCGCCAGTGCGATCAGCACATGCCAGTGGTCCGGCGGGGCCGCGAGGACCACGTCAATATCGTCGCGCGCCATTACCTCGCGAAAGTCCTTGTAAGCCTTACATCCGGTGCTGTTGTAGTTCTTGTTCACCAGCTCCTGAGCGGCCTTGAGAACGTGGCTCTTTACGTCGCAGACCGCCACGACCTGGGCGTCGCTTTGCCTGAGGAAGTTGCGCATCACGCCGCTTCCCTGCGGGCCTACACCGACAGCGCCGACCGTGATTCGTTCGCTCGGTGCAACCGCTCCCGCGGCGCCCAGCGCCGAAGATGAAACCACATACGGAAAACCCACCGCCCCGGCCGCGGCACCGGCAGCTTGCCTGAGGAACTGACGCCGATTAGCTATTTTCTTTTTCATGACTTTGAACTCCTCAAATCTTATCAGGTGATCAGAAACCAATAACCATTTCGAAAAATCTTCTAACGTTTCGACCCGCTCGACGAAGAAACAAAGTGAGCACAAGAAGTTTAACCAAATCAACGGCCCCGGTCAAATCAAAACCTGGGTCCCGCTAAGGCCGCACAAAACAATGGCTTGCCGATTCTCCATCTCATCTTCAGGGGAGTCTTTGGCCGTTCCTCAATCGCGAAATCCTCACCGTAGGCTCGCTACGCTTGCGGTTTCGCTCAATCGATCACGACCAAATCCAACCTAAATCTGAGCGGAGAATTCGGCAACTTATTGTTTTGCACATCCTTACTTTTGCAGCGTGAAGAAGAAGGTGCTTCCTTTGCCGACTTCGGATTCCACCCAGGCGTTGCCGCCATTTAGTTCGGCAATTTTCCGCACGATTGAAAGTCCGATGCCTGTGCTCTCAACGCTATTGCACAGCGAAAGCGTCTGGAATACCTTGAAAATCCTCTCAAAATACCTCTCTTCGATTCCGGGTCCGTTGTCGGCGACGCTGAATCTCCAGAAATTGTCCTCTTCGGCACAACCGACTTTGATCTGCCCCTTGGGCTTGTCCATATATTTTACGGCGTTGCTCAGCAAGTTCTGAAAGACCTGCAAGACCTGCGTTTCTTCAAACATTATGGTTGGTAGATTGTTCTCGACAGCTATTTCAATGTTATCCGGCGGGGCGATCGAGGCAATTATTTCCGATAGAATTGCGTTCAACTCGATCGGTTGCCTTTTGCGGTTATCCTGTCCGAGCCTGGAGTATTGCAGGATGTCGTCGATCAGAGCGCTCATCTGCCTTGCCTTTCCAACGAGCAGCCTGAGTTGTTCTTTGCCTTGCTCGTCGAGCTTGTCGCCGTAGCCGGTTGATATCCAGTCAGCGAGGGTTCCCATTACCCTCAGGGGTGTCCTCAGGTCGTGAGCCGCTATATGTGCGAATTCCGCAAGCTCCTTGTTCGTACGTTGAAGCTCTCGCACGGCCGATGCCAGGTCTTTGTTCACATTCTCCAGCTTTTCCTCCGCTTCTCTTAGCGCTACCAATTCCTTCTTGGCGGTAACGTCGTATACTATGCCCTGACTTCCATTGATCGCGCGACGGATGTCCTTGGTGACGCTGGGGAAGACGGTTACGTATATCCTGTTGCCCTGGGAAGTCTTCAGAGCCAGCTCCCTGCTCTCGATGCTTCCCTTTTCCAGTTCCCGCAAAAACGTCTCTCTTGCTTGTGAATCAAGGCCAAAATGCTCGGGCAGAAAAGGCTGGCCAATCAGTTCCTCAGGATTGGAAACCTCCAGCAGTTTCATGAACGCGGGGTTAACATAGGTTATCATGCCATCCAGGTCGGTTGTGTAAATGTTGTTTTTGGATTCTTCCAATGAACTCAAATTCTGTTCTTCTTCCGCCTTCAGCTTGCTACTAACCGCCATGAAGATGTCCGATTGAGTCACTACTCCGGCCAACCGCTTGTCCTCGGTAACCACTAACCTGCGGATGCTCATTTCTTCCATCATTTTGCTGGCACTGACAACCGAACAGTTCGCAGGGATGCTTGTCACCGGAGAAGACATAACCTCCCGCATCCTGACACGAGCAGGATCTCTTTGCAGTGCAACTACTCGTCTGATCATGTCCTTTTGCGTGAGGACTCCCGCGGCCTCGCCACCATCCAGGAGCACGATACACGATATCTTCCGCAAGGTCATGATTTCTGCCGCCTCGGCTACGGTGGCATCGTCTGGAACTGCCGCCACATTGCGGCTCATGATCTCGGAAACATCTCTCCACAACCCATAAGATGTCAGCGCTCGAACCAGGTCTGTTTGCGTTACAATCCCAACTAATTCGCCCTGCTCAATGATTGGCAGCCGCTTGATATGCATCTCGCTCATGATTTCGCTGGCCTCAAGGACAGACATGTCAGGAAATACGCTTTTCACAGAATGAGACATGATCTGCCCAAGCTTTGTCTGATAGAAATGCTTGCCATTTCTGGCAACTCTCCTGAGCATGTCCGTTTCGGTGAGGATACCTGCCACCTGCCCACCGTCCATCACGGCCAAACAGGAAATTCCTCTCTCGGACATCATCTTAGCTGCTGAAACCACCGTTTCATCCGGAGAGATGGTTGCCACATTCTTGCTCATCACATCGGCTACCGCCAGCCAGGTTCGCGAGCAAGTAATCAAACAATCAGAAGAAACGCCCCTCGCCTCAATTTCGATTAGATCGTTAAGTCGCTTGTTGCTCTTCATGAATTGTTCCCAAAATTCGCATAGCGCACTTTACCTTTGAGTTTCCACAGTTTCATTCGGTTATCCTCACATCGGACCGAGGCAGTTTTGTGTATGCTACCGTGAGCCTCAGATTGTTCCGTGTGTGATAGACGCGATTTGTCCGCAGAACCAATCCTCATGCCAGATCCTTTGCCCTGGCATAGTATCGGCACAGATCAGGGTAATAATGAGTAATAAATGCCGCTGTCCCTGAAATCTGTATGGTCCTATATCATTCGACTTGCCCCGACACGGACGGTCACAGAAAGAACGGGGCTCTGATTACAGCCGGTAGCGTTAAACCGCGCAGACGAGCTTTTTAGTTGACAGCAAGTTCGGCCGCGGGTATAATTGCCTTATGATCAAGGGCGTCTCTTGTGCTGAACAGATGGTAATGATGCTCATTGCCAATGGAATAAGGAGAAATGATGAAGAGCGTTTCTGTACGTAAGGTGGTTATTATGCTATGCAGTGAGTCGCTTCGCAGCGCAGTGTTGACTGTTATATTAGGGGCCTTGCTTTCTCTGGCCTGTGGCTGCAGTTCCTATGAGCAGCCCGGTGAGACAGCCGCTGAAGGGCGTAGAAGGCATGAGCGAGTTGCCAGAATCAATCGTCAGGAAATGATGGCTGATATAGACAGCTTTCTGCTTCTTGACAGGCCCAGCAGACTCACCGACAAAAGGATACCGTAATTTTTATTTTTGATTTTCGATTGCCGATTGCCGATTGTTGCAAATCGAAAATCGTAAACCGTAAATCGTCAATGGATTGGATTTGTGGTCACTTTCGTCGATTATCTCCGTCGGGTGGCAACTCATGATTGGTATATTGTTGCCATCGAAATGATCCTTATAGGGTTGGTTGTTTACTGGGTGGTGGACTTTCTCGAAGGCACTCGCGGCGAAAGGTTGTTCCGCGCCGTCATATTCATCTTGATTGCCGGCGTTCTCGTCTTAAAACTGATCGTCAGTCAGTTTCATCTCGAACGGCTGCAGTATCTTTACAACGGCTTTCTGATCGGAGTTTTGATTATTGCGGTTGCAGCGTTTCAGCCGGAGGTGCGAAGAGCCCTGATGCGAATAGGCCAGAGTCATTTGTGGTCAAGCACGTCCAAACAGTTATCAAGGACGGCAGAAGAGCTGGTTGCGGCTGTGACGGAGCTTTCGGCCGCCAGAATCGGGGCCATTATTGTTATCGAAAAGCGGGTGGCGCTGGGCGAATTCATAGAGACCGGCGTCAGAATCGACGCTAGGGTGACCGCTGAGCTGCTCAAGACTATTTTTCAACCCGGCACAGCTCTGCACGACATGGCTGTTGTGATACGAGGCGACAGGATAGTCGCCGCGAGGGTGCAGTTACCGCTGGCTGAGGCTGTCGGCACGGCCGGCAGAGGCCTTGGCTCACGTCACCGTGCGGCAATAGGCATTACAACCGGCTCGGACGCCGTTTGCCTTGTGGCCAGCGAAGAGACCGGCATTGTCTCTCTTGCCGAGAACGGAAAACTCATTCGAAACATGCGTGAATCCGAGTTGATAGAGCGTCTTGCAGGCGAACTCTCATGAGTAGAACTACGCTGGATACATGGTACGAAGGGCAATGTCAGGAAAGATCAAATACAGCAAGGTAGCAATCGTGGCGTTCCTGACGGCCCTGATCTGGGTCTGGGCGGATCTGGCGCTGGATGAGACACTTCTGGTCCCAAATGTTTCTATAAGCATCGTCAAGTCCAGTGATCCCGCACTGTGGGCAACTTTCAAGAGCGAGGACGGGCCACCTGTCTCATCGGTATCTATCAAGCATATTGTGCTCAAGGGCCCGACATCCAGAATGGCGGAGGTAAAGCGAGAACTAAGCAGTGGCTTGCTGAACCTTGATTTTGCTCTGAATCCCGAGTTGCGAGAAATGGCTACCGCCGGATCATACACTCTGCCCGTCCTGAACTTTCTCAAGAGAATGAGCAGCGAAATAAGAGAGCTCACCGGCCTCACGGTCGAATCCTGCGAACCGAATACGCTTGCCGTCAACGTCGAAATGCTCGTCGAAACATCACTGACTGTTAAATGCTTTGACCAAGGTGGAAGGCTGCAAGAGTTCCAGAGCATCGAACCGGACGCAGTGACCATGTTTGTGCCTGAAGGTTGGGGGCGAGACAAACCGGCCCGGGTTGCGCTGACGCCCAGCGAAATCAAGCAGGCAAGATCGACATCTGTAGAGAAAAAGCCCTACATTGTTCTGGCCGACAATCACGAACGGCAGTCGGACAAGTTTGTGCAGGTTAGAATACCGCCGGAAGAAGATATACTTGGCAAGGAGAAGGTACGCGGCGTAACAGTGAAGTATTGCTTCAGCCCCAATACTCAGGGCAAGTATAAAGTGGATGTAGAAAGCGAGGCTAAAGTACAGAGTGAGATTGACATCAGGGCTACGCCGGAGGCTAAGTTGGCCTACGAGGATGAGGCGTACCAAGTCAGTTTGGAGATTTACGACCAGGACGTCGATGCCACTGACTGGGTGTCAAGAGAACTCAAGTATGATTTTCCGGATGAGTATGTGGGCAAGGGCGAGATCGAACTCGACCAGGATCCGGTTACCGCTAAATTTAAACTAACACGCCTGTCTTCCGGTGACGGTTCGTAGAGTACTCGCAGTTGACTACGAGAAACTCACTTCGCATCCGCAAAGGTCGTTTCTTTCGGCCTTCAAGGATAGCTCGGTTTTTGACCAAGGATCATTTGCTCGTCGCCTCTTGCGGAGCGCCGTTTTTCCTTACACCTGCTACCGCTACCAACGCGGCATACGCAAGGAAGATCGCGAGCAATACGAGTATCACTGACACAACGGCCAGCAGGATGCTCCGCTGTGAGCCTTCGGCGGTGGCGAATCCGTATGCCTGGTAGATCAGCGCAGCGACTGTGGTCACGAGCATTATGCAGGCCGGCACGGCGGTGAACAGACAATTGCGTTTGCGCATCAGCAGATAGACGCTCGCAACAATTAGCACGAGACTGGCGACAAGTTGATTTGCTGCACCGAATACGGGCCATATCGCCTTCCAGTTACCCAACGCAAGGGCCCCCGAAGAAATGCCGACTAGCGCTACCGCTACGTACTTGTTCTTCAGCGGGGTGATGCCCAGCGTTTCGCCAAGAAGCTCATTGCACAAATAGCGCGTGATTCGCGTTGCCGAATCGAGGGTCGTCATGATAAAAGTCTTGAGCATTGTGATACCAATCAGGGACCCAAGGGTGCCGAAGAACACTTTCGTAAGCTGTCCATATCCGGTCCCGAATGCTTTAATGAAGTTTCCACCCGCGGAGACATCCTGAAATACGAGCCCTTCAATACCCTCTGGGGCGCTCTTCCAGTACAAACCGGCCGTGACCGCGATAACCGCAAGCACAGCGAGCACACTTTCGAGAATCATAGCCCCGTAGCCGATAGGCCTCGCATCGGACATTCGCTTAACCTGCTTGGAAGTGGTGCCGCTCGCAACGAGACTGTGAAATCCCGACAGGGCGCCACAGGCTACCGTGACAAACAACATTGGCCACATCCATCCTTTGCTCGTGCCGAAAGAGATATAAGCCGGGGCTTGCATCTGAGGGCGGGCAATGATTAGGCCGAGAAATCCGAAAAACATACCGAAGTACAGCACCGCCCCGGCCAGATGGTCTCTCGGCTGAAGCAGTAAGGTAACCGGAGTTACAGACGCCACCATACCGTAGATGAGCAATATCACGGTCCATATCTTCACTGCGTTTTCGGCATTTTCCACGGGCAGCTCAACAGGAAGGTAGTATCCCGCCACAATGAGACCAAAGAGCAGCAGTACTCCCATTATCGAACACAATAGCACGGGCAGTTGAACTCGGTACATCAGGAACCCGACTACCAGGGCCACAAGTATCAGCCCGAATGTTGGAATGACCACCTCAGGCGTAGTGGCCAAAGTCTTGCCCGCAATAGCCGCGAACACTGCGACTACAAGAATCAGGGCCAGGAGGGCGAACGTGCCGAAAAGGATCTTGCTCGTCTTTCCCATCACGGACTCGGTGACGGTGGTAATTGACTTGCCCTGGTGCCTCAGCGACATGACCAGTGCGATGAAATCATGGACGGCTCCGAAAAGGACTCCGCCGACCACAATCCAGATAAGGGCGGGCAGCCATCCCCAGTACAGGCACGCGATTACGGGGCCTATTATGGGCGCCGCGCCGGCAATTGAGGCGAAATGATGACCGAAAAGAATGCTCCAGTGCCTGGCCGGGACGTAGTCGACGCCGTCGTTGAGTTCGACGGCAGGGGTGATTTGACTGTCATCGAGTCCTATCCATTCTTTGACTTTGCGGCTGTAAAAGACATATCCCAAAGACAATAGAAAAACGGCGATTCCTGCAACAAACAAAGAATTCATGCACAAAACTCCTTAACAATGTCTCTGCCCGCCCCTACTCCCGGTGTCTTCGCGTAAGCAGCCTTATCGGTACCTCCTCGATCGGCAGCATGGACCGTAGTCGATTTACCACGAATCTGAGATAGTTCTCTTCAAACAGTTCAGGTTTGTTCACAAACATTAGTATCGTAATCGGATTAACCGCAATTTGCGTGGCGTAATAGATCTTGGGCCAACCTCTTGTGCTCCTTTTGGCTGCACTTATTCTCTCTTCCCTTATGATTTCGAAGGCCTTGTTCAATTTGGCCGTTGGTATCCAAGTCGTCGTCTGCTTGAAGATTTCCGTAGCCAGGTCCAAAACGCTCTGGACGTTCCTGGCCTCGCTTGCGGTCGTAAACGCCAACGGCGCGTATTTCAAACCCGGCAGAACCTTCGTCAAATACTCCTCGTAGTCCTCGGTGACCGCCGACTCCTTTGCGAGATCCCATTTGTTGACAACGAGCACGCAGCTCTTGTATTCTTCGGATATGAACCTGGCTAATTTCTTATCGACTTGCGACAGCGGCAGAGTAGCGTCTATCATAAACAGCACAACATCCGCACGATGAATCGATCGAGTCACGCGAACATAGCTGTAGAACTCGATACTGTCGGCCATCTTGTTCTTCTTTCGTATCCCGGCAGTGTCAATTACGACGATGGTCTTGCCGTCCTTTTCGAACCGAACGTCCACAGCGTCTCTGGTCGTCCCCGGCGTCTCGCTGACGATCACCCTCTCGGAACCGACCATGGCGTTGACAAGTGTGCTCTTGCCGGCGTTTCGTTTGCCGGCCATCGCGATCTTCATAACCGGCTTAGCGGGCTCGCCCCGCTGCGAAGATGAGAACTTCTCAAAAATCTCATCGAGCAGAACGGCTTTGTTGAGATTGTTCTGTGCCGAGATGCACAGGAATTCGCCGAAGCCTAACCTGGAGAATTCCCCGGCCGCCGGGAACAGTCTTGCCGTGTCGGCTTTGTTGGCGACGCCGATAACGTCAAGATTGTATTTGCGCAGAAGCTGTGCTATTGTCTCATCCAACGGCACGATGCCATCGCGAATGTCGACCATGAACAACACCAGATCGGCCGATTCGATCGCCCGGAGGATTTGCTGCTCGATATGGTCGCTCAGCCGATCGCTGTCGACTATTCCGTACCCGCCCGTGTCGACAAGCTCGAAGTAGTGGTCGTCTCTTCCAATTATGGTGCTCACGCGGTCTCTTGTGACGCCGGCCGTCGGCTCGACGATGCTGATCATCTGCCCCGCCAGCGCATTTAACAGACTGCTTTTGCCCACATTGGGCCGACCAATTATCGCAACTACCGGTAACGCCATAAACCATCCGATCTTCAATCACATATTTCAAAACCTGCATTCTACCAGAAATGGCCGCATTAGCCTAACAGAGTTCTTCCCGCCGGACAACCTTCTCCATCTTGTAGTCGTCCATCACAAAGCCGTTGCCGATGTCCTGAACGAAGACGCCGAGGTTCGCGAATCCGAATTTCTCATACGACTTTATTGCATCCGTATTGTTCTTGTTTGCCGTGAGCGTGATCTTGCTCAGTCCCCTTTCTCTGGCAAGGTCTTCGAGAAATCCAATCGCTTTTCTTCCAAAGCCTTTGCCGCGCTGTGACGCCCTGATATAGAGTTTGCTCAGGAACAATTCACCTTCTTTGGGGCATACTCCCATGTATCCTTCATAATTATCGTCGGCCTTGAGCAGATAATAAGAATAGTCGCTTTCGATTTGCTCGGATATCGCCTTCTTCGACTGGAACTTCTCCAGCATATAATCGACCTGGGCCTTGCCTATGATAGGAATGAAGTGTTGATTCCATATCTCACAAGCCAGCCTCGCGACTGTTTCTATCTGAGTTTCGGTAGATACTTTTTCGATGTTCATCGTTGTTTGGATATGTTCATTCCATTTTCACGCACAGTCCGGAGGTAATGGTCCACAGGAAAGTTCAGGTTCGGCTAACTTATCAGATATCAAAGCTATTCCCGCAACGAACATGATCAGCCCGGCAACTATGAGTGGACCAAGCACGAAGATGTTGGGCGCTGCGTAAGGTCGTGGTCCGAAGGCCGGGCCGATGACTAAACTCCCATCAGGCATCAGGTATTCCGCTTCGTAGTATGTAAGCCAGCCCAACCAGCGGAGCCTGGTGCCTCTGCGATACCGAAGAATCTTGCACCCCTCGAACGACTTCGGGCCCTGCACAAACGGACGTATGTTCTGGGATGGCTCCCGCCATGATGTGTATCGAAACTTCGCTAGCTTTTCCGCACTTACATCGTCATAAGACAGCCGAAGTTCCATTAGTCCGCTGTACATCGCACTGGGCAGTAACGACAGTGCGAACAGTCCGATCCCGATAGGAATGAAAAGTATCCCCAGAGTAATGAGTATTATCTTGGTTATCCGACGCTTGCGCCTGTATCCGCGGGTCACTGCAGCGTCGTTCGCCGAAGATTCTTCTTCCGATCTCGTCACGGATGTTCCCTCAATGTCGTTTCCTTTACAGCTCTCGACCATTATAGCAGAAGACCCGCAACACACAAAGCATTGTGATCGCTTCTGGATCGAATGTGACTGGCCGTCCCCGATTAGCTTTTGCATGCACGCAAACCAGATTTCTCGACTGCGCTGCGCTTCGCTCGAAATGACCAGGAGTGCAGTCCTCGGCAATGCGGTTGCTGAGCCGGGACAAGTCGGTTATAATCACTGCACACCGTGCGGTGTGTCGATTCGAAGGCCGAAACAATTGTCAATTGAAAACTTGTGCCCGCGAAAGCGAGTATCGCAAATCGAAAATATACTGGGTATTACAGATGGAACCTCTGATCGTTGTCGGCTTTGTCGCGATATTCATCGTTGTGCTGGTTGCCGGTATCATGAGCGCTCGCAAGCGGCGCGAGGCGATGGTGTCTCTGGCGGCAAAGCTGGGTCTGCGCTTCGATCCCGCCAAGGATCGGCATCTGGCCAGGCGATATAAGTTTCTCGATAAGCTCCGCAGAGGATCGCATCGGTACGCCTACAACGTTCTCTCGGGCAGCCACCAGGGACACGAAATCACGGTGTTCGACTACCATTACCAGACAGGCTCGGGCAAGGACACGCACCACCACCACTTCTCGTTCTTTATCCTGCACCTGGCGGCCACGTTCCCCGAGCTGATCATCGGCCCCGAGGGCGTGTTCTCGAAAATCGCCCAGGCGGTGGGGTACGACGACATCGACTTCGAGTCGCACGAGTTCTCCAAAAGGTTCTGTGTCCGCTCGGCCGACAAGAAGTTCGCGTACGATGTGTGCAACGCCCGGATGATCGAATATCTGTTGTCGAATCGTGATTTCAGCATAGAGATCGAGGGCAATGTCCTGGCCATCTCATTCAGTCGCAAGCTGGCGCCGGAGTCGATCGAGCCGAATCTGAATCGACTTGTCACTGTCAGATCACTAATGCCGGACTATCTGTTTTCAGGGAGATAACTATGTGGGTGCCTTTTGCTGTAATCGCCGCTGTCATCTTCGTTCCGATCATGTACGTCATTCTTACGTACAACACGCTGGTTGCTCTGCGAAACCACATCCGCGATGCGTGGGGCAACATCGACACCGAACTCAAGCGCCGCTACGATCTTATCCCCAACCTTGTTGCGACGGTCAAAGGCTACGCGGCCCACGAAAAGCAAATCTTCGAGCGCGTCACTCAACTTCGCACCCAGTGCATGGCCAGTGAGGGAGCCGTCAACAAGCAGGCCGACGAGAGCCAACTGGTCGACGCCCTGCAAAAGATGCTGGCGGTGGTGGAAAACTACCCTCAACTCAAATCCGACCGCAATTTCCTCAAGTTGCAGCAGGAACTGGTCAACACCGAAGACCGAATCCAGGCGGCAAGGCGCTTCTACAACGGTAACGTGCGAGACTATCGCAACAAGTGCCAGATGTTCCCCAGCAGCATAATCGCCGGAACATTCGGCTTCCAGCACCAGGACTATTTCAACGTACACCCATCCATCCGCGAAGTCCCTGACGCCGATTTTGGATAGTTGACGTAGGGTGTGCACCGCACACCGCAACAGTATTGGTGGGCAGTGCCCACCCTACCTGACTTATCCTGCGCCCTGCTCATATTGTGTCTAACTCTTCTGTGTCATCGAGGTGATGTAGCAGCAAGTAGTCGTCCCAGCCATGTTCGCCTTCGCAGACTACTATAGATGCTTTAGGCAGACCTGGGGAAGAATCTCCGCCTTCGTAGAAGCGACTTCTGATCTGACTCCACAAAGCTCCCAAATCACTCGTCATGCAATTTGTGTTTATGTATCCGCCGTCGTCGAACCCTTCGTCAACATCAACGCCACTTACGCAGGTTGATTTGCCGCACCATTTCTTGAATAGATCAATGAAGCTCTCATTATCCAGATCGGGAGACCTTTCAGGCTGGATTTGTACACTTAGGCATTTCATGTTTTCATCGCTAAATGTGATTACATACGTGAAGCATAATACACTGGGTACATCATGGTTCAAACGGAATCTGTCGGCGCTCGCGGGCACGGTTTACGAAGGTCTTGAAGACTTTGTGCTGGACTTGTTTATCCAGCGTCAATTCGGGGTGCCATTGTATGCCGATGACCCAGCCCTCGTTGTCGGCGGAGTCGGCTTCGATGGCCTCTACTGTGCCGCCGGGGCCGGTTGCGGCTATCTTGACTCCCGGGGCAGGCTCGGCGACGCAATTGCCGTGCAGGCTGACGACCCTTTCCAGCCGGGTCACGCCAAAGATTTTCGCAAGTTCACTGTCCGGGGGAAGGTCAACCGCGTGCCCCTTCAAGACAAAATGCTGCTCCTTGACCTCAGGTTCCAGGCGGAGGTTTCGTACGCGGCCTCCCATCGCGACGTTCAGGATCTGACATCCCCGGCAGATGCCGAGGATGGGCAGGCCCTTGAGCCTTGCCGCGCGAATCAGGGTGATCTCGAAGTCGTCGCGCAGGCGGTGGACCAGCATGGTGCTGTTCGGGTCGCCTCCGTAGAGGTTTGGGTCCACGTCACCGCCGCCTGTCAGGAGCACGCCGTCGATTCGTTTGTCTTCGAGCAGGGTCTTCACAGCATCAGGATCGACGGGATCACCGGCGGCGTTGGGGCGCAGCGTTATGAGTCGCCCACCCGCCGCCTTCATGACACGCTGGTACGTCGCATCGGTTATGCCGACCCGCCCCAGCAGCGTGTTGTCCAGCAAGAAGGCGATCCGCGGAGCGTCCGCGGGCACGCGAGCGTTTGTCCAGACCGGATAGATCAGGCGGAGCAATACAAAGGTGACGATCAGAATAGCAAGCGCAAGCGCAATCCGGCGCAACCAGCGTCTCAGGCGTCCGGCCGGTGGCCTTGCCTTAGCGGGACTTCCCTGGGTTTTCTCATTTATCATCTTCGTCGCCCGGTCCGCCTTCGCCTGTGATCAGTTCGAGGTTCACCTTTCCGTGCTTGAGAAATACCGCCAGGGGGTACAGCACACCAAGCGCCGCGAAAGGATCGTCGCGCGAGAGGACGTCGTAGATGTTGTCTTTGTGCTCTTCCAGAAGCTGGCGGGCCTTGTTGAATCGAGCCTTGACGTCGAAGTAATCTTTGACACCCCTAAAGAGTTTGCGGACGCCCTGGCGCTTGGAGCCCGTGCGGAATTCGGCCTTGGCGTGCTGCCACGAGTCGTTGAGGGCCTTCATGCCGCGTTCGTTCTCGGCGATCTCCTGCAGGGTCGCGAGGAAGGCGAGGATCGGCGTTTCCGTGCGGATATCGGTGCGAATTTCCCTGACGGGATCGATATGTCCCTTGACGGCGAGCTCAAAGAGCAGCCAGGGGTAGTCCCATCCGGATTCGACCGACTGTATGAGCCCGCCGAAGAAGCGGGGATTGACTTCGATAAGTTGCGGCTGCGCCTCGGGCGTGCCTTCCCAGCGGAAGTCCAGCTCCGCGACGCCGTGCCAACCGATCGGCCCCATCAGCTCGGCGGCGACCTTTTCCATCTCCGGGGCTTCGACAGTCTCGCGCATAACGGTCGCGCCGCGTTCGGCCGGGAAGGCGCGCAGCCCGCGATAGGTCATCGATGCAACCATCTTGCCGTGGTCGAAAAGCGTTGTCACGCAGTAGTCGTCGCCGCCGACCGCCTGCTGGATGATCGGATAGTCCTTCTCTTTGAGCTTGAAGTACTCGATGAACTCTTTGAAGGTAGATTTCAAATCATCGAGCGTCTTGACCTTTCGGATGCCGACGCCCGAGGCGGACTCGCGCAGCTTGACAAACGCAGGCAGCTCCACATCCGAAGCAATTGACTCGAATTGCGCCATGTCCTCCGGAATCCACGTTCTCGGAGTGGGCAGTCCGCGCTCCATCGCATAAGCGGCAAGAGTCGCTTTGTTGTGCACCTGCCTGATATGCTCGATCTGCGGCACGGGAACGCGTACGTGCGGCTCGAAACGCTCGCGGTGACGCGCGATCAGATACGTCTCCTTGTGAATCGGCATCAGAACGTAAGGCGTCGTCTCATCGGCGGGCTTGTGTTCGGTCACCACTTTCTCCAGAACGTCGAGGAATGCCTTCGGCTCCTTCGTCGGATTCGGATAGCGAAAGTCCGCGACGCTGTACTTCGAGAACGACGCCGCGGTCATTGCGTACTCGTCGCCTGTGATAACCTCTACGCCCCGCCGCCCCAGACTGCGAGTAGCAACCAGCGTCTGCCAGCCGCGAGAGAAAGTAATAATCGCCCGCCCGGCATTGCCCGTGTTTTCCGTCTGTTCACTCATATCGAATGACCTCCTTTACGTGTGCACACACACCTAATCCGGACGAGCCGGATACAAGAGGGTTTGACAAAATGCTCACGCCTCGCCGAAGGCCCCGCCTGCTCTGAAGGAGCCATCTTATTGGCACGACCGCAATCTCCCTCCCCACCCTCTTTCGAGGTAGGGAGATTGCTTGACCTGGTCCGTAGGGGCGGCCCCGTGTGGCCGCCCTTGGTCAACCATATGGGGTTGCCCCTGTATGCGCTGCCGGTGCCGGGCCGATCAAATCTGCCGCCAAATGAAAAACAATTTGTCACCAGCTTTGAAGCAACCCTGCATTTTACAGATTCCATGATCCTCATTCGTAGGATGGGCAACTGGTTTGCCCATGCTGTCAATGCCGATCCCGCGATATATAGAGAGACTACAACCCGCCAGAACCATTTTCAAGAAGAAAGCGAACTAAAGTGATAGGCGGTTCATATTGCGGTTGTGGTCATGATGCGCCCCGCTTCACCGCTGGGACGTTTGTTTCTTCGGCATCGGAGAAAGTCTGACGGGTGAGCAGCCAGAAAAGCACGCCAACGGCCGCTCCGCCGAGATGGGCGAAGACAGCGACGTTGCCAACGCCTACCGCCTGTTTCATTGCCATTATGATTTGAAGCAAGATCCACAGGACAAACATCGCACCTACGGGCATACGGATCCATCGCACCCGGAAGAGTATGATCCCGACTCTGGCACGTGGAAACCGCAGACAATAGTAAGCCAGAATGCCCGAGATGCCTCCGCTTGCCCCGACGCATGGAATGGTCGAACTCGGATCGCTCAGGATCTGCACGAAATGACCGGCAAGGGTCGCAAGCGCGATCAGCAGTAGGTAGCGGCCCTTGCCGAGAATGTCTTCGGAGTTGTCACCGAAGACCACGAGAAAGTACAGATTTCCAAACAGATGGAAGTACCCACCGTGCAGGAAGAATGACGTGATGAACGTAAGACCGAGATGCCGGCCAAACTCGGCAGGGACCAATCCCCAGTTGGTTACGGCAGGACCCAGATTCCTGAAGGCGACGATACTCACCGCCGCGATCACGACGGCCAGAAGCCAAGTCGCTATCGGTCTGTGCCTTAGCGGCGTACGATTGTATTCGATGGGGATACCGAACAGGGCCGGAATGATCTCCCACCAGTGGTCCGGGGCCGTCTCCTCGGCGTACTGCTGTTCCTTGACCTCGGCCAGACGCTTCAAGGCGAGAGCTTCTGTTTCCTTAGCGGAGAGCTTCTTGCGCCGCGGTTTTCTTACACCAGTTTTCGGCAGGGCCTCGAACTCCCCCCGGTCAAACCATATGAAGTGACACCCTGTGCAAACGTCGATCTGCTCGGTAGGGCCTCCTGCGCCAAGTGGTATCTCAGTCATTGGGCGCCAGCATGCGGGGCACTGCCTGGCCCCGGTGTGCTCTCCGGAGCGTGCCGTCTGCCATAGGCTGTTGAACACCTCCCTTGGGATGATCTTCCTGATCGTTTCCAGGGTGAAAGCCCGCCCGCGACACGAGCGGCAGACCCAGAAGAATCCGAGCTTGCTCGTTCTCCTACTTAGATTCTTCTCACAGCTCGGGCAGGAAATCATGTCTTGTCTCAAGCCTTCTGGTAAAGTTTAATGGTAATCTTTGCCGTTCAGGCTGCGGACCACGGACCTCTGCCAGGCTTCGAGTTGGGACTTCATGTATTTTGCCCTGTCACTGTCTCGGGCGAACAGATCGTCTTGCTCTCCGGTATCTTCCACGAGATTATACAGCTCCCATTTGATCTTTGCATTCTTGTCCTGGATTCGATGAAGCTTCCAGGGCCAATCGATCCACGCGGCGTGGCCGTCGAAAGTGTCCTCGGGGTATTGTTTGGTGATTTCGCCCGCGTCCGGGCGAAGGCGGGCCGGGTCGCCGGCTCGGCCGGCCTTCTGCGATTCGAGAAGCTCGGACATCCACTTGTGACTCGGCACGCTGATGCCGCGCTCAGGATAATCCCAGAATCCCATCGGTTTGGGCCGTCGCTTCATCCCGCCGGCGATCAGGCCGGTCAGACTGATACCGTCCAAAGGCGGCTGGTTCTCCATCCGCACGCCGACGATTTCAAGAAGCGTTGGATAGATGTCACATGTGTTGCATGGGACCTTGGTCACCCGGTGGCCGCTGATTCGCGCGGGCCACTCGAGGATCGCGGGTACGCGGAGGCCGCCTTCATAAACGCTGCCCTTATTCGCACGGCCGCCTGTCGTGCCGAGATTGGGCAGGCCGCCGTTGTCGCTGCAATACCATAGGATGGTGTTCTCGCGAATCCCGAGGGTGCGCAGCTCGTTGCGGAGCTTCCCGAACGCACGATCCATGCCGGTGATCTCGCCGTAGAAATGCTGCTGCTTCTGGTTCTGATCGGCGTAGAGCGCGCGATCTTTTTCGATCGCCTGATGCGGGCCGTGCGGAGAGCCGAACCAGACCACCGCCAGGAACGGCTGCGGGGTTTCGGCATGCTTGCGAATGAATTCGATAGCTGCGTCCACCGTCACCATCGAGCTTTCGCCCTTGGTCTGGACGGCTACACCTTCCCGGCTGAGGATCGGGTCGTTGTCGAAGAAGTTCGGAGCCGAGAGCCATTCGTCGAAGCCGCTGGCGCCCGGGTTGACGGGGCTGCCTTTGCGGGCCGAGCCCAGATGCCATTTTCCGAAATGCCCCGTGACATAGCCCGCCTTCTTAAGGGCTTCGGCTACGGTGATCTCCTGCGGGCGAAGCGTGTGGCCCCATTTGAAGCATCCGAAGCGGTTCGGGTGACGCCCGGTCATGACGCTGCCGCGAGTAGGCGAACAGACCGGCGCCGCGGCGTAGAAGTGATCGAAACGCAGCGCGTCCGCGGCCATCGCGTCGAAGTTCGGGGTCTTCAGAACCGGGTGGCCGTTATAGGCCATATCACCCCAGCCCTGGTCGTCGGCCATGCATAGAACAATATTCGGCCTTCGCCCGGAGGCCCTGCTTGAAGCCGAGACACATCCGGCGGCGACAACACATGCGCCGGCACCGAAGGCTCTTAAAAACTCACGACGTTTCATTAGCATCTAATTGCTCCTTTCTTCACCCTGCCGGGTTGATAGCAGAGACGATAGGATTGTCGGACATGCGCTTGATCATGTCGGGTTCTTTATCTGTTCCTTTGCCCATTCATGAAACATTTGCACTGCTTTGCCCAGTACGCCCGCGGAGCCTCGAAACGTGCCTGAGCCGCTTGGTTTGTTGTCGACCGTATACCATTCGAAAAAGCCGTCGTTTTGTCTGACCCTTTCGAACATCGGAAAACATTCCTGATAGGCCTGCTCGATGTAACCGTAGGCGATAAGCTGCTGGATCATGCGACCGCCGAACCAGGTCCAGTCGCCGCCGTTCTGGTAGGAGAAGGGCCTCATGCCCTTGTTCTTGAAAAACCCCGCCGGGTAAGCCGGATACACCGTAAGCCCGATCGAGGCTGCGCCGGCGAATTGCTTGTTGTTGACCATATCGTTGAAAACCTGTAAAACTTCCGGCTTAGAAAGAATGCCAGCTTCTATCGCGATGGCGGTTCCGCCGTGATAGTATATCCTGTGCTCGTCGAAATCTTCGCCGAAAGGCGAACCGTCCAGATAGATATGTGGACGGAACTTGTGCAACTGGGCATCCCACAGGTGCTTTCTTGTTTTTGCCTTAATCCCGTTCGCAACCGACTTCCATTTGCCTGTGTCCCAGGCGTCGGAAGCTGCAAACGACACGTAGTTTTCTATCGCGATGACAAACATTGCGTTGTCGTAAATGTCTACGGCGCGATGGCTCGACGAATCCAGTTCCACACCCCAGGAATGCTCGGGCTGTACGTCCCCCCAGTCCACGGTCGTTGCGCCCCAGATCAATCCGTACTTCTTGTCGTAGCGATTATCCAGAAGATAACGAAGCGCCATAGCCAATCTTTGGCTCACGGCCAGGCCGTTGACTTTTTCGGAAAGGATCGAATCGTCGCCGGTCTTTTTGACGTATTTGTATATTGCCTGGACCAGCGAGCTTTCCTGGTCGGTCTCGACGGTGTTTTTGTGCCCCAGGAGATTCGGCATCGTTTCGCAATGTATGTATTTGTACGCGACATTTGCCTTTTCGGCGGGGATGTAGCCGTCGACTATGTTGCCGTCTTTTCCCTGAAAATGAAAGAAGACCAGAAGCGCCCGGCGAAGCTCGGCTTCGTCCTGCACCTCCAGAGCAATCTCGACGAACGTGTTCAGATCGCGAATCCATACCTCCCCGTACCCGCTGCCTGCGGTCAGCCCCTTTTTCAAGATGGACTTGGCCTTGGCCAGCACAAGAGGAAAATTGGGATTGTCCAGAATCTTCCTTGCGAGGTCTTCGTTGGAATAACGCGACAAGTTCTCAGCAGACAGAGAAGCATCTCGAGCCGCACAAGAGACGAGTAACGTCAAGGCGACCAGACACAATGGCAACAGCAATTTGTCAGTATTAACCTTCATAGTCCTCTCTCAATAGTCCCGGTCTCAGTGGGGCAAGCTCCACCCTGCATACTGCGCTCGACATGGCAGTCGTTACATACCGAGAAACAGCCAGACGTTGCCGCCCACCGGCTTCTTATAACCGTAGAAGTTCCCGTCATATTCACAGCACCATTATGCGAACATTTCCCGTGAAACTCAAGGGCTCAGCCAGAACCAACATTCTTTCCTCGTTTCAATGAGGCCTCCGTAGGGTTCCGGGTCAATTTCTAAGGGCATGAAACGCCCTTTAAGAATTCCCCGAAAATCTTGGAATATCCCGTCACAATTTGCATTTTTTTCCGTCAGCTCTACTAAAAGGAATATTCAATTGCCGAAACAGGAGCCATGCCGGCCCGTCGAAATAAAAAATTCGGGATCGTGGCAATTTCATGCCGGCTATGGTATCATCTGTGCACTCAGTGGCGAATACGCATGGCCACGAAATGTTAATCCTTAATTTAAGAGAGGAGCACATCGCAATGAACAAGTCAACAACCACAGGACTCAAGAGGAACATGACGAGGATTTTCCTGGCAGCGGCAATCGGCCTGTCCATCTGGACTCCCCGGGCGGCGGCACAGGATACTCTGGCCGACGTCGTGCAGCAGACAGGGTGCAATTGGCTGATCGGTAAATGGGCCGGTGAGACCCCCGACGGCGACAAGTACGAAATCGAATACAAGTGGGCGCTGAAAAACCACGTGATCAGCATGCACTTCAAAGGTTTCAACATCGAATATCACGGCATCATCTTCTTCAAGGCGGACGACGAGGAGGTGATCCAGATCGGCGTAGACCAGAACGGCCGCAACGGCAAGGGCACCTGGATGGCCGAGAACGGCAAAGCCGTCTGGAAGAACGAGCACCCGGGAGAGTACGGCGAAGTAACCAGAATGGCGTTCGTCTACTCGAAGACCGATGCCCAGACGATGAAGGCCGAAATCCACAGCTTTGACGAGTACGGCGAGCTTTCCGAAGAGCCGGGCTTCACACTGGAATACAAGCGCCAGGAGAAACAGGCGGCCAAGAAACAGTAGAAAGCCAAGAAAGAATAATAACTCACAAGCAAGGCGAAAAGGTCGATCATATCGGTGCTTCAGAAATCTTAGACGCAACTCTTTTGATCAAGAAGACAGATTGCCGTACCGAGAAATCGGTTGCGGCGGGAATTTCTTGGATTTCTTGAAGTTTGACTTGACTTTTTCGCGTTCATGTGATACCGTTG
>JADHXR010000109.1 GCA_016782865.1 Phycisphaerae bacterium
GACCACCTTGGTCGCCTACCTGAAATATGTTTGCCATGCCTCTTTTTCGACCATCCGAAAGTTCATTCGAGATGTCCTGGGAGAACCCATCTCTCGAGGGTACTTGCGAAAAGTGCTGGTTAAAGTGACTTGTGCATTGGTACTGATTCACTCGGTATAGGCCCCGGTTGTTTTGCTCTAAGGGCTTCTCTGAGCCGATTTAAGGCGCGATCTCTGAAAATATGGCTTGTGGAGAGATCGTCGATTCTGCACCGAAATGACTGCGATAATCGGCAGTTGAGAGAATTCTGTGAGGGGACTCCGAGGGGCGTTATAGGCTGTTTCTCGGCGCTTTCCGGGGGCGCTCTCATCAGTCATTTAGAGGAATTGAAGGGGCCGGTCTGACCTGCCTCGGTTGGTTCGGCTCTAAGCACTATCCTGCTGCCTGACGGGTCCCAGTCCTCGTGGTTCAGCGCGTGGATGTGAAAGCCGATTTCATAGATTTCGGGGGTCGACACCGGTGTTTTCGCTGTCACGGTCCTTTCCGAGGCGGCCAGGCTGAGCGTAACCGGCTCATAGCCAGTCAGACGACCCTCGGCGGTCGGACCGATCACCGCGCCGGCAACGAGCTTTTGCTTCAGAGCCGGGTCGCTCCGGCCATTGATCGAAACCAGGGTCAGTTTCAGGGCAAACACCTCGTAGGCGCGTACGTCGGCCCCGACCAAGGTGCCCCTTCCCCCTGCGCCACTGGAGACAAAGCTCAGCGAACAACTGCCCGGACTGTTGCTCGGAAAGTAGATGTCGAATTCAACGCTCGGACCGGACACGACCCGTTTGCCCTCCACGCGAGCACCCCGGCGGTTCAGGCTGCTCCAGTCCAGCCGCACGAGTTGCCCCGACTCCAAAGTCAAGGTCCGCCCGGGCAGGCTCTCCACGGGCTTGTCCGCAACAACGGGTTTCTTTGAAATGAGCGCCAGCGAAGTCCTGATCCGCTCTGTCTCAGCACTGTACGACTTCCTTGCTTTCTGCCATTCGGCTTGCTTCTTGCGCAGTTCTTCGCTCCTATCGGCGTGCAGGGCGCCAGCAGGGGCCTTCGGTTCTTCCCTGGGTTGAAGAAATATCACCTTAACTCGTTGCTTTTCCGCACAGCCGACCGCAAACATAATTAGGATAAGAACTGGAACTGCAATGCCGTGTTTCATTCTTTACTCGTTTCTGCGACGCATTGCGCCTGTATCTGTGACAGCATCAGAGAGGGAATTGCCTGCTTCGGTTTCCACAACGCTTATATCGACCAGATCCGTGGGCCTGATAACAGCAAAAGAAGAGGAACTGAGCCGATTTAAAGCGCGATCTCGGAGAACAAGCCCTATGATACCCTTCGAGGGCAGATCGTCCATTGTACGATCGCAAAACACCTCTGAGGGCTACTCTGGGAGATTGTGTGGGCTGGGTTCGGCGGCTTGAATGCAGTCGGCCTATCGCCCAAGCTCCAAGGCCACGTATTTGCGGAGCGGACATGTGCAGAATCCTTTGCCAATACCGAACGTGAAAGCCATTGGGCACGTGGTCCGAGATGAGGTATAAGCGTAAACCATAAGCAGAATGCAGCACAGGGCTGTCTTCTGTTTGACACTGTTTGGTCACTCATTTTTTGGATGGGCGAAGCGGTTGCTTAATCTCTCTTCTGTTTAGGGAGGGAAGCTTAGCTTCAGCTTGAATGGAGAAAACAGCGGACTTCGCAGTTTTAACAATTTGTGTTAGCGAAGTCACTTTAATGTACAAGCCTGATCCAGATAGATTTTTGGGTACGGTCCACTTATAAGAGCCATCATTGAGAGTTGATTTCACTATCAGAGCTTTTCTAGGATCAGCCTTTTTCAAGGAGCGATTCAGTGTAACAACCTTGGGAGTAGAGACCTTTCCTTTAGCAGGCGGGACTTGGTAGAGTTCGATTTTAACGGCCTTGCCTGGAAAGTCTTCCCAGGCAATCGTGTATTCTCCACCACTATTCCAGATATCTTTTGCCTTTGGTTGGGTCACTTGTATTAGGGGGAATATAGTCAAGGGTTCAGAAAAAGCATATTGAATGGGCCCGGTAGTAGATTGTATAAGGATACGATAATTTGATCCAGCTTCCGGAATCTTCCTGATTTGCCATTCATATGTCGAGGTCTGGTCCGGTTTCATGTTAAGCGTTGAAGGGGCAATCGCACAGACAGCGGATACCTCCGGATGGGGCGCAGCGTAGCCGGCCCTTTGCGCGACAGCAGCGAAACACGGGGGCAGGAAAAGCCTCTCCAACGAATATTCATGGATTCCCCTTGTTGAAAGACCTGCCCTGATCTTGGATCCATCACACGTTGGGGTTGGACAATCGAGAACGTCTCGGAGAAAACACTTTGAGCCGGATCTTCCACAGAGGTGATCTTGAACTGCATATTCGGGCCGATGAAGTGGGGATTAATGGCCCACACGTATGAACCATTGTTAGGCAGCGCATGCGTAAGAAGGCACTTGAAGTTATTGTCCTGAAAAAGCCGGATCATCACTTTATCACCGGAAAATCCCGTCCACACGATGTTACAGATGCTACCCAATGCCAAGCGTTGACCCATTCGTGGAGCGGTGATGCTGGGAGTGGCGGCCAACGCCGAAAAGTTGCTGAGTCCCAACATCAAAGCAAGGATTGAAAGTCTCGTTCTCATTGCAAGATCTCCTATACGATTATCCTATTGACTGGCACACTGCTCACCAATGCCAATATAGGCCGGGATTTCCCATATACACTTCACTGAAACACTCCTGCAAACTTTGAGTCTCGTAATACCATACCGTAATTTGACCTCAATTTCAAGATAATTCAAGCGGGTTCAGCATACCGTGCCGGAAGATCCGATTCAAAGCGCGATCTCTGAAAATGAGCCTGTGGTGTGCCTCACAGGCAGATCGTCGATTCTGGGATGGAAGGATTGCGATAGACGGCATGTGAGGAAATTCTGACAACCGCCTGCTGATCCGTCACAAGAGCAATGTCTGTCATGGCCCCTTGAATTGTGCCATCCAAGGTGCTTCGGTTTCCCAGTGGGGCAAGGGTGCTGCCAAGCTAAAGTTCTTGGCCCATTTGAGCCGCCATAATTCCTTGAGCCAGATCTTTCTGGCTGAGTAGTCCAAGAAGATGCCGTTTATGCCCTGCTGATGCCTGTTAATGCAAAAACGGTTCATGGACTCTGCATGAGGCGAGAGCCGTTCGCCGTCATAGCTGGGGGGCGCATCGTTATTCTCTGGTCCGCCGCAGAAGAACCAGCAATCCAGAAACAGCGGAATGCTGGCGCCGCCCTTCACATTGACCGTCCCCCAGTAGTATTCGGAAGACTGGCCATAGAGTGGGTCTTGCCCAGCCACATAGACCCAGTGGTTGATTCCATAGCTACCCCAAGTACCGACTGGACCCCAGCTTTCGTTTGGCGTCACACCGATCTTGCCCCAGGCCGTAAATGTGTCGCCACCTGCCGTAAGTGTGCCGGCGGCCCCGGGTGGGTAGTCTGCGGCAATTCTTGTCACCATCGGGCAGCAGCGTATCTTCTCTTCCCGATAGTAGTAGTCGTACAGGACATTTATCCAACGACCGGATGACTGCGTGCGTCTGGGGAAGAAGCCATTATTGTCATCTGTGTACATCGCGAAGATTGCGCCCCACTGTTTGAGGTTTGACTGGCACACGACTGCTCTGGCCTGCTCCTTAACGCGTTGCAGGGCTGGCAGCAACACAGCCATGAGTAACGCAATGATCGCGATGACGACCAGGAGTTCTATGAGCGTGAATCCATGTCGTTCGTGCTTCACTTCTGGCCCTGCCTTTCAATGAGAAAATAGTCCGTATGCTGCTCGGGCTCTATTGTAGTACATTCGAAGCCGATTCAAAGCGCTGTCTATGAAATAAGCCCTATGGTATGCATCAAGGGTGGATCGTCGATTCTACGAGCGCAAAACACCTCTGAGGGCTGCTCTGTGAGATTCTGTGCGGTGGATTAGGCAACGAAGAAAGAACTGCCAATGATACCATCCGTCATTTCCTCTCACGCGGGCGGCGCAGCATATTTTCGCGGAGCCTTTTATGACGTCGCATCCGGTTTATGAGTCCGCGTGACGCCGCGGTTACTTGGCCTGCCAGAAAAAGTACTGCAAGTAGGACTAATGTTCCTTCCATCAAACGTCTTCCTTCCTTGGCAAACGCCTTCCTTCCTTGGCCGAATTATTGTGTTCGCGCCTACGCCGCTGCAACATGAGGTTTTCTCACCACACCTCCGTGAAACGGTAGACTATACATGATTTGGGATACCGTCAAGTGTGGTGACTACGAATTTATAATTTATAAAAATGGCCCCTGCGGTGCGGAGGGAGAGGAAAGAGCGAGATATCCGCAGGGGCTTAGAGGCACAGTTGATGTATTGATTATATCATGTTCGGCCGAGCCGTTCAAGGCTGAAGTGTCGTACAAGCCGGTTTGAATCGCAATCTGTGAAAACAAGCCTACGGGCGGGCCGAGGATAGATCGTCGATTCTACGAGAGCAGAATACGTCTGAGGCCTACGCTGGGAGATTGTGTGGGGTGTCAGTCTCAACAAAGATGAAGGGTTGCAAGTGGAACGCTCACAGCCGTTCAGCCCTTGCCTTTTGATCCACAACAAATAGAATCACGTACATGCGAAAAGCTAAAACCAAGAAAAAAACCTCGATTCCGTGGTCGAAAGATGAAGTCAAGCTGCTAAAGAAACTTTACCCGGATGGGGGAGCAGGGGAAATAGCTGAGCGGATCGGACGGCCTTTGACGGCGGTCCAACAAAAAGCATACTATATGGGGATTAAGATGAGAGAATGTCGTCTCTGGTCAGCCGACGAAATCAGACAACTCAAGCGACGTTACCCAAGTGAGATTGCACAAAGCATAGCCGATAAACTTGGGCGGTCTTATGGGGCGGTAGTAGGCAAAGCATACAAATTGGGGCTTACAGAAGAACTCCGTGTTTGGTCGAAGAGAGAGCTGAATCTTCTGAAGAAACTGTATCCGAGCAGAACGGCACAGGAAATAGCCGACCAGATTGGAAGATCGGTACAGGCGACAAGATTTAAAATCATCAAATTGGGACTTGAGAAAAGACTCAGATATGAGGATTGTCACCGAGTTGTGAATGGGACCAAACAGAAGCTGTGCTATCGTTGCAAACAATGGACGAAAGAGAGTCTGTTCCATAGAAACCGCAGGTCGAGAGACGGACTACAGTGGCATTGCAAAGAATGCCAGAGCAAGCGTCTCGAACGCAAGAGAAAAGGTGGGAGAAGATACCTCCGATATGAGGATCGTCATCGGGTAGTTAAAGGGATCAAGCAGAAACTCTGCCGCAAGTGCAATAGATGGAAAAACGAGAGTGAGTTTTACAAAAATAGGTCGGAAAAAGACGGCTTAGATAACCAGTGTAGGAAATGCTCATACGAGGCTACTGGCAAGTCTCGTAAGAAGTAGCGGCCAAAGCGATCTGTGAGGTACTGACGCCCCTTATCCTCCGCAGCGAATACTATCATATGTTCTTGGATAGGAAATAGCCCGAAGGTTGCCCTGGAACATTACGCCCAAGTCACCGAAGCGGACATTCAGGAAGCGGCTAAGATGTCCTTGTTTAACGACGCCGAGAACCGGATGCAAAAAGCGGCGCATAATGCGGCGCAGTATCCCGCCGCAAACGGCAGCAAGAGGCCGCAAAACGAGAAGAGCAAGGAGCGAAAAAGGGTGTTTTTGCCATCAAAAACCGCATTGTGCGGCGCAGGGTATGATTCAAAACTGCCCGAGACTGGAGTCGAACCAGCACGACCCGAAGGTCACTAGCCCCTCAAGCTAGCGCGTCTGCCTATTCCGCCACCCGGGCTTTGCGATTTACTATTTACCATTTACTATTTACTATTGCGATTGTCAATCGGTAATCTTCGGATTCGCTAAATAGCATCCTGAGTCCAATCTACTTGCCTTTTTTATGGTCCCAGAGCAAAATGTGCAGCCTTTGGCAGAACGCAAAGCCGGCACTCTTGCAGATTTCGGCCACCATCGGAGATTTGGCTGAGAGTTCGTCCCTTGTGACCGCTTGCGGCATTAACATTACCATTTCAGGGTCAATGTTGCCGGTCTGCTCGATCACTTCCTGAATCTCCGCCAGGTCGTTCACGGTGTCAACGACAAATTTGAGCTGATAATGGTAATTGGCAATCAGCTCTCCGAGAACGGCCAGATCGAGTCTCGAATCCTTATGGATCGTTGCCAGCTCCGCCTCGGCCGGGACGGAATTGCTCAGCTTCGGGCTGATACTCATCAGATCGCAGGGTACATCCGGGATATATGCGATGCCCGCGGTCTCGATTGTTACGTGCCTGTCGGCGGCTTTCAACTCCCGCATCAACTGCCGGATCTCGAAATTCACCATCGGCTCTCCGCCGGTTACTACCACGAATCTGCAGGGCCATTGCTCAACTGCCTCGACTATTTCATCGATACCCCGCTCCTGCCCCGCATCCTCGTCCCAGGCATATTTGGTGTCGCACCACCGGCAGCGCAAGGGACACCCAGCCTGGCGCACGAACACGCTGGGCACCCCGGCAAGGAATCCCTCGCCCTGCAAAGAATGGAAGATTTCGTTTACTATCATTAGCTCAGTATCTCGTATGTCGCATTTGGATATTAGTTATTTGACATTCTTTGTTCGATATTCGATCGGATCTTCGAGCCCCGCTTCGGCAAATCCCTTCAATCTCAATCTGCAGGAATCGCATTGCCCGCAGCTTCGGCCCTCCGAGTCGGGGTCGTAGCAACTGTGCGTCAGAGAATAATCGACGCCCAGTTCAGTGCCGGCAAGGATGATCCGTGTTTTTGTCATCTCTATGATCGGCGTATGAATTCTGTATCGGCCCTTACCCTCGACGGCGGCCGCAGTCGCAAGGTTGGCGGTCGTCTCGAAAGCGGCGATGAATTCCGCCCGGCAGTCGGGGTAACCGCTGTAGTCGGTGGAATTGACGCCGATGAAGATGTCGAAGGCACCGAGCACCTCGGCCCAGGCAAGTGCGTAACTTAAGAATATCGTATTGCGGGCGGGCACATAGGTAAGCGGTATTTCGGTTGAGTTATCCAAGTCGGCTCTGTCTTTGGGTACGTCGATAGCCGAATCGGTAAGCGCCGAGCCGCCGAAGGCGGCCAGGTCGATATTAATTATCCGATGCTCCGTGACACCGAGAGAGTCAGCGACTCTTTTGGCGGCCTGGATTTCACGTTTGTGCCGCTGGCCATACGCAAAAGTCAGAGCATAACACAGAAAGCCAACATTGCCGGCCAGGGCCAACGTTGTGGCCGAGTCAAGGCCGCCGCTTAAAAGGACTACTGCTCTTTTTTCCGCCACTGCGCAGTCTCCATCGATATACAATTCGCCGCTACTCAAAGTGGTCCCGGCTGTCGGTCAGCCACTCCAGGTTGAAACGTGCGACAGTTAGCGTCGCAGGTCTGTAGTGGCTGGTGTCAACGCTGCCGCGCTCGTAGAAACAATAGACAAATCCGTCCGGCCCGACAGCCAGGTCTGAGTATCCGCTGATGCCCGGCTCGACAGGCCGGGCCACGGGCCAGCTCTCGCCTTCATCGTAGCTGAGCTTGACGGTGACATTCTTGCGTTGGCGATCATCCGGGTTGTGGGGATTGGCAAAGAGAATGCGGTTCTTCTTGTGCCCCGGCCTTTCGCTGAGCCGGATGATGCTGCCCATGCAAACCGGATCGGGCAATTGCTCGTGATATACAATCTTGCTCCAGCCGGTGGCTCCGTCGGGGCTTGTGCATACCCCGCGCAATCGCGGCTGCGATTCATGGCGGATGTTGAGCATTACGCGCCCATTGGCAAGTTGGACGGGAACCGTTTCGCTCGGATTGACCGGATTGGGGTTGGCGACTACGATCTGCCCTCGGCGCCATGTCCTGCCGTTGTCGTCGCTGTACACGACCGATACGCAGGAAGGCCTGTGAGCATGTCCCCCTGTGCCGGTGGAGAGCCAGACGGGAACGAGCAACCGGCCGTTCCTTAATTGGATTCCATGCCCGGGGCCGGTTGCCAGGACTTTCCAATCATATTCGTCGCGGAACTTCTCAAATGTCCCGGTGATGTCAACAGCTTCAGTGAATGTCCTGCCGTCATCGTCGCTTCGCATGTAGTAGCAGCGGGCATACTCCACGCAGTACAAGAAATGCACGGCGTCGATCTGCCTGTCTACAATCGCTACGGGGTTGTTTATGGTAATCTCGCCTTCTTGGGCCAGGTTCTGCTTGAGAGCCACGGCGTTTTGGGTGACTTTGCCTTCGATGTTGACTATCTTTCGCTGTGTCTCCCACGTTGCCCCCCCGTCCGCGCTGCGCCGCATCATGATGTCGATGGCGCCCCAGTCACCCTGAAGGCTCTTGCGCGCCTCGCAGTATGCCAGCAGCGTGCCTGTGTTTGTCACGACCATCCCCGGAATGCGGTATGTCGCATAACCGGCGGTTCCAGCCTCGAACAGATCCGTCTTGTTCATAACAGGTTTCTCAGATGCGGCAGTGCCCACAACAAACGAGATTTGCACGAGGGCAAAACACATGACAATTCGTCTGAGCGGGTTCATTTGTTCGTCGGCCAGGGATATGCGTTTGAGCCGGCCACATCGTCGGTAGGCCCGGCGGGTAAAGTTTTCTGCCATTTCAGCAACCTTTCAGAGAGTTTTCGCACGACCTGGGGATTCTGATCGGCAACATTGTCCAGCTCGGTTGGATCGTTGCCAATGTCGTATAGCTCGACCCGGCTGCGGTCGGGATTCATTAGCAGCTTCCACTTTCCGTCGCGAAGGGCCAACATCGGGCTCTTGTGGGCCATATCACCGAAGACTCTAAATCGCCATTCCCACATCAGCGGCTTGCTGCGCGTCCACGGCTTGCCGAGAATTGCCTGTGACATATCCTCGCCGTCCGGATTCAGCCCGGCGGGCAACTTGACACCAGCTAAGCTGCAAACAGTCGGCAACCAGTCCACGCCCGCGACGATGTTTTTGTCGTCCACCTTGCCCGCCGGTGTGCGAGAAGTCCAGCGGACGATGAACGGCATACGGACGCCGCCCTCATATATGCTTCGCTTTCGTCCGCGGAATGGCCCGGTGTCGCCTATGCCGCTGTGAACGGCGTTTCGAATATCGAAATCCTCGGGACCGTTGTCACTGGAAAAAGCAATCACGGTGTTATCGGCCAGGCCCAGTTGGTCAATTCTCTTAACCAGCCTGCCTATCTGGCGATCCATGTCAGAAACCGAGGCATAGTATATCTGCTTTGCGCCTTTGTAGGGGACACCTTGCGGGGCGTATCGCTGGTAAGGTTTCATCTGCTCGTCGGTCGGATGGAGCGTGGCGTGCGGCACGAGCGTCCGGGCGTTGACGTAAAACTGCGTGAACAACATCCCTTTGCGTGCAAGCTCATCCAGGTTGGGCGTTCTTATCTGTCGATTGCCGTAGCAGCCCAGGTCGCCCCAGCCCAAATCGTCGGCAAAGATGAACACGAAATTGGGCCTGCTGCTTCTTGCAGCGGCTTTCGCAGCAGAGCCACGGCAGCGCAAAGCAGCGGCCGCCGCGGTGGTGCCGACAGCAACCAGGAACTGTCGGCGGTTCAGATTTTTGATTTCGGATTCCATTAGGTGTCCTCCCTACTGCAGAAGTACCCGATCCTGCAACCAAAAACAATCTTTGGAAAAAGTTTCGGCAATGGCGGTATTCTACTGACTCAGGCCAAGATTGTCAAAATGCAATGAGCATTCGATCCGCGCCAGGATTTTGAGAATTGCCCGGTTGTTGCCGAATTACTGCTTGCACGCAGCAAGCATTTGGATTATTATTAGTCTGAGCAGGATTAATAACTGAGGTTTGGCAATGAGTGAACCGGTCGAGATAGAACTATTCGATAATCCACATCCCGAGCGAGACTATCACATAACAATAAGATGCCCCGAGTTCACAAGCGTTTGCCCCCGAACGGGCCAGCCGGATTTTGGCGAGATCACCATAGAATACTGTCCCGACAGGCTGTGCATAGAGCTTAAGAGTCTGAAATTCTATATGCAGAGCTATCGCAACAAGGGGATTTTCTATGAAGCTCTGACAAATGACATACTGGGTGACTTGAGCCGCGAGTGCAAGCCTCGCTGGATGAAGATTTCGTCTCGATTTACGCCTCGCGGCGGGCTAACCACCGAGATAGTTGCAGAGTACAAGGGCAGCCGAATGAATTGTCGTGAACAAAGCTCCGGTCTGAGTGGCAACGATTAAATTGGAAATGGCAGAGGTGCTAAAATGGCGATAACATTTCACTGCGAACATTGCAACAAGAAGATAGAAGCCGCCGACACCGCCGGCGGCAAGATGGGCAAATGCCCGGCGTGTCACAACAGAATATATGTCCCTCTTCCGGACTCGGACGAAGAGCTGAAACTCGCGCCATTAGATACGAGCTTTAGGGAGAAAGAAAAACAGCTAATGGCTGAAACACACAGGCTCACACAGGACATACTCAAGGAAAGAGATATTCCGGACGGACCGCGTGAGGCCAGCGGCGCCGTATACGAGATGAGCGACCGGGAGCTGACCAAAAACGTGATCATGTATCTGAGGCAAATGGCTCAAGGTGAACTGGACGAGGCCGAGGCAACCGGAGCCCTGATAGCGCCCTTTGGCAGCCGGGTGACGGAGGTCCTCGATAGAATAGCGCTCAGCGAGATACCCGAGCCGGAATTAGCCGATATTCCCCAGCAACTGCTCTCAGGCTCGATCAGGGCGTTGCGAGCCCGGATAAGCTGATCCGGAAAAAACTCCGCGGGCGGCCCAATCCGTCCGAAAAAAACGCTGCTTGCCTGCAATCCCGATCCTATTTTATCGGCCCACCCAAAATAGTCGGCCGCAAAGACCCGCCTGTTTGGCTCTTATGAGACTGTTTCATATGGTTTATACAGAAACAGTAGCAGACTACCCTATTAGACTTCAGGTACAACTTGGAGGGAAACTTACGATGATCGAGAAGACGACGGCGGTACATGTGACCCATGAGACAGTGGGCAAAGTCGGCGGCATAGGTGCCGTCCTGCAAGGTTTTTTCACCTGCCAATCCTATCTTGATGCAGTTGAACGTTCGATACTTGTCGGACCATTGTTCACCAGCGAAGGCTCCGTCGGCGGGCGACTCGGCGAGAATGGCGAAGTGCTCTACTCATCCATCGATGGATTTGTAAACACAGGCTACGGCCCGGCATTTCGTAAGATCGAAGATTTCTACAATGCCGGAATCATTTACGGCACACGAACATTCGCTGACGAGCAGACGGGCGTGAAAAGCTCACCTGAGGTTGTGTTGATCGACGTCAGACATACGCACAAGCACGTGATTAACAGGTTCAAAAGACAACTGTTCGAAGAATTCGGGGTCCGCAGCGACCTTTATGAGAACCTGTGGGAGTTCGAGCAGTACGTCAGACTGGCCCCGGTGGCGATTGCCGTGCTCAAGGCGATCGGCGCCGCCGCCGACTCGACACTAATCGTCTCACACGAGTTTATGGGTATGCCCACTGCGCTGGCAGGGATTCTTGAGCCGGCGTGTGACTTCGGGACGGTTTTCTATGCCCATGAGGTGGCGACAATGCGTCGAATCGTGGAGAAACATCCAGGGCATGACACCATGTTCTACAACGTCATGAAACAGGCCCATAACGAAGATCTTCATGTGAATGAAGTCTTCGGCGATCAGGACTCTTACTTCAAACACTCTCTGGTGGGGGCCTCGAGATACTGCGACCGTATACTCGCGGTAGGCGATTGCGTGGTCGATGAGCTGCGTTTCCTCGCGTCCGAATTTGACGCTGCCGACATCGACATAGTCTATAACGGCATCCCGGCATACCAAATCAGCGTCGACGAAAAGCTTGCTTCGAAGCACAAGCTGCAGCGGTATTGTGAAAACCTCCTGGGCTATAAGCCCGATTTCATTTTCACTCATGTGACAAGGCTGGTGCAGAGCAAGGGGATGTGGCGCGATTTGCGCGTGCTCGATCAAATGGAAAAAGAGTTCAGGACCCAGAACAAGACGGCAGTGCTGCTTGTCCTCTCGACCGAGGTCTCACAACGGGCCAGCCGGGACATTTACAGCATGGAATCGGCATATAATTGGCCTGTTGCTCATCGCGAAGGCTGGCCCGATCTGTCGGGCGGAGAGGCCGATTACTACAGCGCCGTGCAGGAATTCAACACCAAGAGCAGAAACATAAAGATCATTTTCGTCAACCAATTCGGCTTCGATGCCAAGAAATGCGGCCACAGAATGCCCGATGATGTTGAATTCATGGACATCCGCAAGGGAACCGATGTCGAATTCGGCCAGAGCATCTACGAGCCCTTCGGGATAGCCCAGATTGAACCGCTGACGTTCGGCGGCATCTGTGTCTTCAGCAGTGTCTGTGGATGCGCTGGCTTCGTGCGCGACGTGACCGGCGGGCAGGATACCAAGAGTGTTATTGTCGCAGACTATACGAATCTGGAGACACACGCCAATGCGGATATCGAAGACCTGCGGCAAATCAACCGCGATGTGAGGGATCGCATTGAAGCAAGCCAGAGCGAGAAGGTCGCAATGCAGATATGCTCGCGGCTGCCCAAGAACAAATCTGAAATCGAAAGCATGATCCAGACCGGCTACGATTTGGCCAAGAACATGAGCTGGGACGTTGTAGTGAAGAACTACCTGCTCAACAGCCTGCAGAAGATTCACAGCAAGGTACATTTGTCCTGAGTCGAATCTTCAAGTCTCGTTTCATGCCCACAGCAGTCGGACTCGGTAAACCCTTCGACCGGACATTACTTGACCGGCCGTCACAATGCAGTTAGACTCCCCCGGTTGTGGGCAACATCGGCAAAAAACCTGTCATAGGCATATTAGGCGGCATCGCGTCGGGCAAGAGCACCGTTGCCGCCGAATTTGCGAAACTCGGCTGCAAGGTTATCGATGCCGACGATATCGTCCACAAGCTGCTCGAAACAGAGGCCGTGAAGGAGAAGATCACGGCCTGCTTTGGCCGGGCCATCGCGGATTCCACCGGGAAAATAGACCATAAGAAATTGGCCGGGGCAGTTTTTGACGATGTCGACAAACTGTCATCGCTCAACGAAATAATCCATCCTTTCGTCCTGAGGCGGGCCGAAAAGCTTGTAGATCGGTACAGCCGCCAGGATCAAGTCAAAGCAATCGTCCTGGACATGCCGCTGTTGGTTGAAGTCGGCTGGGCTAAGCGGTGTGACAGATTGATTTTTGTCGAGTGCAAACAAGAATTACGGGCGGCTAGAGCCCAAAAAAAAGGTTTTGACAAAAATCAGTTGAAAATTAGAGAAAATTTTCAAATTTCTCTGGACAACAAGGTTGGCCTCGCCGATAATACGGTAATAAACAATTCTGGCTTCTCGGCATTGGTCAGACAGGTCGCTGATATTTTCTCTGATATTACGGATTTTGGGTAAGCGGGGTTTATTGCAGATCGTTCGCAATTAGTGTTGCCCGTATTTGAAATATTTGGGTTTTAGTTCTACTATTCAGAGTTCAAATCCTATTGAATTCCTGCGGGCAGGTTATTCTGTGAAGTTATGCCTCTGATTCTTGCTTATGGCGACCGGGGAGTCTCACGAGGGTAATAACGCTGTTTCACAAACGAAAAAGGAGTAATGATGGCTAAGGCTGTAAAACGCACAACCAAGAAACGCAAGAGCACGAAGAGGAAGGCGGTCAAAAGGGCAGCCGAAGTTGTCGCCGAGTTGGAAGAACGGGCACAACTGGAAGGGGATACTGCTACGAGTACGGCTACGGCTGTGGAGACCAGAGAGGCTGAGACGGACACCATCGAGACCGGGCAGGAGTCCCTGGGCAAGGTCGAGGAGGAGACCGAAGAAGAGTCCACTCATGCCAAATACGAGCGTATCAAGCAAGGCAACCTCTATTTGACCGATTTGCAGAGGCTCACTGTTGCAGAACTGCACGATCTTGCGAAAAACGAGGGTATCACGGAATACAGTGCTCTCAAAAAGCAGGATTTGGTTTTCAGAATTCTCAAAGAGCGTATCCGCCAGAGCGGCCTGATGTATGGCGAAGGCGTGCTGGAAGTGCTCCCGGACGGCTACGGATTTCTCCGCAATCCGGATTACAACTACTTGTCATCGTCGGACGACATTTATGTGTCACCCTCGCAGATCAGGCGTTTTGGCCTGCGTACGGGGAACGTTGTGTCAGGTCAGATAAGGCCCCCGAAGGATTCGGAGAAGTACTTTGCTCTTCTGCGGGTAGAAGCCATCAACTTCGAAGACCCCGACAATCTTGCAGAGAAAATCGTCTTTGCCGACTTGACGCCGTTGCATCCTGACAACCGCTTTATACTCGAGACTACACCGGAAGAATTGAACATGAGGATAATTGACCTGGTCACGCCGGTGGGCAAGGGCCAGCGCGGTCTGATAGTCGCTCCGCCGAGAACAGGCAAGACGATACTGCTGCAAAAAATGGCAAACGCCCTGAGCACAAATCATCCCGAGATCAAATTGATCGTGCTGCTGATCGACGAACGGCCCGAAGAAGTGACGGAAATGCAGCGTAGAACCGCCGACGATGTTGAAGTCATAAGCTCGACTTTCGATGAGCCGGCCTCACGTCACTGCCAGGTTGCGGAAGTCGTAATCGAGAAGGCAAAGCGACTTATCGAATATGGTACGGACGTTGTGATCCTGCTCGACTCAATAACACGCCTTGCTCGTGCATACAACACCGAGATGCCACACTCGGGCAGAATCCTGACCGGTGGTGTTGACGCCGGGGCGATGCAGATGCCTAAAAGATTTTTCGGTGCGGCAAGAAATGTCGAAGAAGGCGGTTCGCTGACCATTTTCGCAACAGCGCTGATCGATACGGGCTCGAAAATGGACGAGGTGATCTTCGAAGAATTCAAAGCAACCGGAAACATGGAGCTACACCTCGACAGACGTCTTGTTGAAAGGCGAACCTACCCGGCTATCGACATCAGCCGAAGCGGAACCAGACGGGAAGAACTTCTGCTCGATCCCAAAGAGCTTAAGCTCGTGTACAGGCTCCGAAGGGTCCTGAGCGAATTGAACCCGGTCGAAGCAGTGGAACTGCTCAAGAGCCGGCTGGCCAAGACGCGAACCAACGGGGAGTTTCTGATGACGATGAACCTCGATTAGCCTCGACGCCGACACTACAGAGTACCTGATCGGTGCTTAATTGTTTGCTTTGCGCTGTTGTTCGTTTCTATTAGGATAATATTCCGGCTCCCCGTACTGGGCCGGAATTTCTTTTTATTATCGATTGGGCGAAACTTGATACGCTATGGCTGAACAACTATCGAAAACTTATGACCCCAAAACTGTCGAGGGACAGGTAAACCATTTATGGTCTTCACATTCCTACTTTCACGCCGAGCCGCACGCCGATGGCGATGATGGAGCGACGTACACGATCGTCATACCACCGCCCAACGTCACCGCGCCGCTGCACCTGGGCCACGCATTGAATAACACATTACAGGACATTCTGATTCGCTTGAGGCGGATGCAGAACTACAACACCCTGTGGATGCCTGGGACCGACCACGCTGGTATCGCCACGCAGACGGTCGTTGAGAAGCGGATACTCTCGGAAGAAGGAAAGCGGCGCACGGACTTCGAGCGGGCGGAATTTGTCGGGCGAGTTCAGGCATGGAAAGACGAATATGAAGCCACGATCATCGGACAACTCAAGGCGATGGGCTGCTCCTGTGACTGGGACCGAACCCGATTCACAATGGACGAGGTCTGTGCCAAGGCTGTACGCAGCACATTCTTCAAGCTCTTCAAGGACGGGCTGATCTATCGCGGCAAGAGGCTTGTCAACTGGGACCCCGCCACGCAAACGGTGCTGGCCGACGACGAAGTCGAGCATGAGACCGTGCAGGGACATTTCTGGTATCTGAAGTATCCGCTCGTCGAGCCCGTTGAGATCGATAGCGAAAAGATTGAATGCGTCACGGTCGCTACGACCCGCCCGGAGACCATGCTCGGCGACACGGCCATCGCGATGAACCCTGGGGACAAGCGCGCAGCGCATCTGGTTGGCAAGAAAGTCCGCCTTCCGATCGTGGGCCGGCTGATCCCGATCATCGCCGACGAGCACGTCGTTTTGCCCGACCCCGACAGCGAGGATGAAAAGGCGCGATTTTCCACGGGATTTCTTAAGGTCACCCCAGCTCATGATCCGGATGACTGGCAAATCGGCCAGAGACACAAGCTGGATATTGTCAACGTCATGGCACCGGACGGATCAATCAGCGACAAGCACGGCTGGGAAGACGCCGATGAGCCCGAAGCCCAGTCTTTGCTCGGTATGGACCGCTTCGAGGCGCGCGAAGCAATTGTCGAATGGTTCCGAACGGAGAAACTTCTCGAAGATGTTCGCCAATACGTCCACGAGGTCGGGCACAGCTATCGCAGTCACGTGCCGATAGAGCCTTATCTGTCCGATCAATGGTATATCGCTGTCAAGAAGCCGATCGAGCACCTGAGCAAAAAGTCGGGCCAGGGCCTTATCGAAGGAACAGATGTCCCGCTAAATTCACTAGCGGGTCTGGCTCTGAAGCCTCTGCTTGACAGTCGCCTCAGTTTTATCCCTGATCGTTACGCCAAGACCTACCAGGCCTGGCTCGAGAACCTGCGGGACTGGCCCATCAGCCGTCAGCTCTGGTGGGGACACAGAATACCCGTATGGGTAATCGAGTTCTCGCACGCACATTACAGTGGCTCCGGCGAGTCGCGTGAAGAGGCAATGAAACGACATGACCAAGAATGTGAAACTCATGTGCAAGAATTTTTGCAGCTATGTGGGGTCAACTTCGACAATGAAGTCGCATCTTTCCGTTCTGACAGGCTCATTGAAGGGACTTTCCCGTTTTATGTTTGCGGGAAAACTGAGAAGGTAGATGAAATACTAGAATTGCTAAGTAAGATTCTCGCCCACAAACGCGGACACAGATCAAAAGAGCAGCTTGTGATGGACAACGCGGCCAATAACGAATTGAAGGCGAAATTCGGAAATAATGCTTTCAAATATATCTTCGATAATCTTCACCAGCGAATTAGAACTTGCACGCTGGATGAAGATGTGCTTGACACGTGGTTTTCCTCGGCGCTTTGGCCGTTCAGTACGCTGGGCTGGCCGGATGAGACGCCGGAGTTGAAAACATTTTATCCGGGCAACGTGCTCTGTACGGCGCGTGAGATTATTACGCTTTGGGTCTCGCGCATGGTAATGATGGGACAGTATTGTGCGGGCGACATTCCATTCAGCGACGTGTATATTCACGCGATGATTCAGGACGGCGAGGGGCGCAAGATGTCCAAGAGTCTCGGCAACGGCATCGATCCGCTGGTGGCTATCGACAGTCACGGAGTCGATGCGATGCGTTTTACGCTGGCCAGCATGACCACGGATACGCAGGATATAAGGATGCCGGTAGCGGCGATGACATTGCCCGACGGGCGCAAGGTAAATACGTCCCCGAAGTTCGATGTTGGGCGAAATTTCTGTAATAAGCTTTGGAACGCCTCGCGTTTTGCCCTGATGAATATAGAGGGGATGGACCCTGCCGGATTCGACCCTGAGAAAATGGATATTACCGACAAATGGATTCTGTCCAGGTTGGCTGAGACGATTTCCGAGGTTACAGAATCTCTAGACAAGTTCAAGTATAGCGAGCCTTTGGCGGGTCTCTACAGATTCTTCTGGAACGATTTGTGCGACTGGTACCTCGAATGGGCCAAGCCGAGGATGCAGAATGAACAAACAAAGCCAATTGCCCAGAATGTTCTGGCCTTTGCGTTGGACCAGGTTTTACGCCTGTTGCATCCTTTTGTGCCGTTCATCACCGAGGGGATATTCCAGAAACTGAATGAGGTCGCCCCGGTCAGAGGCCTTGATAGGTTGGCAGAGGCGAAAAGCTCAGAGTCGTTGGTTATCGCCGAATGGCCCAGAGGAATCGATTCTCTGCGCGAGCCGGACGCTGAGGAGCAGATTGAGATCGTGCAAGAGGTGGTCAGGACCATCCGGGAGATCAGAAACAACAGGAATATCCCCCCGAAAGTGTCTTTAGTCGTATCGGTGAGGACGCGGCAGGAAATTGCTGATATTCTCAACAGCAGTGCGGAACTCATCGCGCAATCGGCTGGCGTGAAAAACATTCGCGCTGGTGCTGACATCGCCAAACCCGCCAATGCCGCTGTCGCAGTCACGGACTCGGCAGAGGTTTATGTTCACGATGCGGTTGACTCGGAGGCCGAACGGCTGCGATTCGAGAAACAGAAACAGCAGATAGAAAAGGCCAAGAGCGGGATCGAAGCCAAGCTGGCTAACGAAAATTTCGTCACCAGGGCCAAGCCGCAAGTCGTGGCTCAGGCTAAAGATAAGCTCACTCAGCTCACGGAACAATTAAAGACCGTTGACAGGCACCTCTCGGAATTGGACAATGGCGGGTGAGCAAGCTCATACTTGTTTCAACCGGATAAAGGTGACGCTAAAATGGAATTGGAAGCCGAGTTATCTCGCATAATCATAAATGAGATGTCCGACCAGCAGGTGATCGTCCTCAAGGAGCGTACGGGCGAGCGGAGTTTCCCCATCGTGATCGGCATAGTCGAGATTTTTGCGATCGACCGCCGATTAAAAGGAATCTCGCCGGCCCGCCCGATGACGCACGACTTGCTCGCAAGCGTGATTGAGAATCTCGGTGCCCAAATAGAAAAGATAGTCATAAGCGATCTGCGTCACCACGTATTCTATGCAAGGATACATCTGATCCTGAACGGGCGGACAATCGAAATTGACTCCCGCCCTTCCGATGCTATCGCCCTGGGTGTCGCGACAGACGCGCCTATTTATGTTGCTGATCATGTTTTTGAGCAGGCTGCTCAATAAGAAAGGTCGAAATCATCAGCAGCCCTACCCCGGCACAAAGCAGAGCGTCGGCTACGTTGAAAGTATGCCAGTGATAGCTGCGGTAGTAGAGGTCGATGAAGTCTCGCACCAGGCCGTCGTTGAAAGCCCTGTCATACAAATTGCCGCAAACCCCCGCGGCGAAAAGCCCCAGAGCGATATTGACCAGTTTCTGCCGGTTTCCCGCGAAGAGGAAGACCCCGAGAATCGCTACCATCGCGATGCTTGAAATAGCCGTCAGGAAATAGGACTTACCGGCGCACAATCCGAAAGCGGCGCCATTGTTTTCAGCTCGCACCAATTGGAGAAAGCCGTCTATGACGCAATACACCTCGTACGGCTCCAGGCGATCGAACGCGGCCTTTTTGGTCCACAAATCCAGCAGTAGTCCGCCGATCATTAAAGGCCAAAACAGCAGATGTGTTCTTCGGTCCGGCAGCAGCAGGGTCACCAGAAATTTTGGAGTGAATCGTCTCAGGCTCGGTGGGACGCCATCGTCATTTGTCTTTGCTTCAGTCATACTCGGTGTTTACCGCGGCCGTGTTCGTCGCCGGTGGTAACTGTTTACGGTTTGTTTTCAATCGGCAGGGCATTATATCACAGCAAGTGCCGTTGTCAAAAACTTTTGGGACAGGTGCAGATTTTGTTCTTTCGGATGCTCTGTAAATATTTGACATGCTCGAGGCGAGCCTGTACCATACTGCGAATATCGACCGGACCTGTGAAGATGTAGACGAGGCACTGCCTCGTCTTTATTGCTTTTGCTTGAAAGGTGCCTTTGGCCATGGCAAAACGAAAAGCAACGTTGAAAAATAGGCCGTTCGTGCTGATCATCCGCGACGGCTGGGGCTACAACCCCGACAGCTCGCAGGACGAATACAACACTATCAAGTGTGCGAGTACGCCGGTGGACGACATGCTGATGGCGGAGTTTCCGAACTGTCTTGTCCATACCAGCGGATTGGACGTTGGCCTGCCGGCCGGCACAATGGGCAACAGCGAGGTCGGACATCAGAATATCGGCGCAGGCAGAATCGTCCCGCAGGAATCCGTAAGAATCAGCAAGGCGATTCAGGACGGCTCTTTCTTCGAGAACAAAGAGTTCCTAAATCTGATCAAATTCGTCAAGCGCAATAACGGCAAGATGCACGTCATGGGGCTGTGCAGTGACATCGGCGTGCACTCGCTGCTGGACCACCTCTACGGGTTGCTCGAACTGGCAAAACGAAATGCTGTAGAGGATGTTTTCATTCATGCTTTCACCGATGGTCGTGATTCGCCGCCTGACAGCGGGGCCGGCTACATAGCCGAAATCGAAAAGAAGGCCCAAGAGATAGGCGCGGGCAAAATAGCCTCGGTTATGGGCAGATTCTACGCGATGGACCGTGACAGCCGGTGGGACCGCGTGCAAAGAGCCTATGAATGCATGAGGATAGGCAAGGGCATCAAGGCGAGCAGCGCAGCCGAGGCGGTCGCCAAAAGCTACGAAGCAAAAGTGACCGATGAATTTATCGAGCCAACGTGTATTGTCAATGCCGATGACGAGCCGATAGCAACGATAGACGATGGCGACGGCGTGGTATTCTTCAACTTCCGCGGCGACAGGCCCCGTGAGATCACCCGGGCGCTCGTCGAGCCGAACTTCAAAGAATTTGCCAGGACGGCTAAGCCGGATATCTATTTCGTTTGCACGACCGAATATGACGCAACCATACCGGCGCCCGTGGCATTTGCGAAGCTACCGAAAATGAAAAACACCCTGGCGGCCTACTGGTCCTCACAGGGGCTCAGGCAATTCCGTTGCGCCGAGACGGAAAAATATGCACATGTCACCTTTTTCTTCAATGATTATGCCGAAAAGCCTTTCCCGGGTGAAGACAGGCAAATCGTGCCCTCGCCCCGAGTTCGCACGTACGACCTGAAGCCGGAGATGAGTGCGTACGAGGTCGCCGACGTTGTGCTCGAGAGACTCGACTCGGACAAATACGATGTGATCGTGGTAAATTTTGCCAATCCCGACATGGTCGGCCACACTGGGCTCCTGGCCGCTTCGATCAAGGCCGCCGAGGCGGTGGATGAATGCGTGGGCAGGATACTGGATAAAGTCAAGAGCCTGGGTGGCTCGGCGATTATCACCGCCGATCACGGCAACTTTGAAAAAATGATTGGCGCCAGCGGCGACAGTCCGCATACGGCCCATACCATCGGCGACGTACCGTTGGTCATATTCGACGAACGACTTAAGGGCAGCAAGCTCCGCAAAGATGGCATATTGGCCGACATAGGCCCCACGCTGCTGGAAATGATGCACTTGCCACAACCGGAAGAAATGACCGGCCACAGCCTTCTCCAAAAGAGCTGACCGCATGTTCAGGAGCGACACACGCCGGATCTGAGCCGTCACACAAGGCAGCGAGGAAAGGACATGAGGTACGGGGACTGCCTCTACGCGGGCGCACAAGAAATTCGGTGTATTTGGCCTTGTTTGTCTATGTCGAAATTGACGGGCAGGAATTTCTTTATGGTTTCTATGTTTGTTGTCAGGTGGGGGGACAGGTCGTTTGTTATGTAGGCGCCCCCTGCTTTCGCAGGGGCAGGCTTTTCCCCGCCCAGGCGGGAATTTGAGATTGCCATGTAGATCAGGAGTTGGTCGGCTGAGAAACGATCCACCGTGGCGCCGCTGGAAATGAAACTCCTGGCCAGTCTTGCGACCTCGTCTACTACTTTCTCCGAAGGCCTACCCTTGGCTCCGAAGGCGGTAAAAATCGTCGTTCTGTCGCGGGCGCACAGCCTGAGCATGATGCAGTTTCCGGGGCCATCGGAATCCATTACGTCTATGTGCTCGAAGTTCTTGATGCTCAGCCCGCTTTGACATAGCAATTTTTCCTGGCGATGGGCAATGTGGGCGGGCAGTCGTGCCGTGTATATACGTGCGTGGACTTCCGGCTCTTCGGGCGGCTCACAAATGTCAATGGTTTGGCTCGGATCTTGCCGCCACGGCTGGATGGTGAAACTGATCTCGCCCCCGCCTGCGGGGAAGAAGCCGTGCTTGACGAGTCTGCACTCGGCGGCAAAACCAGCGCATGCGATAGCGGGCAGGAAGGTCTCGCTCAGAAAGTCGAACGGCGGCGCCCAGGGGTTGTGCGTTCCGCCCGTCACGGTGATTGTCGAAGGTTTCTCGGTCATGAACAGAGCGGGTAAAACCGTCTGAATTACCAAAGATGCCGAGCCTGCTGAGCCGATGTCGAAGGAGAAGTCGCCGTTGCGGACGGGCCCGGGCTTGAAGTCCAGCACTTGCGATCCAAGGGCGGCGCCTTCGGATTGGCCTGCGCAGATCTCGCATGCGGCTTGGACACAGCTCAAGTGCTGTCTTGCCAGGCCCGGCTTACGGCGGGCGGCGCGGATGTTCTCGATGTGCAGACGTTTACCCGTTATGCAGGACAGCGCAAGACTTGTGCGCAGTATTTGGCCCCCACCCTCTCCCATGCTGCCATTAATGAAAACGGTTTCCATGTCACTTACCCAAAAACGACAGTCTTCGTATTATCTCCGCCACCATCTCGTCGCGATTGTCTTGCCGCAACCCGGCAAACCGGCCAACAGGATTTTTACACATTCTGACGGCATAGTCGTAAGGCCTCACGGGCTGCATCTTACCGGCGCGGTGAACAACACGCAACAACGCAATCAATCGTCGTTTCCGTGTACGGACATGTGCATTCACGGCGCCTGATGGAAATAACCGCCAATCGAGCACGCCGACATCGCGACTTGCGAAAATGCTGCCGGTCTCCACGTACCAGTTTGTGACAATCCCAGTGTCCAGGCGCCCGACCAGAGCCCCGTGATAACTCCCCAGCGCCACGTCCAGATACGGGCCAACCAGACCCAGGTTCTTGATCGTGGCGCCGGCAGCGTATCTGAAAAGTCCCGCGTAGTCTCTATAGGAATAAGTGCAGACGAAGTTAGAGATTGTATGATCGTCGCCGTCAAATACGCCGGTGAAGGCATTTGAGTTGCCGGTCCCAATGATGTGCATGCCGCCGGCTCCGGTCCGCGGCCCTGCCTCTTTCTGCTTGTTTATCCGGGCCCGTACAGCCGAATGTCGTCAAAGAACATAATGCCTGAACCGCCAGGCTGCAGATTGTTCTGATCACCGAAACAAATGGCTATAGAATCGACATTGGCAAGATCCGTGCGCGTGAACGCCTGGAGGTCGATAGACCATTGCGTCCATGTATCTATCCGCGTTGCGTCGGGATCATTGTGATAGACCGCTGAATCGCCATTTAGAATCACACTCATAGGCGCAGCAGCGTTCGACGAATCACCGCAGAACCAGAGCGACAATGCCCCGTCGCGTTCTTCGGCCCAATTCTGCGATGGACTCAGCGCCAGTTCAGCTTTCGCGAGCTTGAAAAGGGTGTGGTAGAGATAGGGCATAGACTGCACGCCGCTGTGAACGATGTACCGTTCGGCAAAAGGGGGATTAGCATGGCCAACAATGGAGCCATTTGCTGCCGGATTGTCGTATCCGTCCGACCAGACGTTAAATATCCTGTTGCTTTCGGGGTCACCGGGGTCGAGGTCGTTGTAGGACTCGAAATCGTCCACGATAAGATAAACTGTCGGCGCCGAACTCGCCAGGCCCTCGGCGAGCCAGTTGTCGGCGAACTGGCTCAAGTCATCTACCCCGACCAGTCGGTCACCGGTGAGGTCGGCACCTCGACACCAGAAGAAACTGCTGTCGGTTGACCGCCAGCGTTCTGCAAAGAAGGCAAAATCGGTCAGGTCTACCCTATTGTCGCCGTCAAAGTCTGCCGTGAGGAACTGGCGAGCCAGTTGAGGATACTCCAGCCCATCGCAGATGCTCCAGATGCCTTCGACCCCATTTGCGCTCTCACTGGCAAAGTCCCAGTCAGAGGCCGGGAACGTGCTTCTTCTCTGCATCTCGGCTGTGGTCTTGCCGCCGGCATTATCGCAGCCTATCCCCAGCTCCTGCCGTCCGCACATGTTGCTTCGACCGCTGGTTTGAGTATCCCACAGAGAAGTCTTGACTATCCCTTCGTCATTGAATCCCACAAGACCACCGACATCCGTCGTTCCAAAAACACTGCCGATCGAATAACAGCAATTGATCTTTGCGGGCCACGTATTTTTTCCCACCAGGCCGCCAACGCAATCTTTGCCCGTAACGCTGCCTGTGGCATAGCAATTCTCTATTGTCTTTCTGTTATAGCCGGCAAGTCCGCCAACATTCTCAGCTCCGGTAACCGCGCCGCTGGCACAGGAGTCGCTGATTGTCTCGTCACGAGTGCTTCCCGCAAGGCCCCCGACGCTATCGGAACCAGAGACCTCGCCGCTTGCTCTGCAGTTCGTGATTGAACCGCTGTTGTCACCTACCAGCCCCCCGACACGCCGACTTCCGCGAACTCTGCCTCTTGCAGAACAGTTGGTGAGCAGACCCAGATTATCGCCTACGAGCCCGCCGGCATCGTCTCCGCCTGCCGAAACCGTGCCTGTGGCGGCCGAGTCGGCAACCGTCTCATCACTTCTCCCTATCAGTCCGCCGATCTTCGTACCGCCGGAGACGACACACGTTGAGTGGCAGTTCTCAATATCTGTTCGGTTGTACCCCACGAGGCCACCCACCTCTTCATCTCCTCGGACGCTGCCGCCTTCGACGCGACAGTTCGTGATCGCTCCCCTTCGGGCGTATCCAATCAATCCGCCTAAACGTTTGCCCCCTGAAACCCTGACACTGAGGGCATAGCAGTTGGTGACGGTCCCCTCGTCCGTGTAGCCAACAAGCGAGCCGACATACGATCCTGATCCCGCATCGACATTAGGGCTAACAAGTCCGAGATTTCTGATCTCGGCGTCCCAGCCTTTGATATACCCGAAAAGCCCTGCGTAGTCTCTTCTTGTGGAACTATATGTGAAGTTTCTTATTATCTTGCCGTTGCCGTCAAAAACGCCGCGGAAGGCGTTGCCGCTGTTGGACCCAATGATCTTGAAATCCCTCCCCGCGTATGCGCTCATGTCGATGTCGGCCATAAGTTTGAAATGTTTGTCCCAATCATTCCTCCAGTTGGCGCCGATTTCGTTCATCTGCTCGGCTGTGTATATCAGATAGGGATCGTTGGGCTTGCCCGTGCCGCCGCCATATTGTGCTGGAACCGGCAAGCTCAACAAGCAGACAACCAAGAATACAGTCAAATGGGTTGTCAGTGTCAGCTTTTCTATTGTCTTGGGCATAGTGCTGTGCCTATTGTCAGCGTTTGTCTTCAATAGTCCTTAAATCCTCTCATCCAATGGGGCCAGTCTTCGGGCAGGGCGCCTCCGGCCTTAGTCCAGGCGTTGGCCGTGTCGAACTGCAGGTGCCACTTGAGCGTCCACAGCTCTTTGATCCCGATTTTCCTGACCGACCAGTCCAGAAAGAGGCCGTTCACGTGCTCACTGTGGCGGTCCATGCAAAAGGGCCCCATGCCGGGACCGTTGCTTCCGCCGCGGCGCGGCGGCAGCGGGAAGAGTTCTCTGGGGTGACTGTAGGGCATTGTACTGTCGAGAAGCACGGGGATGTTTGCTTTGCCTCTGAGCGTGCTGACCCTTATGCCGGGAATGCCATCAGAACCCCAACGAGTGCGGGCAGGAAGGGACGCATCAAAATCACAGCAGAATAGCCAGCCATTGAATCCATAGCTGGTGCGAAACGGCCGACCGGGACCGGTCATCTCCCAGGCTTCAAATGTCCTGCCCCACCGTCCCTCCATGATTCTTTGACCGGCGGATCGGTGTTATAAATTCAAAACAAATAATGCAGCATAAGCGGTCGTACTTGCTCGACAGCTTTCTCCCACGAAGTGTTTAGAGTTAACCCCGTCCTTAACCATCTGATAAATTGAAGGCTTCTCTGTGTCGCCCTGG
>JADHXR010000110.1 GCA_016782865.1 Phycisphaerae bacterium
GGCGAATTCAAGGACATTCAGTTGAAACGCCTGAAACTCACCGACAGAAAGAAGATCGTTCTGATAGCCGGACCGCGCAGTCACGGCCACGGCGCCCACGAGCACAACGCCGGAATGCTGCTGCTTGGAAAGGCACTCAACGAAAACGTGCCCGAAGTCTATGCGACGACGTATCTCAACGGCTGGCCCAAGGACCCGACCGCCTGCGACAACGCCGACGCGATCGCAGTGTTCTGTGACGGAGGCGGCGGACACGTGGCGATGAGGCATCTGGAGGAAGTGGACGCGCTGGCCAAGAAGGGCGTCGGCATCGCCATGCTGCACTACGCAGTCGAGGTCCCCAAGGGCCAGCCGGGCGAGTATATGCTCAACTGGACGGGTGGTTACTTCGAGACGTTCTGGTCGGTCAACCCGACCTTCAAAGGCGAATTCAAGGAGCTGCCCAGGCACCCAATCACACGCGGCGTCAAGCCCTTCTTCATGGATGACGAATGGTACTACCACATGCGATTCGTAGAGGGCATGGAGAACGTCACGCCCATCCTGACCACGGTTCCGCCGGACAGTACGCGGAGAAAAGGTAACGATGCTCACGGCGCCAACGCACACGTCCGCGCCAGGATGGGGATGCCCGAGCACGTCGCCTGGGCCTACGACCGGCCCGGCGGTGGAAGAGGCTTCGGCTTCACCGGCGGACACTGGCATTGGAACTGGGCCTCCAACGACTTTAGAAAACTCGTGCTCAATTCATTCGTATGGATCGCCGGCGCCGACGTCCCCGCTTCGGGCGTACCGTCGAAGACCCCGACAATCGAAGAACTCGAGGCGAACCAGGACTATCCGACGTCGAAAGGATGGGATCGGCAAAAGATCGGAGAAATGATTAAAGAGTGGAACCGGCCCTAACAGAAAGACCCAAATAGTCACTAATTACATCACAGTTTTACTACTGAAACCATAGCGATGTTCTTCGGTAGATTGAGCCACAATGCCGCATGGATGGCTCTTTACACAGTGGCGATTCCTTAGTTCAGCAGTCTTTTAATCATCGCTCTGGAAGTTAATTTCGTCTCGTAGTGGTGTCCTTTTTGACTGGTTGCTATTCCTTGTTGGCCGCAATTGATGTGCAAGGCTTGCCAATTCGCCTGCAATGTGGTCAAGGTCCACGCGTGTCGCATCCTCAATAGCCTTGAGGCTGAAATCCGCCCACTCCAATTTTTTCCTCCAGGCTGCACGAGCTATCTTGAAATTCTCCTCAAAGGTGAACGGGAGCAACAACGGTTTGACTTGGTCAAATCGAATTCCGATCATTTCGTAAAGAACATCTCGCAGAGGGCGTTTTTTCGCGACGACAGCGTGAACAACCTCCGTAGAATCCTTCACACCGATTTTCCCCTGCACGATAGTGAACGCCAAGAGCCACTGGTCATCCTCTTGCAGTCGAGATATCTGCTCTACGTGGCCAAGCTGAATTTTCCCCTCGTCAACCTGCCATCTGATGCCCTCTGGCAAGAGAAACACTCTGCGCAGTTGACTCAAACGGTTCGTCGAAATCCGGACTTGCGAGGCGATCGCCTTATAGTTACCAAGTTCACGATACAAAACATCGATCGCTTCCCCTAGCTCGGACGGTTTCCTATCTCCCGCGTCATTTAGCCAATCTCTGGCTGTTTGAGAATCCATTAAATCATCTCCCCGACAACATCGTTGCGACCATGCTACTACCAATGAGCGACTCGGAAGCCCCTATTAGGCCCTTGTCATCTCCCCACTTTTTCAACCTTGGGTGCAGAGCTTCAGGAATAGTAACCTCGAACGTTATGTTCTTCGTCTCGCCCGCCAGTTTCTTGTCCAAATCGTCAATGGATGCTTTTGGGCCGACCTCTTTGAGCACTTTCACAGCGGCTTTTTTGTGGTGCTGGTCCAGCGGCATGATCCACTCAGCCCGTTCCCTTATCTTCTGCTCTAATTCCTGATCTTGCGCACCAACACAAGACTCGACGATTGCCACTGCATCGTCAACTCGGAGTTTTTTATCATCTACCATCCTCATTACGTCATCGGGCAAAACGCACAATGGCTGATATTTTATGATTGTTGGCACGCTTACTCCGAGATCCTTAGCAGCCTGCGTACGGCTTTCTCCTTTATTCTTACCTTGCTTTCGGTACTTTGTCGTGATTATGTCCGCCCAGTATGCCTTGTCGCTTGGCGTAATAGGGCTTCGACCCTCATTTTCAGCCCACGACAGGCGGATAGCGTTATCATCGTCGATTTCCTGTATCTCAGCAGGTATTTGTTCGATGCCGAGAGCCAAGCACGCCTTCAGCCTGCACTGTCCCGCAACAACCTCGTACTCATATTCCGATGCGCTATCCGGGTGCGGACGGACAACAATTGGGTTTCTTCTCCAAAAACCGTGCTCTGCTATGGATAATTTAACCTTCTCGACGCCCTCTTTGACCTGACTCCTTCGCACGTTAACCGTGCTTTTCGGGTCAATACTCGCAGTGGCAATGTTCTTGATTTCAACCATCTTTTGTCTCCTTTTTGTAGGATAATTCTTATCTCTTCGTTACTGTGGCTTACTAAAAAAGGCCACCTATGCATCGTCTCTCTACCCCTTTGTTCCAATAAAACCAACTTTCAAACATACCAGTCTATCAACATACCACGTCCCTACTCTCAAGTCAAAACTAAAAAAACGCTGATACGTGAAGAGAAGAATCAAGAAAATGAAAACATTTTAATCCTTGACGGAAACAGCAGATATGATTTCAATTATTACACTTACAGGAGAATATTATGAGACAGTTATTGCTAATCTTAATGATGATTGTGGGGTGTAACGTACTTTCGAGTAGCCCGGCTTCGGCACAGGTAAAGGCGACGATAGATAAAGTTGAGACGGATACTGCAACTGCTAAGGACTGGCCCGTTCTGAAACGTTACGACCAGGATCATATCGTGCGCATTGCCCTTCCTCTGGGCGGCATCGGCACGGGGACCGTCTCGCTGGGCGGCAGGGGTGATCTGCGCGACTGGGAGATAATGAACCGGGCCGCCAAAGGCTTCGTGCCGCTGAGGGGAGCATCGGGACCGTTCTTCGCACTCTTTGCAAAGACGGCTGACGGCCAAACAACGGCCAGGGCGATCGAGGGCCCGATCGACGTGTCGGGCTACGAAGAAAGCCACGGCAGCACGGTGCCAAACCACGGGCTCCCGCGGTTTCGCCAGTGTTCGTTCGCCGCGGCGTATCCGTTCGGGCAGGTCATGCTCTCGGATGCTGATGTTCCCGTGGATGTGCGCATCGAGGCGTTCAATCCGCTCATTCCCGGCGACGCCGAGGCCAGCGGGATACCAGTCGCTGTGCTGCGCTACGTGCTCAGTAACAAGACGGACGAAGCTGTGACCGCATCGGTCTGCGGCAGCATGCCCAATTTCATCGGCATCGACGGCTCGGCCTATCAGAATGACTGGAAAGGTGATCGGGTGCCCGTCGGAGCCAGAGCGAACCGAAACGAGTTCCGCGATGGGCCCAATGTCCGCGGGATATTCATGCACTCGCAGGGCGTTGACGCCAAGGCCGAGCAGTGGGGCACGATCGCCCTGACCACGACCGCCAAATCCGGAGTCACTCACCGAACGGCGTGGATCCGGGGCGGCTGGGGCAGTTCGCTGCTCGATTTCTGGGACGACCTCAGCGACGACGGCAAACTCGAACAGCGCCAGGACACAGGCGAAGATACGCCGATGGCGTCGCTGGCCGTTGAGGTGTCGTTGCCCGCGCACGAGACGAAGGAAGTGACATTTCTTCTTACATGGCACTTTCCAAATCGTCAGACCTGGACGCCCAAAGGTAATGGCAAGGACCGCATAGGCAATCATTACACGAAGAAATACGAAGACGCCTGGGACGTGGCCGAGAAGTTCGTGCCGCAGCTTGCGAGGCTGGAGAAAAAGACCGTACAGTTTGTGCGGGCTTTCTGTCAGAGCGATTTGCCCGAAGTGGTGAAGGAAGCGGCTCTTTTCAACATCAGCACACTTCGGACCCAGACCTGCTTTCGCACCGATGACGGGCGCTTCTACGGCTGGGAAGGTTCCAGCAACACAAGGGGTTGCTGTCATGGCTCGTGCACTCACGTGTGGAACTACGAGCAGGCTCTGGCTTTTCTTTTCGGTGACATGGCCAAATCCATGCGCGAGGTCGAGTTCGCACACGCCACGGACCAGAGAGGGCTGATGAGCTTTCGAGTGCATCTGCCGCTTGCGCGTGCGCAGGACTTCGGCAAGGCCGCCGCCGATGGACAGATGGGCTGCATAATGAAAATCTACCGGGACTGGCAGCTCTCCGGCGACGACGAAATGCTAAGGAGCCTCTGGCCCGGTGTCAGGCGAGCCCTAGAATTCTGCTGGATCAAAGGCGGCTGGGACGCCGACAAGGACGGCGTAATGGAAGGCTGCCAGCACAACACGATGGACGTCGAGTACTACGGGCCCAATCCTCAGATGGGCGTCTGGTATCTGGGCGCCCTGAGAGCCGCCGAGGAAATGTCCCGATATCTCGGCGAGGAGGATTTCGCCGCAACCTGCCGACGTCTCTTCGAGCAAGGAAGACAGTGGATCGACGAGAATCTATTCAACGGTGAATACTACGAACACCAGGTGCGCCCGCCAAAGGACAAGTCGGATATCGCGCCGAGCCTGCTCATCGGCATGGGGGCGAAGGACCCGACCAAACCCGATTACCAGCTCGGATCGGGCTGCCTTGTCGACCAGCTTGTCGGCCAGTACATGGCCCACGTCTGCGGTCTGGGTTATCTGCTCGATCCGGCCAATGTCGGCGCAACAATGCGCGGCATCATGAAATACAATCTGAGGGAGGGCCTGTACGGGCACTTCAACTGCATGCGCAGCTTCGCGATGGGAGATGAGTCGGCGCTGCTGATGGCGAGCTATCCGAAAGACCGTCCCAAGAACCCGTTCTCGTACTTCACTGAAGTCATGACGGGTTTCGAATACACCGCCGCTGTAGGTATGCTGTATGAAGGCCAGAGAGACGCCGGGCTAAAGTGCATCGAAAACATCCGCGAAAGATATGACGGGCGCAAGAGAAGCCCCTTCAACGAAGCCGAGTGCGGCCACCACTACGCCCGCGCCATGGCCAGTTGGGCGGCGGTGCTCGCACTGACGGGATTCAACTATTCCGCGGTGGAAAAATCAATGACGTTCGCCGCCAAGGACGGCACGTTCTTCTTCTCGAACGGCTACGCCTGGGGGAGCTGCTTGGTGAAACGATCGAACAAAGCCGCGCGAGTCGAGCTGTCGGTCATGCGAGGCGAGCTGACTTTGTCGAAATTCGCCCTTCGCGACTTCGGCCAGGTGCGATTCGAAGAGCCGCTGAAGATAGGGGCCGGCGAAAGAGCCAGATTCAGGGTCAGGAAATAGAAATTCAAATATCAAACGTCAACAACAAGAATTGCGGAATCCCGGCAAGCTGGGATGACTTCTTTAATTCTACATTTTGCATTTTGATTTCTAATTTTGGTCGTTAGAGGTTCAATATGGCACCATCAATGACAAGACGCGAGTTTCTAAAAGTTTCTGCGGCAGGTTCACTGTTGTTGGCATCACCGGGTGGTTCGGCAGTTGCGCCAAGGGCATTTGATCATCCGAAGGTGGGCAAGTATCAGATTTACTTCGGCGATCTGCATAATCACAGCGAAGTCGGCTACGCGCGCGGATCGCTGGAGCGAGCTTTCGAGATTGCGCGGGAGCATCTGGATTTCTTTGCTTTTACCCCCCACGGGTACTGGCACGACATAGGCACCTACGAGAACAATATCGAGAAGAAATGGCTCGACGGATTCGAGGTGACGAAGAAGCGCTGGCCCAAAGTGCTGGAGGCGGTGCGCAAATACGACCAGCCTGGAAGGTATGTCCCCATAGCGGGTTTCGAGTGGCACTCGACCAGTCTCGGCGATTATCACATTATATTCCCGACGCTCGACGCCGAGTACGTCAGGTTTGACAGCCTGCGCGAATTTCAGCGATTCGCTAAACAGCGAGGGGCGATCCTGATCCCCCACCACCCGGCCAACCGCCTCGGCCACCGCGGCGCCAATCTTGCCAGGCGCGATCCGGAGGTTTCGCCCGTTCTGGAAATGTTCTCCGAATGGGGCAACGCCGAGCATGACCGGGCGGCCTCGCCATATATCCGCCATACCGAAGGCGGGCGCTGGACCCAGAATACGCTGCACTCCTTCCTCGCCCAGGGCCATCGGCTCGGCGTGATCGCCAGTACGGACGACCATCTCGGCTTCCCCGGCGCCTACCGCGAGGGATTGGCCGCCGTGCTCGCGCCGGAACTTACGCGCGAGGCGATCTTCGACGCCTTGCGTGACAGGCGGACGTACGCTATTACAGGCGATCGCATCGCCGTGGATTTTCGACTGAACGGTCAACTGATGGGCCGCGAGCTACCCTACACCAGGCAGCGCGAGCTGGCCGTCACCGTCACCGGCTGGGACCAGATCGACAGGGTCGAGATCCTCAAGAACAACCGTGTGCTGCACCGTAATTTTCCAATGGACCGCGAGCCGGGCGCCGCCAGTTGGAACGAGCCTGTCCTGCTGCGCTTCGAGTACGGTTGGGGCCCCTGGCCCGCCCTGGATATGACGCGAATCTGCGATTGGGATTTCACCGTCACAGTCGAGGGCGGCGTTCTGGAAGATGTTCAGCGATGTTTCCAGGCCGGACCGCTCGATGAGAGTCGCAGAGACAAGATACTCGAATGCTCAGACAAACACCTGCGAGTTCAGTCCTTCACGGCGCTGCGCCAGCAGTTCGAGGACATTTCCACCAAGGCAGTAGTCCTAAACGTGCGCGGCGGTCCCGACACTCGCGTGAAAGTCGCGCTGAACAAGCCCACCAACGTATCTGTATCTCAGACGTTCAGGCAGTTAGCCGAGAGTAATGAAATGCTCTTCACAGGCGACTTCCCAAAGGAGTCGGCGATGCTCCACAGACTCATCTTCGCCGACCATTATCACACATCCTACAAAGTTGCCGACACAGACGACGGCAACGGCGTGAACTGGTATTATCTGCGCGTAGTCCAGGCCAACAATCAATACGCATGGTCCAGCCCGATCTGGGTCGAGCCAAGCGCATAAAGATCAAGAATCAAGCATACAAGGCCAAAATAGCAGAATCCCCACGAGCCGGGATGAGCTAAGAAAGCGACTCAGGCAAAAAACTACGTGAGTCGCTTTGAGGAGTTAAGCGTTCAGAATTTTGTCGATTGTTTCTTTGGATGTCTCTGTTTTGATGGGGCTCAGAGACTACAGACAGAGCTGTCTCCAAATATTCCGCTAAGCGAATTCAATCAGAAATCGAACGTATGCTAGCCCTAAAGGAATAAGGAAATGTGACCCCTGAAACTCCCCCAACCGCCTCTTCATCGGCTATACGCAATGCTCGGATTATGACAGCAACTACAAAACAATCAGGGGCATCAGACAAGCATTATCTTATGACTTGATTCCGCTGAAAAACTCACGGGACTCGGCAAAACACCCTCGTTTTTGATAGCACCAGTGCATGTCACAAGGGGTTCTTCAGCGGAACCATGACTTAAGGGCTGGCCTCTCATGTCCCCTATTCCCCCGCCTACTATTGCGTCGCACCTCTTGCCTCAATTCATAGCCGATAGTTGCTTTAGCTTTTGGTCGACAAACTCCAAATTATCCGCTCTGTGTTCACTCTTACTGCGTTCCAATAGGCGCTTGGCACTTTGCAGAGCTTTGATTGCAGAATCGTAGTTATTGCGGTACTCATGTATCTCGGACAGCACCACCCAGAGCGCGTCGTTCTCTGGGTTGTGATCGAGGTACGGTTGCAGGAAGTTCAGCGCTTGTTCATACCCACCAACGAAATTCAGAACTCGCGCCTTGAGCCCGACCGCGAGAAGCGGTTCGTATCCGCGCTCCAGCAGCTTGTTGCAATAGTCAAGACACTCTCGGGCTTTCTTCCTCTGGAAACAGAGCTTCGCGAGTTGAACAACGGCGAAGTTGTCTTGTGGGGACAGTTCATTGACCCGCTTGAAGCACTGGGTGGCTTGGTCAAGAGCTCCCTTATCGAGGGATATCAAGCCGAGGTTGTGCCACGCATCCGTGTCTGCGGGCCGGGCTTCTGTCCACCCGGATAGCAGCATTTCGGCGGCTGCGACGTGTTTATGATCGAGGAACTCTTTGACCAGTGCTTCAGCTTTTTGCCGGACGAGTGGTTTATCGGGTCGTAGCTTGAGGGCTTTGGCCGTGAGCGCTGCCGCCGCCACGTATTCCTTGTGCAGTACGAGCGGCCCAATTAGGTTCATCATCGCGGCTGTGTTGTAAGGATCAAAGTGAAGCGCGTTAGCAAACGCTTTCCTTACCTCCGTAGTCGGCGCTGTAGTTCTGTTGAGCAGTATCCCAAGGTTGTTCCAAGCGTGAGTGTTATAGGGATTCACGTCCAGGGATTCTCTCGTCGCAGCTAGGCCTTGCGTGTACTCGCCACGCTCAAAATGTATCCGCCCTTTCTCGGTCCACCCACGTTCGTTCTCTGTGTACTTTGAGACGTATTCGTCTATTGCTCTCAATGCGCGGTCCTTGTCACCGAGCGCTACGTAGCTCTGCGCCTGCGCGTAGAGCTCTTCATCTTCTTTGGCAATGTGTACGGCTTTGGGGAGCTTGATCTGGAGCTTCCTCGCTACGGTACTCATATCACTGAGGAAGACGTCATAGGTCGCGTAGCGTCGGTTAGGCTCTTTCTGCAGGCACCGGCTAATGACCGGCATTAGCGGCGACTCGACAGGTAGCGGCGCTCGGCCGGTGTGGGCCCGGAAAAACTCTGCCGCAACGTCTGGAGCATCAGACTTAATCCGGTACGGGTAACGGTTCCCCGCCACCATCTGAGAGAGAACGATGCCAAAGCTATAGATGTCGGCTCGGTGGTCTACGTCTTTCGCGTCAATGAATTGCTCAGGGGCCATGTAAGGTAGAGTTCCCATGGCCGAACCCGTAGCCGTTTTAGAAATCGTCTCTACGTCTTGTTTCTTTCCGAACAACCACCACCCTCGCTGCCGGGGTGCTGCGTCTAAGTCAATGGATTTCGCCAAACCGAAGTCAGTGACTTTGAGAGATCCGGTTCCATTGATCATCAAGTTGTCTGGTTTGATGTCGCGGTGTGCAAGGACGCCTTTCGATCTGGCGTAGTCCATACCATGACAGAACTGCGCGGCCCAGAGCAATATGATTTCGGGGCGCAGTTGGTCGGCGCTCAGAAAGTGCGTCAGGTTATTGCGACCTTCTTCGTCAGGTTCTACATACTCGGCGGCAACGAAAAGTTGGTCGGCGATTTCACGAACCCAGTATGCTTGGACGATATTTGTATGTGCCCCAGCTTTGATCCATGCGTGAGCTTCTGAAACGAACTGGCGCTTCGCATTCTCGCTGACCGCGCGTTGAAAAGTCTTTAGGACAATGGGGATAGGAAGCTCCCGGTCCTGGACTAGATAAACGACGCCCATCCCGGACTGATTCTCGCCGCCGAACACCTTCAGGACTGTGTGCTCGCCCCCTATACGGTCACCGGGTTTGTATTGCTGCATCAGCTTGTCCTTTACCCGTCCGCGATGATCCTTGAGACGCCCAACGTTTGAGCTCAGCCGTGCGCGAAGGCCGCAGGCCGCAGCGCGTCGGCTGGAGCGCAGGTTACGCAAGCGTCGCGGCATTCCAATAGAGGACGTCAAGCTCGTACCTATAGATACGTTCTCTGGAAGCGAGTCGCAGTGCCGCACCTTGAATATCGGAGTTGAGATCCGGTGAGAGATACTTGATCTTGAAGTTCTTCGAAAAGTGCGACCCACTCTCTTGGTCGATCTTGGCGACTATTTGATTGTCGAGCGGCACCTCAAGAAGTGGTTCGACGGTGGCTAGATTGAATGCCGTGTGAAGGTCTTTGTTCATCGCACACATCCGCAGAAAGATGCTGATCACCTTCCTTGCTGCGCCCCAATTTGGACGACCATCGTCCGGTCGAGGTAGTTGCCGCGAAAGCCCGATTGTCTTCTGGTCGAGAAACGTGGAGAACGCTGACTTATCAAAGGCTGATACGCTGGCGATCGGCACTTCATTCGCCAAGAATAGTCGAGCCCTATTAACGCGACCCTTTCCAGATTGCTTCATCAGTGTCGAGTTGCCGACACTCGCTAATGCGAGATGCAATCTCACGTCGTTTGCCCAAGTCGTCCGTCGCATGGCTGAGTTCTCTGTTGCCTAACATAATATTCTAGGAGGGTTTCAAGAGTCAGACCTTTCCTTATTCCTTTAGGTTTAGAATACGTCCGATTTGTGATTAAAGTTGCTCAAACTGCTTATCTGCCTGGAGCGATTCATGAACCTGCGTCAGTCTCTTACTCACCGAGGAACTGTTGCCTATCTTGAGAACCTTGACCGCTTCACGTTGTGTGCAGCCTGACCATTGACATAAACACTTCGCTGCCACAGATCGAAGTATGTTGTTGTGAATACGTTGATCGCTTACGGACTATCCTACAACCGGTTGTCTGACCGCGGGCATCTGATCCCAGGTACGATCATCCAGTATCCGTCCAGCCTTCTTCTTGTGGACTCCTCCCCACTGTTTAAAGAAAAACGGAACCTGTTGTTCAAGACACTGATTACGGATACCGCGCACCCAGTCGATAGCCATGGGCCGGGCACCTGGCCCGGATTCTCCGCCTACGATCACCCATTCAATGCCGAACAGGTCCAGCTCGCCAAGATCATCCAGTAAGGGCTCAAGCGAGAGGAATTTAATGCCGGCTCCGGTTGCTCGCAGATAGTCAATCCGATCCTTGTAGTTGCGGCTTTCGACGGTTACACCCATCCAGACATTCTCCGGCCAGTCCAGAACCGGTGACACTTCCATCAGACGTTTAGCTCGTTTAGTGAGCACTTGAAAGAGATGGTAATCTGCTTGCCTCATAGTCGTAAAAACGTCTCGTATGAAGTCAAGCGGGACATTCTCATGAAACAGATCACTCATGGAGTTCACAAATATGATCTGTGGCTTTTTCCAACGCAAGGGTATATCTAACGATTCGGGATGGCAGGTCAATCTGAAGCCGTTGCGGTAGTTCTTCTGGCCCATGGCGTGCAGACGCTTTGCCATGCGTTCAGCATAGCAATTGCGACATCCTGTACTTATCTTGGTACACCCGGTGACGGGATTCCATGTTGATTGTGTCCATTCTATAGCTGATCCAGATGCCATTGGCTAAATTACCGATCCTTATATTTATTGAAAATATGTTGTACGATCTTGCTTCCTGTTTTGTTTGGGCTGGCAAAGAATAGGTAATACACTATTCCGCCTTTTGTGTTCCGCATAGGAATCGGCTGGGGTACATACGCAAACCCGGCAATCTTGTTTAATCTTTCACGGAACGCTTCGGCTACGGCTTCGTTCGACGTCTTCTCTTCTATTGTATCGAACAATCCCGGTGTTTTTCTATAGGCAACTTGTCGCCAAGTGTCATCGCCCCAGAAGATATTCATACGGGCAATTTGGTCCTCTTCGACCTTTTCAGGATTATTCCAGAGAACATTCATGTTCATGTCCATGAGTGGGAAGTTGAGAAAAACCTCAATTGCCTTTGACTGTCCCGCCATGCTTATTATGTCCCAATCCAAGTGCAATCCGTAGGGATCAAGAACACACAAAGCACGCTTGTATTCCTTGTATTGTATAGCCGGGAGTACTTTATCGAGCAATATGCGATTACAGTCTCCCTCGTAGACATCAACATTTGGTGATCCTGAAGTGATTTCCTTGAGGAGATCTACCTTATCACCGTCCAGATCAATGAAATGGTAACCGCTGAACGGAGGTTTTACGTTAAAGGCATTGGTAGGGCTTCCAGGTACAAACTCACCAGTGCTCTTAGAAACATGGACACCTGCCCCGGCAAATCCGTCGATATAGTAATATCGGAATGATTTCTTGTTCATTATTGTAGAATAGGCCGAAGCATACTCTTTAATGATGTCTAGTTTTATCTCTGACCAGTACCCAATCTCGTCAAACTTAACTGCCATAATAAGCCTCTAAATGTGGATATTTCACGGGTCATCAACGACTATTTGGACCTCTCGCAGTCATTACCACCCTCCTATTCGCGGATTATTGTCATCCTTGAGCCCCGCGCAGCGGAGTTAGCTAAACTCCGTCCCCGTCGGGCGCACAAAGAACCCCTATTTTAAGGTGTCAACGGTCTGAAGATCAAACCGCGAGACCTAGGCCTGCTCGATACGGGGTGAAAGATGCAATCTCAAGTAGTATGGGCAGAACACTCCAGCACCTATGGCATATCTCGTTGCTAAATTGTCTATCCTTTGGACCTGCAAATCCAATTGGCAATTGTCCCAATTAATCTGTGTAAGTCAAATCTGAAATCCCAGGATAAAAGAAAATTATTGGGCTCTCTTAAGGAATCTGTGGGCCATGTGATTGATTATTTGCTATTGTCCCTGCTTTCGCAGGGATGACAATATTATTGATTATTGATCTTTTCTCTGTGGCCCAAAGAATCCGCGTAAATCAGCGTTGATCTGTACTACAATCCCTTCACACTTCAATTCATCTGTGACAGAGTCCCCATCACAGCAACAAGCCCAACGTCCTTTCGCAGAGTCTTTTCGAGAAAAGGACATTTCCTTCCCTTGCCCTTCATAAGCTATGGGCAAGGGAAAGAAATAGGCCCAGCAAGCGATTTACAGTAGCATCGAGCGCAGGGTCTTCAAAAGCCATGCCACCAAGGAACGACTGGGGTGGATTTTGTGACCCGGAGCCGATGCGGAACAGGTCGTCTTGAACAGCACGGATGTGGGCCACAGACTCTTTCGGAGAGCTCCTCAATCTTTCTCTCTCTTTGATTTTTACATTCTCATAGTTCTGATGTGTCTTCAGGTCATCCGCTGTTGCGGGGCAGATTCTGATTGCCTGGCCGCCGCGCAGGGGCAGCTCGGCTTTCAGGACGGTTGCCGAATCCACCAACCAGCGGCTGATCTTCACATGAGTCCGGGTCGATATGGTAGGATCATCGGCGTAGATGTGGGCAACGTATGTGCGGTCCTTGTCCAGAAAGTCCAGCGGAACGTCGAGAGTGCGCGCGGTATCTCCATTCATGCAGCCGATAAACCAGCTTTCGTCCGAGCGCCGGGCAAGGACGGCACACGCTCCGATTTCGCCGTGGATGACTTTTGTGTCGTCCCAGACGGTGGGGACATAATCGAAAAATTCCAGCTCAGGCTCGTCGCCGATGACATTGTGACTGCCTCCGGCGCCGCTCCCGGCGCGCCGGGACGGAGAACGGCCCGGCCGATCATACCAGTAGAGAAATTGCCAGGGACTGTAGAAACAGACGCTCTTAGCCAATTGATACGCGTGGCTCGCGTTTTCATCCACCCGACGGTCGTAGTAGCAAATCGTGTTGTCCGCCGCGCCGGCCAGCATGCGGGTGAACAAAATGGTCAAAGTCAAACTGTTCGAAGGTTTGGTCTCGTCGCCTGCGATGCCCTCCTGCGTCATCAGATTGGGATACGTTCGGCTGTATCCAGTCGGGCGGTACTCATCATGGACATCGACCATGAGATGATGCTCGGCTGCCTTGCGAACCGCTTCGTGGAGCCATGTTGTCCATTGATGCGGGCCGACGCGCACGAAGCCGTACTTGACGCCTTTGATTCCCCACTTTTCGTAGAGCGGCAGAATCTCATCGAGCTGGCGTTCCAGCGCCCTGCGATTGACGTACAGTATGATCCCGATATCGCGCTGCTTTGCGTATTCGATGACCCCGTGCAGATCGAGCGGACCCTTCGACCGCTTCGGATCGACGGAGATAGTCCGGGCGTCGGATTCGTCACTGTATTCATGCCCGTACCAGCCGGCGTCGAATTCGACATACTGCAGGTTGTGCTCAGCCGCGAAATCGACGCATGCCATGCCGCCGGCGGTAGTCAGAGTCACTTCGCGGATAACCTTGCCCGGCTTGATCCAAGACGTGTCCTTTATGGCGCAGCGCTCGTTCAGGTTCAGGATCAGATAATTACGCTCCAGCAGCTCTCCGGGCGTTCTACCGAACATGACAACGCGCCAAGGCGTTGTAAGTGGGGTGGCGGCATCGACCTCACTTGCCAACGAACTCACAACTGTATGCGCCTGCCCCTGGCCCGGCGAAAGACGCATCCGTGCATAATCAACCAGGCCGGCTTCGGCCACTGCGGCGTACAGTATGTCATTGATCTGAATCGTGAGCGGCCTCTCGCAGTCTTTCGTGAGTTTGCTCAACGGCACCTTGCTGTATTGGCCCTGGGCGGAATGTGTAGCGTAGGCGGCATGATCGGCGGCAAAACAAAACTGCGTCTTTTCCGCCGAGATGACAAAGCTCTTCAGGGCGTTTTGCTCCGGCACGGTATAGCGCAGCGCCGCTCCTTCATTGTACGCACGGAACGTCAGCCGCAATTTGCGATATGGTGTGTTGCTTTCTTTGAGGTCCACGATGAGTTGATTGTAGTGGTCCCGAATCGTCTTGCGCTCTGCGTAGATGAGTGAATACGTGCTGTCATGACTGCTCGCCGAGACGTTGCTGATTTCAAAGCCGGTCTCAAGTGAAGCTGCGTCTTTGAGAGCAAGCCCCAGGCGAGAATTAACGATGACAGGTCGACCATCAAAAGCAACGGAATAGATCAAATCGCCCCGCTCTTGTCCGATGTCGAATGTGATAGCGACATTCCCATCGGGCGATTCCACCGAGTGCTCGGCTCGAACGGCGCCGGCGGCAAAGCCGGACAACTCAACCACAACTGAAACGAGTATCGCGCGAAATAGCGGCATCAAAACATCCCGCCAGCGACTGCTTGCTTTGTAGTACATGGAAATCTCCGTTCTTAAAGTGGACGTTTTGCTCAAACGACAGTCACTTACTCATGGTTGCTATTACGTTTGTCGCGTTGAAAATCGCGTGTATGAAAATGGGCCTCCATAGCGATCCGCTCTTTTCGTAAGCGTACCCCATGCATGCACCCAGGACAAATAATGCAGGCCGATGGCTCAATTCTTCGTGCATGAGCGCGAACAGGACTGACGTGATCGCAATCGCTATCCAGGCCTTGCTCTTTATCGGGACGTATGAGAGCAGCATCGTCTGGATTATTCCGCGAAAGAACAACTCTTCAAATACCGGGCCTATGACCACGGCCCCAACAAAAATCAGCACGTGAAGCGCTAATTGCGGGTGTTGGGCTGCGAGCTTTAGCTGCTGGTGAGGCTGCATCTGGTAATCGTGCCCCGAGACTAGCTGGGCAATGTTAATAGTCAACCAGATCGTCACCATTATGAGCGGCCATGCGGCGAGCAGATACAGTGGGGCCGTCAGAAGGTCCCTGGGAAGTGCCCTGAAGTTCAGGCCAAAACCTTTCAGCCGTCGCGCAAAATGAGCCCATGCCAGAATAGTGATTACAGCCACCATCAATATTGCACCGACACAAGAAACGATGTTGTCAACGATAGCTCTTTGCCAATTCGGCAAGTCTGGGTACAGTTCCTCCACAACAATTGCCGCCAATGAGGTACCTAACCAGAGGATGAACAGAATAGCAGGCAGATAAAGGGGCATGTTGTTTCTGCGCGGCATCGAATCGGCCAGGGCCCTTCTGCCCAGCGACGTCTTGAGCAGCCAGTAAGCCAGCAGGGCTATCCCAGTGAGACAAATTGTGAGCTCAGCGTATTTCATTGACTATTTACCGTCGAATATTTACTATTGCGCAATTGTCAATTGCCAACCTCCGATTGTCAAAGGAAAACGCATCATGGACATATTTCGGGTCGAAGGGCCGGTCAGGCTTTCGGGCAGCGTTACTGTAAGCGGCTCAAAGAATGCCTCTCTGCCGATAATGGCGGCGACGATTCTGGCCCCTGGCAAATCGTCTTTGGCGGCAATTCCCAATCTCTCCGACATTTCGGTATGCGGCGAGTTGCTGGGTGAGTTGGGCTGTAAGGTCACCCGCGAGTCCCAAGGCAGATTGTGCATCGACGCGACAACAGTCGACAATCCGGTCGGTGAGTATGAAATTGTCCGCCGGATGCGAGCCAGCATTTGCATACTCGGGCCGCTGCTTGCGCGTTGTGGCAGGGCCGAGGTCTCGATGCCCGGCGGCTGTGCGATCGGCGACAGGCCCGTCAACCTTCACGTCAGGGGCCTCCAAGCACTCGGCGCCGAAATCCATCTCAAGAACGGCTACATCATCGCCGAGGCTCCGAACGGCCTGACGGGCAGAGATATTTTCATGGGCGGCCCGTTCGGATCCACCGTGCTCGGCACCGCAAACGTCCTGATGGCGGCGACTCTCGCCAAGGGACGAACCGTTATCGAATCGGCCGCCTGCGAGCCCGAAATTGCAGACCTGGCCAACTGCCTCAACGCTATGGGCGCCAGGATTACCGGCATCGGCTCGCACCGGCTGATTATCGAAGGGGTCGAGCAGTTGCGGCCCGTCCGGTACAAGGTTATCCCCGACCGGATCGAGGCCGGAACGTTCATGGTCGCCGCCGCCATCACCGCGGGCGAGCTGCGGATCGAAAACTGCCGGCTCGACGACATGATGGCCGCGGTCGACACGCTGCGAAACATCGGCGTGACGGTCGAGACCGACGGCAACGGCTGTGTCGTCAGCCGAACCGGTCCGATCAAGACTGCCGACATCACCACTCAGCCCTATCCCGGCTTTCCCACCGACTTGCAGGCCCAGTTCATGGCTCTTCTGTCGCTCGCCGACGGCAACAGCGTCGTGATCGAGAAGATCTTTCCCGACCGGTCCATGCACGTTGCCGAACTGAACCGAATGGCGGCGAACCTGCGTAAGGAAGGTCCGGCCGTTATCGTGGCCGGCGTCAAGAAGCTGATCGCCGCTCCCGTTATGGCGTCCGACCTGCGGGCCTCGGCGGCGCTGGTCCTGGCCGCCCTGGCGGCTGAGGGCGAAACCACGATCAACCGAGTCTATCACATCGACCGAGGCTACGAGAGAATCGAGGAAAAGCTCAATCCGCTCGGTGCGAAAATCACCCGGGAGAACATTTGAGCCCGCTGCCTGCTCTTGCAGGCGCGAGCGTCCCGACCTCCTACTCAATTATCGTCGCACGCATCCGCTCGCCAACCTTCTTGAAATGCGAAAGCGCGCTCTCTCGATCGGTAAAGTCCTTTTCCGTGAACAGCAGATCGGTCTGGCCTATGTGGATTTGATCGTCGTCAGCCAAGAGGGTCTCGTCATGGATCTTGCCGCCGTTGATGAATACGCCGTGTTTGCTCTTCATGTCGAGCGCGCGGTACTGCTTCTTATCCGGGTCGAAGCGAATCTGCATGTGCTTGCGGGAAATATGCTCGTCCAGAATCTGGATTGGAGCCCCCTCATCCCTGCCCACCACGTTCGTCCGCCGCCCGAGCGGGTAATAGTCACCTTTCTGAGCCCCTGACATCACGATGATAGAAGCCATCGCAACTCCTTGTCAAAAGAACCTGCCAACGCATGCACGCCGACGAAACCTGTAACGCCGTTGCAACAGTACCGAGTGACTGATATAGTATGAGCCATTCGCAGCATGGTCAAGCCTTTTTCCACCGGAAACTGCGATTACACAGGGCATCTTCAATGAGGACCGCAGATGAGTGATTCGAAGAATTTCAAGATAAAGACGTGCCTGCATTCGGTCAGCTACGCCGGTTTCTGGCGCGGCCAGGCGAGATTGGGCGTCGAGGAGTTTCTGGATAAGGCCAAACAGCTCGGATTTGACGGCGTGATGCTTACGGCGAAAAGGCCCCACGTTTCTGTCTCGGATTATGATGCGGCCGCCCGCAAGGAACTGAGAGACAGAATCGAGAAACTCGGCCTCAAGCTGGTCTGCATGGCCGGCTACACGGATTTCACCGCGGGAGTCGATAAAGCCGGAATCCCGAACGCCGAAATCCAGGCCTGCTATGTCGGCCAATTGGCCAAGCTGGCCAGCGACCTCGGGACCGACATGGTGCGGGTCTTCACAGGCTACGAACGCCCCGGCGTGCCCTTCGACCAGCAATACGCGATGGTAGTCGAAGGATTGAGGCTGGCCGGGCAAAAGGCCGCCCGGCACGGGGTCACGCTTGCCGTTCAGAATCATCACGACATTGCATCACACCACGATATGATGTGCTGGCTGCTCGACGAGGTGAACCTCTCTAACGTCAAAGCCGCTTTCGACGCCTGGACCCCGACGCTGCATGGCGCCGGCGCCGAACAAATGCGAGCCGCCGTCTTGAGGATGAAGCCATATATCGTTCACACCACCGCGGCCCAGTACGTGCGCCTGCCGAGGTATCATTATGAGGAAAGACTCATAAACTACTCGCAGGACGAGACTTTGATCCGGGCCGTGCCGATGGGCGAGGGCATTGTCGATTACGAGACCTTTTTCAACAGCCTCAAGGAGATCGGCTATCGGGGATATGTAGGATACGAAATGTGCGCCGAGTTGGCCGGCGGGGGAAGCATCGAGAACCTCGACAGAACCGCCCGGAAATTCCTCGATTGCGTCAGGAACTTTTGAAATGCCCCGAAATTGGATTCTTCCGGACAATGCGCAGGTGCATTTGGCGCTACCAATGACCGATAAAAATCGTTTGGGGCCCTTGGAGGGTTCGTGGTAGTGTTTGGCACGCCCGTATTCTTTGTGGTAGCCGTGGTGGCAATATTCACGGACAAGTACTGCGACATTTTATCCTGGATGCGGTCAGCGAACTGGACATCTCTGCTATCAGCACAAAGTGTGAGCAAGAAGATTCTGAGCGTGACGAAAAGCCTCAACGGGGTAGAAAACGTAAGGCTCCTTCGGAGGTCCCCGCGGACAATAAGCAGTATAATTCTACCGATCCCGAAACCGGGATAATGAAAGCCAATAGTAGAGATTGGGATCAATGCGGCAATGCTCAGACAGCGGTCGACAGTGAGCGCCAAATCATTGTCGCCTGTGATGTCAATGGACTTGTCAAAAAAATAAAGGCCAACTCTCTCAAGCTGCCAGCCCTTAGCACTCTGTGAAGCGTAGATGGGAAATTGCGGTTCAAGAATATTCTTTACACAAAATATGTTTCGGGCCGTTCTTATTATGTGGAAACTGAACATGTTCAAGTCTTGCAGAAGATTGGAGTGTTGAAAGTAATGAAGTATTCTGAGCGATTGGACATCTTTGAGGAAGTGAGAGCCACATAATCAGTTTTTCTGCTATCGGTTCTCTGGAAGCTGACAGGCGGCAGGGAGCTTTTCACCTTAGTCTAAAGGAGGTCACTTGAATACGTCACAAATCTACATCGCCGTGTCTATCGCAGTTCTGGCATTAATCGCCCTGCTTGTTCTTTTCAGAGGTAAGAGTAGAAAAGAGAATAGACTCACGCCACTCGCTGGTCTTGCTCTTGGATTCGTCTTGGCAGGAATCATTTTTGGGGACGATAGGTTTATTGGCTATAGTTTGCTGGGAATTGGAGTGACTCTTGCGGTTATTGATATAATTAGAAAATCAAAGAGTAACAGTACTGTCCGGTTAACGAATTGATTCTTGCCAACCGTGTTTGGCAACGTTCTTGCGACGATTGACCGTGACATAGGTAGATTCACGATGTCCATGATAATGCATCGTGAAGTCGAAGGGCTGTTCAGATAAGCTACGAAGCGTGGTTGATAGGTCGTAAAGTGGATGCCTCAAAGGAACTTTTTTGTGGCAACGGGGATTTTAGTATTTGACTTTGAGCTCTTCATAAGTGAACGGTGCTCTCTCTCGGCAATAACCGTGTGGCTTCCAAAGATGAACGGGGCCTATACTGTGTGAGTCAGTACAGGCCCCGAATTGTCGTGCATCAACTACTCCTTTGCTTGACTTCGGCTTCTGTATAATCTACCGGATCAGCCTGATGTCGTCGAAGTACATCGTCCCTGTGCTGCCATCAGGAGCCGGGACGTTCTCGGTGCCAATGCCAATCGTGATCGAATTGACATTTGTAAGGTCCACGCCAAATGCCGCCAGGTCGATGACCCACTCGTTCCATCCAGTCAGCTGGGTTGCAGCGGGATCATCGTGGAAGATAACGGCTGGGCCGTTCAGAGCGACATATATGCAATCAGCAGCATTGCTAGAGCTGCCTCTGACCCACAAGCTGAGCTTTGTTACGCCTTCTTCGGTCCAGTCAAGCGGATAGACCAATGTCAAGGTAGCTTCGGATGTCTTGTTGGCATTATCGTAGCGATATATCATCGACTGGGCGCCGCCGTGAACAATGGTCTGCTCGGCATAGGGTGGCAGGTCATTGCCCACCAAAGCACCGTTTGTCGTTGTCCCAAAACCATCTATCCACTTGTCGAATATCCTGTTGCTCGCGGCGTCAGGTGGATCAATATCATTGTGCGACTCGAAATCATCCACGAGAAGAAAATCGGCCGTCGTGAAGCTCCAGAGGAGACCCTTGATCGTTTCAGTCGGATAGACCTCATCCTTGTTCTGAGTTGCGCGAGATAAACCCCGACTTCTTCCGTTTCAATCAACTTAAGACCTTTCCTTTTCATCTTGTGATCATCCTTTCGGATCGAGAGATTCAACTGACATTTCCCATTTGACCTTGCCCGGCGACGTCGCGGGGCCGTGTCGGGTAATTATACCAGCGATTCCTCCGTTGTGCCTATTCCTCGCTTTCCTTGTCCTTCCCAGACTTCTTCTTGCCTTTGGCCGCCTTCGCCTTCTTGGCGTACTTGGTAGCCGAGAACTCGGCAGCGGCATTGACCGCGTCTTTCGACAAGCCACCCGGATAGTCATTGCCCGCCAGGCTGTTGACAACGGAGTCCTGCCAAGTCAGCAGGGATGATTTCATTTGCGCTACGATCTCCGGATGCTCGGCCGCGAGGTCCTTCGACTCGGCGGGGTCATTCAGCAGATCGTAGAGTTCATATTTCTCTGGGGCCGGCTTGTGGAGTTTGTACTGATTGCTGGTCAGAGTCGCATGACCGCCGTTTTTTTGGCCTCCACCACCATGCCAGAACGCGATGGGCTTGGGCCGCTCAGTCATGCGGCCGTCGAGGAGCGGCACGAGACTGATGCCGTCGAGCGGCTGGACCTGGTTGGGCATTTTGATGCCCGTCACTTCCAGGATGGTGGGGTATATATCGCTGGTGACAGCCGGCACGTCGGTTGCGAAGGGCTTGCGGATGCGGGCCGGCCACTCAATGATGCCGGGCACTCGCAGGCCGCCTTCCCAGACGGAGCCTTTCCTGCCGCGCAGTCCGCCCGCCGAGTACGGCGGCACGTAGTCATTCTTGCTGGCGCCATTGTCGCTGTTGAACCAGACGAGGGTGTCGTCGGCGATGCCGAGCCGGCGCAATCCGCTTCGCAGGGTCCCCAAGCTGTGATCCACGCCGTAGATTTCGCCGTAATACGCTGAACCGCCCGCCTTCTGCTGATACTCCGGCAGCGGATTAATGGGACTGTGCGGACTACCATACCAGATCACCGCCAGAAACGGGGTCTCGCTTTGCACGGCGGCGCCGATAAACTTCAGGGCCTCGGCCACAATGGCGTCGGAACCGTCACCCGGGACCTGGACCAACTGGCCCTTGCGACTGAACGTCCAATCGTGATCGAAGAAGTTCGTCACCGAGAACCACTCATCGAAACCAAAACGGCTAGGGCCGAGCGGATCATCGACCAATACCGGCTGGCCGGGACCGCTTACCCCGTCCAGGTGCCACTTGCCGAAGTGGCCCGTGGTATAGCCTGCGGTTTTCAAAGCCTGCGCGATGGTGACTTCCTGATTGCGAAAGGGCTTGCCGGCGGAAAATGTGCCGTAGCGGAAGGGGTGGCGTCCGGTCAGCACACTGCCGCGTGTGGGTGAACAGACCGGGCTTTGGGCATAAAATCGGTTGAACCGCAGACCGGCGGCGGCCATCGCATCCATCGCGGGAGTGACCACTTTGTCGCGCTGCGGATTGTGGGCGCTGTTGTAGCCGGTATCGCCCCAACCCTGGTCGTCCGTCATGACCAGGATGATGTTGGGCCCATTGAGAGAGCGGCGCCGCTCGCGGTCTTCAAAAAAGTCCGTCGTTTCATCGTCTTGCTCCTGGGCGTGACCTGTCACGCATTGAGATTTTCAAGTACAACGGCTCACTGGGCCGCCAGTCCTGCCATACTCTTATTGGCTGTATGTCCTATTTCTTTGTTATCACGCAGATTAAAGCGGCTACCCGTCACAACTGAAAAAGTTACAGAAACTTCTTCGTCAACCGGCGGCGGTGTTTTGAACGAGCCTTCGAATGAAGCCCCTGACTTGGCCTCCAACCTGATTGAGTTTTTTGTGGCCGGCTGCAAGCCCTCCAGATTAAAGCGAGTAGAATAGTCTGTCTCTGCATCGACGGCAATCCAATTACTGGTACTCGATGTTCCACCAATAGATTGCCAGATAATTCGAACGTCACCGGCAGCTCCCGGGACAGTTCCTTCCATATCATAGAGCCCTTTTCCTGCAGGAATCTGAAGGGATGTATGTACAAGATCTTTCCCTACATCCAAGAACGCAGCTCCATCGAGTTTCAAAGCCGGCACACTTGTCAGGCGGGTCAGATGATGGCCGAATCCTGATCGACTTCGCCGATCTTCATTCCATTTGCGAAATAATGACCTTCCTGGCCGCCATCAACAACCATTGTCGCTGTTGCAGTGCCCACACCAATTGTATGCGTTCCGGAGGTCTTACTCACAGAGAACTCAATTGTTGTTTCTTCATTCTTTTCGAGCGTTACACTCTGCGTATCTGTGACGATGCCATTGATTTTCAGTTCGACATCGCTTGTTCCTGCGATGTTTCCGACATTTCTCGCTATCACAGAGACCGTCACGTCCTGGGCTGAAGCAGGCGTGAAATCGGAAAGTGTAAGATTACGATATTCAAACAGATGACGATTGTATGCCTTCACCAAGCTTACAAAGGTGTTATTCGCTCCATTATACTGCCAGAGCCATCCGTCCTTTTGGATTGTGTTTCCCGGGAACGTTGACCCATCCCAGGCAGTGTATTCATCCAGTACGCCTGTTACAGCTCGGCCGTAATACCCTTGCAGATACGGTAGACGAGAAGTATGCAATACCTTCCATGGCTCATTTCCATCTACAATGATTTCTAAATTCGTACACTCCGGCTGGCCACCAACATTGAAGTCCGGAGTCGCCTGCACTGTAAGTATAATATTACCGTCAATATTGAAAAAGGCATCCCCTGCGCACATTTTGTCATATTTTAAAGGGGTCCACTCGGTTCGAGGTTTTGTGTTGTAATCTGCATATAGCTTGTGGTATTTCCAGTTATCTGCACTTGGATCACTTAGATCGTTGGTTACCATGAACCGTCCACGTTCCGTAAAAGCCAGGTATCTGTAGTAGGTTCCATCGAACAAAACTTCAACGGCCTCAGGATTCGAAGGACTATAAAGCGGTGAAGTATGCGTATCAAGCAGCGCGCCCATTTTCCACCCTTTTCCTGGATGATCATCGGGTGGCCGTGGTATGTCCGCAATATGTTTCCAGTTTATGAAATCCGTACTCCTCCACATAGTCTCACCGTCATGAGGATCGTGGTCTCTAAGTTCCAAATATATGTAACCATCGTCGGATTCAAGGACTGCCATAACGGCCATCGATCTTCGTGAAAATGACAGGGTGATTTTATACGCTGTCGACGAAGTCAAGTTAATCGGCTCGTAGTCCATCGTCCAAACATGCCAATTGTCGTCGATTTCGTCAGTCCAATCTTTCAAGTCAAATATAGACGGAGGATCGCGGTCTGCCCAATCTGTTATTTGATATTCATATGGAGTAACTCGCGTATCTAGAATTGAATACCCCTGAACTCTTCTTTCAATTCGCAGTGTATTTGTATCTGCATCAGCTAAAGCATAGATGAATGTTCCGTTATCCGCTCTAAATCCAACGCCTGCCTTTGATTTCGATGAACCAAGTTTGATTGTTGCTGACACTTCGCCTTCGCCGATTTTTTCAAGCGTTACATCGTTAACCGATGCATACGCAAGTTCTGATCCGGGTGACCTTTCGAAGGAATGATTTCCTGAAAGCGATGATGTTGTTATACTCATTCCAGAAGCGCTGTAATCATCTAAGCTTCCAGATTCAAAATCATCACTAAAGTCTCTGTGCGGATATGCTGGAGCATCTCCAACGGTGAATGACAGAATGTTGGATTTTGTTACATTGCCACTGCCGTCGACTGGATAACTGGAACATAAAGCCGCGTCTTGGAGCCGTAGGCAAACATGGATCAATTGCTGTCACAGAAAGAGTCATCAAGACCTTGAAGTACGAATGGCTGAAACGCGTATCATTTATTTGGGGCTTTGATCATCTGGCTGCGTTGTGTAAGGAGTTCGAGGATTGGTATAACGCATGGCGTCCACATATGACCCTGGATGGCATCTGTCCTGATGATGTCTATTCCAGTAGAAACCAGGAGAAACCAAAACATGATTCAAAAACAGTTCCGAGTAACATAGAACGACATCTGTTCCAAGAAGCAAGAGTCACTGGCTATCGCCTGAAGGACGTTGCGTAGTCTTTATATTGTGTCACCCCCCTGCTCTGGTCAACACGGAGAATGTAAGTGCCTATTTTAGAATGACTTGTAAAAACACGCCCGGCAGGATTCGAACCTGCGACCTACGGATTAGAAATCCGTTGCTCTATCCAACTGAGCTACGGGCGCTTCTGATCTAAACCCTTGCACTGTAACCACTTCCCTAATATGCGTCAATCCCTATTTACTTGTAAAAGTGGGCGCGCGCCAAATGCGCGCCAAATTCTGACCGAGCCCGGCCGCTGCGGCGACCCTTGCGCGGTCCACCAGATCATCGGCAACGGCAAGGTAAAACTTGTGGGTAGTCTCAAAGCTCGCATGGCCGGCAAGCGTCATTACGTCGTGTTCGCTCATGCCGTTGGCGAACCAATTCGTCAGCGCCGTGTTCCTAAGATCGTGAAAACGCAGAGATCTGACAGAGGCCCGTTTCTGAATCTTCTGGAATTTCCGGCGAAAGTTGTTGATAACCTTGAGCCTTGCATCCGACAGCGTCCACCTGCCTTGCTTTCGCAACTTCTGGATCACCTTGTACCGCTCGGGGGGAACAAACACATAAGCGTATTTATCCGGCTGGCTCGCCTGCTGCTCTGCCAGCATGGCAACCAATTCATCTGTCAGAGGCAAGTCCCTACTATCGGTATCCTTAATCAACCATGACCACGTTTCGGCCTTGTCCGGCTTCGGATTGACGTGAATCTCTTGGGTATCGAAATCAACGTCAGTCCAAACCAAATTGAGCAATTCCGCACGCCGCATTCCTGTTATCAGCGCCGTGTAGATCAACAAGTCCCACCGAAGGGATCCACGGTCATCGCGTGCAACTCTGAGTAATCGCTCGCACTCATCGGATTTGTAGACCTCAATCTTCCCCTTTCTCCACTTCGGTGCTTTCAGATACCTTAACGGATGCTCTGGTAATTGTTTTCGCTCAACGGCCAACTTGAACAATCGCTTTAATGATCGCGCCTTCTTCGAGACTGTAGCTCGCGTATTGCCGTTATCCAAACAAGTCTGACGAAATAGCTCGCCGTGCGCCAGCGTGTACCGATCAACTGCCCTGGCTCTGTGACTGTTGTGTATGCGTCCGACGCTTGATCGCCCACTGCCTTGGCAATACCAAAGTCCAGGACCTTGATTCTTTGCTCTTTGGTAATCTTGATATTGGCGGGCTTGAGATCACGATGGACAATTCCGTGTTCATGGGCAGAGGCAAAGGCACTTGCGATCTGACCGCTCAAGGAGAGTACCT
>JADHXR010000018.1 GCA_016782865.1 Phycisphaerae bacterium
AAAGAGATTCCGATATGGACCGAAGAACACCGTTCCTACGACGTATGGTGTCCAACCTGCCGGAAGATGCACTATATGCCCTTCCCGAAAGAGGTGGTGAAAGCGGGATTATTCAAGGAACGCATGACCGCCTTGGTCGCCTACCTGAAATATGTTTGCCATGCCTCTTTTTCGACCATCCGAAAGTTCATTCGGGATGTCCTGGAAGAACCCATCTCTCGAGGGTACTTGCGAAAAGTGTTGGCTAAAGTGACTTGTGCATTGAAGGGCTCCTACGAGGAATTGCTCAATCGACTACCCTTGGAAACAGTCGTCAACGTTGATGAAAGCGGCCATAAGGACAACGGCAAAAAGTTTTGGACATGGGTTTTTAGAGCAGATTTATATGCCTTGTTTCGGATTGACAAGACTCGCTCGACTCAAGTTCTGATTGATGTTTTAGGTGACGAGTTCAACGGTGCCCTGGGCTGCGACTACTTTTCCTCCTATCAAAGCTTCCTGAGACGTTTTGATGTGATGATCCAGTTTTGTATTGCGCACTTAATCCGAGATATCCGGTTTTTGACAACTCTTCCAGACAAAGAAAGCCAAGGCTACGGGAACCGTTTATTGGATACGGTCCGCGAATTATTTAAGATCATCCATCATCGAGAAGAATTCTCGGCCCGCTCCTTTAGAAGGGTTTTAGAACAGGCCAAGCAGACTGTCATTCAAGCGGCCACAACGGATATTCCCAGTCGTTTGGACAGAAACGGCAAGGAGCTCAAACGACATGTTAAAAATATGGCGGATCGATTTCGCAAACACGGTGAAGCCTATTTTACGTTTATCACCACACCTGGGATAGACCCTACGAATAACATTGCCGAGCAAGCGATTCGCTTTATTGTCATTGATAGGCATGTGACTCAAGGAACTCGCAGTTTGGCAGGGCGTAAGACGTGTGAAAGGCTGTGGACGGTCATTGCTACTTGTCAACTTCAAGGTCACTCAGCATTCAAGTTCATTCTTGAAGCGGTTCATGCTTACTTCCGTGGTATCCGTTCACAAAAAACCAAGGCCTATACCGAGTCAATCAGTACAGGCCCCGAACTCCAAACATTGCGGCTGTGCAACTACACACCGCTTCAGTAGTCGCGTCACACCTACCTAATCAGCTCAATGTCATCGAAGTGCACCGTTCCTGTGCCGCCAGTGGGAACAGGAGCACCCCTGGTGCCGAAGCCAAGGGTGGTCGAAGGAACATTGGCAAGGTCCGTACCCTGATTGGCAAATTCCGACAGGTCGATCACCCACTCGTTCCAGCCGGTGTTCTGCGTTGCGGCGTCATCAGGATGATACACTACGGCGTTACCCAGGGCTACGAACATACGATCGGGCGCATTAGCATAATCGCCACGGTACCAAATGGACAACTTCGTGACGCCATGCTCGGTCCAGTCTTTCTTGGACGCCAACGTCATAGTCGCCTCGGAGGTCTTGCCGGCATTGTCGTAGCTAAGCGGCATCGCCTGTGCACCGCTGCGGCCCTGCGACATGAAGGGAGGATCCAGATTGCCAGCCTGCGAGCCGTTGGTCGCATTCCCAAAACCGTCTATCCACGTCAGATAGATCCTGTTGCTGCCCGGCTGGCCTTCGTCAATATCATTGTACGATTCGAAGTCGTCCACAATCAGATAATCCGGCACCGTGAATTTCCAGATCGTTCCGACAGTCACCGTCCCGTCGGCCGTGACCTCGTCTACGCGCCAGTAGTAATCACCGCCGCCAAACTCGACCAGTCCGGCCAGTGACAAACTCGTCCCGGCCTGATTACCCTGAAACTCCGCCGCGCTGTTGTCGGCGCCGGCGACAGCGTCCCGGTCAGTGCCGAAGTACACATCACGCGAAACGGCTGTATCGCCTTTCGACCAGCTCAGCGAACTTATGTCGCGGATATCTACAATAGCGCCGATATCAGGCATGGGACTGGCAGCCAGCTTCGTGTCGCCGCGCATGACTACTGCGATCTCCTCGACCGTTAAAGACTTGTTGTAGAAGCGAACATCGTCCACAAGACCAATGTAGAAGTTGGACGGCGTTGAGTCGTCCCACTCCTGTCCGATTGACCACCGCATTATTGTAGACAATTCGAAGGTGGCTGGGTCCGTCGCTACTAAAACGCCGTCGACGTATATACGTCCCGTATTGCCTTCCCTGACGTACGTCATCATATGCCATCGGCCGTCAGCAACAACAGGAGCATTCGTGTAGGTTGTGTCACCACCATCGTACCGCCCCGGACGACCACTCTCGATGTAGAACTCAAGTGGGTGACCACTGCCACTATCATTAGCTGCGATCAGGTCGCCCTGGTTGGTCTGCGTGCCATTGATCCATATACTGAGAGTAATGTTGGTGCTCGTTATATCATCGACTACGCCGTCGATCGCGACATAGTCACTGGTCAAATCCAGCGCACCTTTCATGATCCCGTCTACCCACTCAGGGTCCCCCGCAACTGTGCCGTTATTGCCATGGCCGGACCAATCAATGGCGATGTTGCCGCCACCTTCGTCAAATGTCCACCACCCTATGAGATCCGGATCAGTAATCGGTACATCGGGCAGCGTTGTGAAACTCCAGACATCGCCTTTGACGACCGTGGTGGGGGGGTCGAGTTCGTCTACACGCCAGTAGTACGTCTTGTCCAATTCGAGTGTGCCGGGCGCGAAGGTCGTACCTGCCATAGGCGCGCCGCCGGTGGCATTATTCACATCTTCAAAACTGTCGCTGAAGTAGACTGTGTGCAACTTTGCGCCGAAACCCGGCGTCCAGCCAAGGGTCACGTCAGGATCCACATATTGCCCACCGTCGGACGGGCTTGGGTCATAGGCACTCTTGGACTGAATCCAAAAGCTCCAGACCGGGCCTTTGTGTTTCGTCGTGCCGTCGCCTTCAACCTCATCGATGGCCCAATAGTACGTGGTGCCAGGGACTAGTCCGTCAGGGAAAGGGAACCCGATGAAACCGACAATAATGGACGTCGAAGTCTGGTTGCCCTGGAACGCTGCGGCAGCACGGTCGTTGACATCGTCAAAATTCTCGGCCATGTACACATCATGCGAAACCGCAGAATCTGCCGGCTTCCAACTGACAGAAACCCAGGTCGCATCGAGCATGGCGCCATCCTCGGGAGCTGGATTCGCGGCTATCGGGGGCCTGGGGGGGCCATCATACGAGAGTGTTACGTCTTCAAAGGTGATGTAGGATTCCCCCTGTTCCCCTGACATTTTTATCCCGATCTTTTTGCCGGCGTCGGCGGCAGTGGCGGTATATACCAGGCTGACCTGCTCCCAGTCACCCGACAGTGCGAGGCCATTTGCCTCAATCAGGTTGATTCTGTAATCTTCTCCAGTAAAGTAAAGCGACCAACCGTCGGCGTAGCCCTGCTCTGGCCACGCATTTCCCACCCAGACGCTTAATGTGTACGTTCCGCCTTCAATAAATGTCTCGTCCAGAATCTGGTAGATATGGTCAAAGGCCTCGGCGTCGGACGGGTACGCCTTGAAGCTGCCGCTCCGGGCCGGCAAATCGCCATCCCAGTAATGGTAATCAATAAAGGAGCCGGTGCCAGAATCACTTTTCCACGCCCCGGTATAACTACTGTCGCCAACATATATCCAATCACCCTCATTATTCAGAACGTGGTCATCAAAGCCCGCATCCGGGACAGTGATCTCCCACTGGTCGGCCGAAGCAGTTCCCGTCACGGCCAACACCAAAACAAAAGACATTAAACAAATCAATTCTTTAGACATGATAATCCTCCTTCAAAGATTAAGTCGAATTCCGTGCGCGCCTAACGCAGTTTTTTTGGGATTCAGTGATTACAACAAGACAAGCTTATCACGGCGACGATTCGAAGGTCTGCCCGTATCTCGAAGCAAATCAACCGCTCAAACTGGGAGCAAATGCGTTAGAGACCAGCCTCTAAGTTTACCCAGGCAGACACCACCACTTCACCCTGCGGACCTCTACAAAGACGATTCTTCACTTGAATTCCACGCAATAACTGAATTTCTGACTTCTATTGCCCTTCATCCGGTGAAAAGGCATATTTTCCTCCGTGCTTGGCGAATAATGCCTCGTCATATCGCAAGACTGAAAGTATTCAGCCAGTCGCAACGCCAAATATCACAAGCGACTCCCGTGATACCAGATTATCAGTTTCAAGTAAAGAACAACTTCTCGAAGGCCCCTTTGCCGTGGTCCCGTATTCCCGTGCCAGCCAAAACCGCTCTACTCATTATTCCCGATAATTCCTCATCCATCCGGGCCAGTCGGACAGTTGGGCCCCGCCAGCACTGGTCCAGGGGCCGTTTATGTTGTAGCTGCGATGCCAATTCCACTTCCACAGCCCTCTAAGCGGCATCTTGCCGACAGAGCTGTCGAGGAATACGGCATTAATTGCCCCCCCGTGCCGGTCGATGCAGGCGAGCCTCATGGCCTGGGACCCCCAATCGCCCCAGCTATTGTTCCACTCGTACGGCGGAGGCTCGAAATCCAGAGGTGCATTGTTCTCAAGCGGATAGACATCAACATACACGCAGTCCATAAACAGCGGCATTCTGTTTGCACTTTTCGTATCCATCATTCTCCATGCGTTCTTTGTTGGAAATCCCCAATAAGAATCGGCTGTCGGCGGCGGACAAGCACACCATTCATTTATGCCGTAACTGCCTGTATCGAAATCCGCCCACCAGTCGGATGGGCCTCCGAAGTCAAAGGGGCCCCAGGCAGCCAACGTGCCGCCGTGGCTTCGGTTCTGCCTGGCGCGAACAATCTTTGTGGACGGGCACAAGCGTATCTTCTTGTCCTGGTAGTAGGACAGCGTAGCAACCGGCCAGTAGGCTTCTTGTGCATTAAGCCCTCCTCCGGCTATACTTTGCGGTAACTTTCCTTCGTTGTCGTCGGCATAGAACCTGAAGACAAGCCCCCATTGTTTTACGTTCGCCTGACAAACCGTGCTTTGTGCCATCTTCTTGGCCTTCTGCAGGCTCGGCATGAGAATGGCCATAAGCAGTGCTATGATCGCAATCACGACCAGAAGCTCTATTAAGGTGAAAGCATGTTGCCTGCGCACGGTATTTGCAGTCCTCCTTCAGAGCGATGCATCATTTTTCGATGCCTGCGGTTCTGTCGCTATTGTACCATTTACTGTTGTGGCAATGCAAGCTCTCAGTGCCGTTTCGACATCTGTATTGCCTCCCCCAGTTGACAAAAGCCTTCAGAGTCCTGACATCTTTGTTGAGCGTCGATCGTTTTATCTCCTTGCCACGGTCAAATATGAATTTGTCAATGGCGTTCTGTGTGATCTGTCTGTAACTACGTCGGCGTAAGTGTTCAGCTTTTTCGGCGTTTTCCGCAGCAACTCGCTGGGCGACCAGAGAAGCGTTGCAATCCAGAGAAGCGTTGCAATTTAGATGAGCTCATGATATTGTGACGTTCTCAAGCATATGGCAGTGTTTCAGTGAAGAGCATATGGGAGATCCCGGTTTGAAGGAGTCATCAGATGACAAACGTAGAGCAGCTTAAAGAACTTATAGTGCGCGCTGATGAAATAGAGGAGGAAACTGAGGGCGAAGGTTCAAAAGCGGCGACAAAGAGGAAGGTGGAGAGACTAATCACTGCGGCTTGTGAAGAAGGTACACCGATCAAGAATGTGCTCGGTGACGGACTTATTGCCGGCATGGACATCGTCGGCGCTCGTTTCAAGAAGAGTGAGATTTACATATCTGAGGTGCTTATTGCCGCTCGGGCAATGAAAATGGGGATGGATTTTCTTGCGCCGGAGATTATAAAGGCCGGCATTGAGCCGGCTGGAAAATGTTTGATAGGAACCATCCAGGGCGATCTACACGATATCGGCAAGAATTTGGTGGCCATGATGCTCAAAGGAGCTGGGTTCAAGGTCATTGACCTCGGAGTGGATGTCAAACCTGAAGATTTTGCCGAGCAGGCTGAAAGTGAAGGTGTTCAAATCGTAGGTATGAGCGCACTCTTGACTACGACGATGCCCGGCATGGAAAAGACCATAAAAGCGATGAAGGATAGAGGTGTCTTGGCCAAGACCATGATAGGCGGCGCACCGGTAACACGGGATTATGCGGATAGAATCGGTGCCGATGGCTATGCGGCCGACGCCGCCTCGGCAGTTGATCTTGCCAAAAGTCTCATTACCTGAAAGACTTGAAGTAAGAGTAGAAGTTGCATGAATAGCCGGACCCAGCTTCCAACTGCAAGAAACGATTGATTTGTTAGTGATGGAGACGAAGATGGAACTCGAGAACGCCTTGAAAAGTGGGATAGTGCTCCTTGACGGCGCAATGGGAACCCAACTCATGGATACTGACCTACCTTCTGGCATTCCAACTGCGTGCTATAACGTAGGATATCCCGACACAATACAGGCAATTCACGAAAGATATATTGAGTCCGGCGCACAAGCTATATTGACAAACACGTTCAATGCGAACCGACTGATGTTGAAGGGGCACGAGGCATACGGCGTCCGGCAGTTGAATCAGGCTGGTGTACAATTGGCTCGTCGAGCTTCGGCTGGTACAGATGTTATGGTCATTGGGGACATAGGCCCTTCGGGGGGCCAACAACAGCTTCATGATTCGTTATATGACGCGAAAAGAATCGCAGACGAAGCGAAACAGTATCTCTATGAAGTTTTTAAGGAACAGGCGGTGGCTCTGGCAGAGGCGGGGGTCGATGCAATATTGATTGAGACCATGTCGTATCTGCAAGAAGCTATCCTAGCTACGAGAGCTGTCACTGAGAACACAGATATCTATGTGATGTGCACCATGGTGTTCAAGACTCCGCCTCGTTCTCGACCAAGCGACTTCAAGTCACTATGGGGTGATAATGTCCCAGACATCCACGACGGTCTCGAACAAGCCGGAGCGAAGGCTGTCGGTGCCAATTGTGGTGGCGTGGTCAAAGCAATGCCCAGATTGGCCAGACAAATGCGAAATGTGACTTCTTTGCCGTTGGTCTTTCAGATGAACACCGTGTCCGATGAGCCAGACGAACAAATGAATCCACCCAAACAACCGCTTACGCCAGTTGAATTTGGGCAGCTCATTTCTGAAGTCGTTGCCGAGGGCGCGAACATGGTTGGTGGTTGTTGCGGCACAACTCCTGACCATATTTCAGAGGCTCGTAAAGTTCTGAATCAATAAGATAGTAGACACTTGGCAAACAGAGAAAGGAACACTGCCATGAGACCGACCGTAAGATTCTTAACTGACAATCTCATCAAACAGATTATCGACGAAGCTATAAGTATACTCTGCACGCTCGGACTGGAAATACACAACAAAAAGATTCTGTCAATGCTTGCAGACCACAAGGCTAAGGTCGATATGGATAACTTCCACGTCAACCTGACAGAAGATATTATCCAAAAGGCGATAAGAACAGCCCCCCACTCATTCAAACTCTATGACGTCATGGGAAACCAGACCCACGACTTCTCTGATTACAACGTACATTTCACACCGGGCTCGACCGCACTGAATATTCTCGACTGCCAAACCCAGCAGATGCGCAAGCCACTCACAAATGACTTCATTGACTTCTCAAAAATCATCGCTCAACTTGAAAATATCGCATCAACAAGTACAGCTTTCATACCAACAGATGTCCATGAAAAGATCTCCGACAGCTATCGGCTCTTCCTCAGTCTGCTATATTGCGAAAAACCGGTGGTCACAGGGGCTTTCACCGCCGAATCATTCAACGTTATGAAAGACCTCCAGCTCGCTGTCAGGAATTCGGAAAGTGAGTTAAAGGAGAAACCACTTACCATTTTTTCATGCTGTCCGACCTCACCTCTAAAATGGTGCCAAGTAACATCACAGAACCTCATAGACTGCGCCCGATACTCAATACCCGTAGAATTCATCGCTATGCCTCTCTCCGGCTTCATGGCGCCTGTCACACTTACCGGAACGCTTATCCAGCATACAGCCGAAACGCTCAGCGGTGTTGTCATCAGCCAGCTTAGCAACCCGGGAACGCCGATTCTCTATGGCGGCTCTCCCGCAGTTTTTGACCACCGATATGAAACGACCCCAATGGGCGCAGTCGAAACGATGATGACAGACTGCGCCTACAACGAAATCGGGAAGTTTCTCAACCTTCCCACACAGGCATATATATCAATGAGCGACGCAAAGCAGCTCGACGCACAGGCCGGGCTGGAAAGCGGTATCGGAGCAACACTTGCCGCATTGGCTGGCATCAACAGCATATCGGGACCGGGCATGGTTGATTTCGAGAGTTGCCAGTCACTCGAAAAACTCGTACTTGACAACGAAATGTGCGGAATGACTTTTAGATTAATCGACGGCATAACACCCAGAGACGATTTCCCCGCACTGCCTATCTTCCAGGAGCTTCTCGAAGAAAAACACCTGCTGCTAGCAGAACACACCAGACGTCACCGCCGCAAAGAGATCTTCTACCCGGGCCCGGCTATCGACCGCGCAAACAGGCAGCGGTGGAAACAGCAGGGCGCTATGGACCTCAACGCACGACTTCACAATGAGGTCAACAAGCTGCTGAAAACTTATCAGCCGAGCACACTGCCGGAAACAACAAAAAAAGACTTGGTGAAGCTCATGAAAAAAGAAGCCCGCCGCCACGGGCAGGATCACCTGCCGCTCCCGCCAATGACAACGTGAATACGAACGGAAATCAATTCTCATGCAGTGCAAATATTGTCCCCACATAACTCCTTATAGAACAGTGACATAAGGTCGCAACGGATGAAAGTAACTGCCTGTTGAACGGGGATTTCGTAGTGTATCTGGACTATTTCACTGGTTAACACGGTTTTCTATTCACCATTAAGCCTGCCCCTTTGGTTACTCTCAGGGCAGGCTCTGAGCGAAGCCGAAAGGGAAAGACAATATCGAAGATCCCGATCCATCGGGAATCAATAGTCAATAATTAATGACATGGGCCACGGATTCTACTGATTTTGGAACGAATAACGAATAACGAATAACTATTTTAACCACTAATCTTCTCTAATCCTCTCTAATCAACTGAAAAACCAACAACGAACAACGCTATCCGTCATTATCGCCTTCCATCACTATCCATTGTCAATTATCCATTATCCATTACTAACAGCCGCCTGATGCTTTTGTGGATTTCCACGCTAACTACTAACTACTATTTCCAGGCCCCAAATGGACCGTGACACCTGCCCCGAAAGTGAGATGGTAAACACTATTAGCATAGACCGTGCATATGGATCTAACCTGAAGACAATTGCAGTTCAATCATCCCTGCGCTGCAATCGCTAAGTTCTAACTTAAGGGCAGGCCCCATAAGTCTCCCCCAGCCTTAGCGTTACCCAACAACGCCCGATAACGTCCAATATTGGTCAAGTTATGCCATCTCCAGAAATGGTCGATATATTGAAAGCGGGATTATCTTTTGTCTTGTAAGAACCAGCCTTAGTTCGAGGAGAATTGAAATGGGTGATACTGTTAAACAAAAAAAGCATCGGTTCTTGAGAGTTGAGTTGGCGGTACTTGTCTGTGTGATTTCTATTTGGATTGTTACGTCACTTACCGTTGACATTGATAATGCCAAAATTGAGATGAAACCTCAGCTTGCTCAAGCCTATGCTAACCAGGGTAAAGCCTACCACCATGAGAGCGAACATGACCAAGGATGGGAAGATGTCTGGAAGGCACAAAACTCGGCGTATAAAGCCCGTGCGGAACTTCTCAATGATCTGGACATGAAAGTGAACGTTGAGAAAGGAATAGAACCAGCCAGCCTCACATCTCTCGAATTGCAGGGTCAAGAAAGACTCAATGACCTGGATATGAAACTAAGAGATTTGGACAGAAAACTAAAACATGTGGGCGAAGACGTTCCACGGCAACGGCAGGAGATCGAGAATTGGTACGCGAGCGAATTGGCCAGATCAGAAAAGTGGAAAAAGCAAAGGCTTGAGCAACTTAATAAAGAAGAAGAACTTGCAAGAGCACGGTGTTATCAGGGTATGCAAAATACAACTTCGGAAGCAGTTGGCTATCATACTGAGCAAGGGCGGTCAGTAGGCGACACTTTCATAATCTCAGATGGCCGTGGAATAAGTGACGCATATTCAAACACATATACAAGTAGGGACGGTCTCTCATTAGACAAGGAAAGGACTTTTGTTGTAGGTGATCCAACAGGTCGATACCAGGCGGAACTACGTCGAATAAAGATAGCCAAGGATGCCATTGAATTAGAATTTGTGAAACTACAGCGACAGAGGGACCGCTATTTGGCAGAAATTGAGAGGGATGTGGATAATGCCAGAACACGGATACGTAATGCCATGACACGGATACCTGCTGCGAAACGTAGCATTCAAAAAAACACAGAGATAAGACTCAAGGGAGGTCCGGGACTGATAGGTTCAGTCTCAATATCTGGGGATGGAAAAGGAAAAGTGTGGATTGAGGATAAGATGCTGCACGAAGGTGACTGGATAAATGGCTTCAAAATCACTGGGATATACTGGGACAGAGTTGAATTTGAGAAATCTGGTGAGATATTCGTGCAATCACATTAGAGTGCACTCATTTCAAGTTCCGGCAAATGCGACCGCGTTCAATAACAGGTTTTCACATTCTCAAAAATTAGAGTAGAGTAGGGTCAACCCTTAAGTTCTAAGTTCCTGTCTTATTCATGAGAATCGGTCATTCAATTTCTTTATAAGGAGCCGCAGTTCCCTATCTGATTTCGACCGTTCATACAGTCTCTTCAGTTGCAGGGACACAGCGACCCCGCTACGGAGACCCATCAACTGCGCAGCAGCACGTTGGGTGCAACCTGCATACTGGCATAACGCATAAGCCACAACCGGACGAATCATAGAATTCATACCCCGACGGCAGAGTGCCCCGCGCGGTACACCCAGAATCTCCAACGCAAGATTCATTGCCTCATCTACAGATGCATAACCGCCCTCGCGCCGAAAGGAAATATCCTCTTTCCTATCGTACGCTTCAATCATCTCACGGTACATCGACTCGATGCGTTCATGACTCTCATCCGAGCCAATACAAAACCGCGATCGCCGTTTGGTTTCGACAAAAGGCGCGTCTATGTCTCGAATGCCTGCCTCGACAAAGCGTCGGTACGAGGCAGGCTGTGTCTTCTTGGGCCGACTCATCAAGGCAAGAATCGGTTCATAGTCGACATAATCCAGACGCGGACTGCGACCTATATAGCTGCGATAACTACTCCACACGTATTGCCGAAGAATCTGAACTCGCTCTCGGTCGGGTTTCTGCGCATACGCTCTGACAAACACCGGATTCAGGTGGACATAGCGGCTTAACTTCAAGATGTACTCGTCTTCGTCCACTAAGGTCGAGCCAAAACGCCCCTGAAACAGATGACCACTCCGGCGATGCCTGCGATTATAGTAAACGGTATAGGCGGTTTGCAGACGGTGCATGAAACGACTCAAATTCGCTTGAGGCGTCTCCAAAACACCGTGTACGTGATTGGTCATCAAGGTGTACAGATACAAACGAACGTCGTAAAGCCGTACGCTCTCGGCGAGTTTATTGACAAAATACTCCCGATCCCCATCCGTACGAAAGATGGCACGACGTTCATTACCACGAATGGTTACATGGTAAACGGCACCTTCATAACTAATACGCAAGGGACGAGCCATGACCAGAACTGTACTGTGTTGTAGACCTAAATGCAACAAAGTACTTAGAACTTGATTCTGCTGAGAAACCCCACAAACAGCTAATGTCACTAGCGTTATTGGCGTAATAATGCAGATAATTTTACAGCAAGTCGACTTTTTCAGCGGAATCAGAACTTAAGGCTTGACCCCGTTTTGTCCCGTTTTGTCCCCCTGGTGTCAATGATCCTCTCGACGTTCCCGGTCTCTCGTCATATCATCGAACCAACCTTTGTCTTCGAGGAACTTCTCAGCTTCTCCCTTAATAATCTCGCACATGTGAGTGCTGCGATTAGGTTGCGTTGATCGGTGTCTTATCCTTATTCCTTCTTGCTTGTCATGGAGTTCATCAATCCCACGTTCGATAAGGGCCTTTGGCCCAGAACCAATACCGTCTAGCTCTTCAACGATTTGAGTTCTGGCTAGGATGGGGGACGATTGGGGTCTGCCCTTATGAAATAAGGGGACGATTGGGGTCTGCCCTTAAGGGGACGATTGGGGTCTGCACTTATGAAATAAGTTTACTTTCTTTTCCCCTTGACGCAACAGCGCTTCAATCTGTGCCAAGTGTCTCTGAAGACCTCTGTCTAATTGATTACTGATGATTGTCCCTGCTTTCGCAGGGATGACAATATTATTGATTATTGTTCTCCTTCGTGGCCAATCCACATTCGCCGTTATTCGGTAATCCCGTCTGATTTTGTCGATTATTGTTTTTCCTCGTTGTGAATCAAGAATCCGTGTTAACCAGTGAAATCCGTGTCTAATTCAGTTGGTGCCCGAGGGGTCGGGATCTTCGATATTGGTTTCGGTCCTTCGCCTAAGAATGCAAGTTAGATTGTCTCACACAAAGCCACCAAGAACACAAAGATTTGCTGATACAAGTTGTTTTCACTCAGTGTCTTCGTGTCTTGAGTGAGCGCAGCGAACGGGTGTGAGCGCAGCGAACGGGTGTGAGCAAACGCTTTGGCTCCGGCCAAAGGCCGCGCCGTGCCCTCAGTGAAATCCGCGGAATCCGTGGTTGTTTTGCCTTTTGCCGGCGGCCTATTGCCGGCCGAAGGTTTGCATGATGGCTTTTTTCGCCTCGGCTAACGCCGGGCTGTAGGCGTAGTCCTTGCTCAACTGGGCATAGACGCTCCTGGCCTTATCCATATCCTTGAGCCCGCACGAGGCGATGACCTGTCGCGCCAGGACCTCGGCCCGGTCATAATCGTTCAACTGCAAGTGCCGGAGCCTCTCGGTCAGGTGCATCGCAGCGGCGAATTCCTTTCTCGCCAGATATATGTCGAGTTTGACAAGATTCACATTCGGTGCGAAAGTCTTTGCGGGCGCCTCGGCGACAATCGTCTCAATCATCGTCATGGCATTATCCCACTGGTTCGGATCGTTCTGCGTCTCGGCCAGGAGCCTTGCGCGTCTTACCAGGCCGGAATGCTTGATTTGTTGTCTGACCTTGTCCGAGGCCGCAGCAGATCCGGCGAACTTTTGAATCAGTTCGGTAGCCCCCTTTGTCTGTCCCAACCCCAACATCGCCTGCGCCCTGGTCAGCACGGCCCGACGGGCCACATCGCTGCCGGAAGAATCCCCGGCACCCTGGTTGCCCAGCGCCTTCAAGGCGTCTTCGTACCTTCCGAAGTAATTCACCAGAACCTCCGCCCGGCGGATCGTCGCCGTAGCGGTAACGGACTTGCCCAGGCCCGATTTGCCGGCGAGTCTAGTGAAAAGCTCCAGGGCCTTGTCGTACTCTTTAAGCTCTGCCGAGTGGAGGTGCTGGCCGAAGCTGAGAATGAAACTGGTGTCCTCGGATTCTCGCACAAGTCTGGTAACATTCCCAGCCAGGGCCGCCGTCGCCCGTTTCTTCCAGTCTGGTCGGTAGGCCTGTTCGGCAAGCACGTACAGGTTCACGAGATCATCAGCCGGGGCCTTGGCGAGATTGCGGGTCTTTATGACGTGATCGTATGAATCGGCGTTGTTGAGATTTTGGAGGGTCTTATCCCACCGGCCACGGACGTAAACGTCGTGAGCGGCTTGGGCCACGAGCGTTTCTTGCGACCGTGCTTCGAGCCGTACTCTGTGCAATGCCGGTCGCAGGAAGACGTGGTCCACGGTTTCACCGGTCGCGATTGTCCCGTCGCCGAACGTCCAGAGATATGAATAGTCGCTCCCCGGCGGGGCGAGGGCTTCGAACCGCATCGTAACAAAGCAGCGGCCTGTTTGTTCGACGCGGAATTCGTCGACAGCCGACCATTCGAAAGGCATATACGTTTTGCTCGACTCGCTGAAGCCGGCCGAAGCGGGTCTGTAGCGGCCAAAAGGAACAAAATCCGTCATAGTCATCGGTCTGAGTTTCTCGCCGGGTTTCTTCCACGCGGCGAGACAATACATTTTGCCCCATGGACTGTAGTTGAAATATTCCAGCTTGTGTATGCCGGGCGTCAGAGAAACTGTCCCCTGCTTCTCTCCCCTGGTGCCGCCGCCCGTGCCGTGCTGGCCGGGCCAGGCGACCACCAGCTTGTCGTCGACAGTCAGGTAAGAGTCCCAGTTGGAAACCGTGGCGAAGCTGCATTTGCCGCCCTTGTAGATCGGAAAGAAACCTTCGTAATGATAGAGACCATATCCTCCGCTGGTCGGGGGTTTGCCTGCGTCGTGTTCCGGCATTCTGTGAATTGGAAACACATGTTGGATATCGTCGACGAGACTTCGACCCACCGGCTCGACAATGCTCTTGAACGCTTTTGAAAACTCGGGCAGTCCGTCTGATTTGCCAAAACGATTCTTTGTCCATTTTGTTTCGAGCACAAGTCCCGCCTGAGGCTGCCAGGATGAGGCCGGCTTCTTATGCTTGCTCTTGGGTACGAGATAGATCAGATAGCTTGGATGTCCCGCGCTGCTATCGAAAAGAATGTCCATCGGTTCGCCTCGTCCGACGGACAGTATCCGGCTGTCGACCCTGGCCCCGTCGCTGGTGGCATAAACCTCCGGGACGAAGTCTTCCAGATTATACCCCGGCGCGTAAATGCGCGTGAAAGAGACCTTTGGATATTGCCGTCTGACCATGAAGCCTGGGTCCACCCACTTGGCCCAGCCGCGGTACTTGCTGTCCCGCGAATTTGTCGAGAGCTTAATCTGCTTGCTTTGGGGCGGCATCGCGACGTTGATCTCCACTACGGGATTTTGCACAGTGAGCGGCGGGGACCTGAACAGGGGTCTCCTGTCGGTATGTATCTCGAAACGAATCGAACTGTTGGGATCGGCGCCGTCAATGAGCGAAGCACGCGCGACAAAGTGTGTGAAATCCCTGTGCAGATTGTAAGTGGCAGGCTTGCTTTGGGACGGAAGGAAGTTCAGGGCCAGTTTGCCATTGACCCGGCGTTTCTCGGTCCATCTCTTTTCCTCTATCCATTTTGCGACCGAAGCTGATTCCTTGTCGGGAGGAACGTCGAGCAGCGAAATATTGGGAATAAGTGAATGAGTGTAATCCTTCTCGACGCGAAAGCGAATCTCGGCGTCTCTTTCGTGCCAGCCGGATGCAGAGGAAGTCCCCTGCGATCGCACAGCGACCGAAAGAAACAAAACCAGCGCAATCCAGAACAACATATGCTTGTTACCGTGGTTTTCCATTAATGTATCTTCTGTCCCTGCCAATCGAATCTTCATTTGTCTTGGGCGGATTCGCCTTGTCCTCGGTTCTGCGCCAGAGCTTCAAAATATGCGCTGACCATGTGGTTGTAGCCCTTGAAATTCAACTTCTGATTCCGCGAGAGCATGTTTTCGAGCTTGCCGTCCGAGGTTTTGTCATTTGTGTACTGGACCGCAATCTGTCGGCCTACTGCGCTGCGCGATTTTCTGAGGGAATTGACAGTCTCGGTGTACGCTCTGTTTATTGCGATTCCGTCGCCCCGCTTGAGCGAGTCCTCCAGGTTCTTCATTGCCTGAATCGAAGTTTCCAATTCGGTTACCGAGAGGTTGTGACGTTTGAGCTTCAAGAGAAGATCCTCCGACGCCTGCCTTATATTCTGCTGTGTCTGGAGAGTTTCCTCCATCATCTCAAGAACCTTGGGCGGCAGTTTGCCACCGACGCCGAACTGTGTTGTGCTGTCGGCCGTTTTGCCAAGGCCGGTCCCCCCGGTTTGCGCTCCTTCATCCTGGTCCTCGACCTGTCCGTCTTCCAATGGTGTGTTAGACACGCGCTCGCGCAAGCCGTATTCGTTCTGATCGAGGTCTTTGGCGACGGATTCGACGAGCTGTCCGTCCGACATGCCGCTGCGACCCGCGCCGCTGCGCCCTTCGAGAACATTGTCTTCCGGTTTCTGGTCCCCCGTTTTGCCCTTGGCGCTTGTGCTGCTTATTGTCCCGTCGGCGACAGGCCCGGCTGTATGGTCCAGAGAATTAAGGTAGCTTCCAATGTCCTCGACCTCGGGCCGCATTTCCTCTTCCGACGTTATCATGTCACCGACCAGATCTTCCAGCTCGGACGGAAGCTCGGCGAGCGGGGCCACCAACTGTTCGTCCTCGGGGATTTCCGCGACGAATTGAATACTGTCGGAAGCTCCAAGCGTCGCTTCACAGTTTATCATCAGCTCCTCGGCCATTTCCACGGCTTCGGTTTCCAGACGATAGGCATCCTCTCTGGCCTGCTGCATCTGAGCCGCTTCGGCAGCCTTGTCGGCCAGCTCTTCGGCTTTCTCGTGGATACTTGTCATCTCGTCAACCATCTGATTGTCGCCGAAATCGAGAAGATTCATATTGCTCAGATCATTGACGACATTCTCCAGGACCTCGGCAAGTTTCGATTGGTCTATCGCCAGGTCGTCCAGCAGCTCTTCCTCCTCCTCGGAAAAATCCTCCGGCGGCTTGTCGAGAACCATCTGCCGCTGTTGCGTAATGTCCTTCTGCTTGGCTATGAACTCTTCCAGCTCTTTGACGGTGTTTTCCAGTGTTTCCTCCGGGGTCTCAGTGAGCGATTCATCCTTCTCGCCCAACAGTTCCGCCACGGCCTTCTGCGCCTCGATTTCGCTTTTTTTGGCCACGATTCCCTTGAGCGCGATAAGCTGGTCGAGCAGATAGACCTGCTGCTTCTCGACGGACTTGAGGTCACGGGCGACAGAGCCCCTGTCGGTTTGCGGCGCCGAAGCGGCTTCTTCTATCTTTTTCAGTATTCGTGTGTGCTCGTTGTCGCGCAGCTCGATAAGCCGGGTCACAAATCTCGGCTTTTGTTCGATAGATACTTCCCAGGCCCGAGTCATGTGCGATCCGACCTTCTCCTGTTTTTGCGCCATCTGCGACAGATGTCCCTTGACAGCTTCGGCGTTCTCCGTTGGGCTGTTATTTGCGTCGACCACCTCGTCGAGGTTTGCCATCAGGTTTGCCGTGACACCCAGCGCGGTCTGCTGTGCCTGTATCGCCTTGTCCAGCTCGACGAAGGCGTTACTGTTCGGGTCGCCCTCTGCAATCGTCATCTCGTCGAGCGACTTGATCTGGAGCATCAGAGGCTTCGACCTGCCCACATTTGCCGCGGGGCTGAAATCCTCGCAGAATGCCTCCATGATGTAACTGCCGCCGGGCTTGAACAGACTTGCATCGACCGACAAAAGCAATGTCTCGCGCGATTCGGTTTTGCCCGGTGGACCTTCGTAATCCCAGTTCTCAATTGTCGTCTCGGAACTGCCGGTCCTCACCGATTTGTGCTTCACGTAGATCCGCTTGGCTCCGAAATCGTCGTAAGCCTGTATGTCGAGTCTAAGTCTCTCGCCCAGATTGACTCGCCGAGTCAGTTCGGATGTGAAGAATTCCACCTCAGGCCGTCGATCCTGCTGCGCCAGTATTGGTCCGGCGGCGATTTGTATTCGCTTTTCGAAACCGGGCGCTTTAACCTCGATCTTGTACGACTCCGCCGGCTCCAATTTTGTCTTGGCGGTCCACAGTCCGTCTTTATTTTCGAAGGGGAGCCAGTCGCCCGCACCCTTGTACCAGAGTTCTTCGGCGATCTTGTCGAGCTTTACATCCACCGCCACCGCCGAGCCGGCGGGACCAGCCAGAGCCTCGGGCGGGCCGAGCGTGCTCATGCGCCGCCCGCTGATATAGGAAGGAGGCGTAATGTGGAACTCGGACTCCTTGATGCGGGGGAGCCTGTTGACTGTCACCTTGACGCTCTCGGTATAGGTATCGCCTGCAAAGACGCGAAATGCAAAAGACTCGTCCACAGACTTGAACGTGTAATTATAATTGTTGCGCGCGCCGCTTGAGAGCTGCATCGTTGTGCTTCTGTGCTTGCCCCTCTCGTTGCCGAGGTAATCGACACCCCGATCCCACACGACCTCGGGATAGCGGGGTAGCGAATCGTCGCCCTCGAGGCCTATGACTTCGACTTGGATTTTCAGATCGTCCCCCTCGGCCATCAATACCTCATCCGACGGCGTCACCTTCAGAACTATGGAACTGGCAGGAGGAACATCCCCTAACGGCATCATGTACCGCATGAGTGCGTTGACAGCCTGACGCCCGTGACTGATTCCGTAAAGACTCCATATAATGATAAGAATCAAAAGCACCGTTGACCATCGACTCAATTTCCTGAATTGCCACAATTCGTTGACGTCTGCCTTAGACATCATTTCCGAACCGGTCCTGATCGTCTCCCGGGCAAAAGGCTCCTCCTTCGGACTCAAGCGGGTCGATTCAAAGCACAGCGCATTTATCAACATGTTCTCAGGGATAGAAAATCTACTCTCCAGAAACAAGGTGACCGATTCGAGCTGTTGACGCCGGACGATCGGCAACAGCAAAAGCTGCCAGAGTTCGAATGCCATCAGGCCGAGGCCCCCTACCGACAAAGCCAGCCGCAATCCTTCGGGCAAATGCAGCAGGTTGTCGGCCGTGAACAGGACCAGCCACAGCCCCAGGGTGATCACCAGCCATATCAGCAGGCCTCGAAGCAGTTGGCTTGTGAGCATAAGCTTGCGCAGCCGGAGCACCAGCTCGCGAATATTGTTGTCTTGGTGAATACCTGTCCTGTTCATGGTTCGACTCTCAATCTTTGCCTGCACTTGATTTGCCGACAACAAGCCGGTTGTTCTCGCGTCGTGTTTGCCAGAGTTCGTCGGATATTTCAGCTTCGGGCGTAGGGTGCTCCGGCAGAAAAATCAAGCGGAAAAAAGTGCCTCGCCCCGAGAGCAGCATATCCTGATTGACCGGGTCGTACTTCCACCGCCAGATGCTGAGTCTCCAGGGCTCGACAATCGCATTGAGCTCTTTGTCCCATTCCCCGCCGATCGAGCCGAAGTTGGTGGGTGCAAATCTGCGTCGAAGGTTTACGAGCGTGAGAACCTCTTTGCCGTCGGCGCTCTTTGAGACGGCGAGCAGTTTCTTGTCGTTGTAGAAATCCCGCTGACGTTTGAGGTGATCTTCAGCGACGGCGAAGAGCTTTCTGTCCTGTGTTCGCGGCCAGCCGACAAGACACTTCTCGCCTTTTTTCACAGCTAAATAGAAATCCTCGCCGAACGTCGACTTGACTATAAAGGTGCCGGGATCGTCGCCTCGCTCGGTGGGCACGGGGGTAAGCGAATCACGAGTAACCGCCTGTACCACATCGTTGGGCTCGAAGCTCATTCCGGCAAATTTTACGGTGATGCTGGCGGCGATATCTCTTCCCTGATCCAGCATCTTGATCTTCGTGACGTAGATCAGGTCGTCCATTTTGGTTCCCTTGTCACCCCTTTGTTTGCTGCGGAGAACAATCTGGATCGTTTTCTCTTCGGTTTCGAGATAGAGCACCGTGCTGTAGAGATGTCCGGCAATAGTCTCACCGCTGCTGAAAACGACCTGGCAAGAAATGTATCTCAGAGGATAGCTATCGCCCCAAAATTCCTTCCTGGCGGGCGTGAAGTCGGCAACGGCGGTCTTCTCGTCGTACTTGGTCGTTTCGACGAACTTCCAGTTCTGGCGTATTTCCTCTCTCTCGGGATGAAAACGAATCTCGCTCACCGGTTCGAAGGTGAATTGACGGACCTTGCCGTACTGCGCATCTGCGCCGGTTATCATATCCGTGGTCTTGAGCTTGCCGCCCTTGGGGATATTCAGTTTTAACGTGCGTCCCGATGTCAGCGAGATGCTGCCTGTCAGAACCTTGCCGTCGGAGTAATAGACTGCCGCTTTTCTTGGCGCCGCCCGGGCAAAGGCTGAAAGATAAAGCAAGACCAAGAGAATCGCCGGCGCCAACCGTCCGTTGGCCAGACAAAGTTCTCGCGCTCGGCAGAAAACACTAAGCCAGAGCCCGTCATTGCGAGCGAAGCGAAGCAATCTCAAACTCAGCGACGGTCCTCTTTGCACGTTACGCGAGAGATTGCCGCGGCCCTTCGGGCCTCGCAATGACAGAGGACGGTGAGTCTGTCCTCTCGGATTGATCATTTTCACTCCTGCGATCATAGAAGATTCATCTTTCTGCGAATTACCCATTCCAAAACCAGGATGCCAACAAAAATAAGGATATAGACATAACTATCCTCGATCAACGGGATTTCCATACTGACTACCCGGCCGAGAATCTGACTTCGCAATGTTCCGATCAGACTTTCGAATTGTGTTTCGGGAAAGTACATACCGCCGCCCTGAGAGGCCAGGCTGCTGAGAAAGGCGTGGTCCACCTCCAGATTGGCGCCCTCGTTGAGCTTGGTGCCGACCGTAATCGTCCTCTGATACGACTCCAGGATCTGGTCGCCGACGAGGGCCTGCAATTCGAAAACGTATTGAGCACTCTTGGCAAAGCCGATCTCGGCCGTGAACGTGTTTTCGCGTCCCATCGTCGGCTCGCAGGGAACAGACGCCGATTTTCCGTCCACCCTCTTTTGAGCCGTCAGCTGCAATTGGCCCGCAGCGTGGCGCCCGGCAACGCGGATCGTAGCCAGGGCGCTTTGGCCCGGGTTGTATTGCTCCTGGTCCCACTTGACCGAGATGAATCGCTGGCCTTCTTCCCAACCCGTCATGTTCTTGACGGTCTGCCGCCAGAAATGGCCGTGTGCTTCGATAAGTTCAGCCGAGGTCCGGCGCCACTTCCAAAGCGTATTCGTGGCGATCGCCATCGTTTGTCCCTGGCCGAAACGCTGCATCGAAATCAGAGGCACCGACCTGCCCGCAACCGAAGCCTCGAGCAAGGTCACTGCGCCGCTCTTGAGAGGGCCTTCGACATTCACGCTTTCCACGGACGCCGAGTCCAACTGAGAGATGATCCTCGCGGTCTCGGCGATGATGGTGTTTGCGGCCGCGGCCGCCGGAACGCTGACACTGAAGCTGCCGACTTGAAACGCCGACTGTGAATTGCCTATCCGCCAGGGCAGCAGTGGCTCGATCGGTGTTCCGGCATAACCGCCTCGGCCGAATGATTCTTCGCCGCCCAGGAATACGACCGCCCCGCCGTCCCGGACATAATCGGCCAGAGCTTTGAACTGCCCCTGACGCCACTGCGAAGCACCGAAGGAGCCGACGATCACACACTTGAACAGATCGAGAACCGCTTTGGATTCTGGAAAACCTGCCTCGAGCTGCTCATCACCCGGCTGGCGGCTTCCCTGGACTACGAACCGCTGCTCGGTGACGCGAAACAAAGCGGTCAGCTCGACGGCAGGGTCCCCCGCAAGCTCTTTGCGTATCATGCTGAAATCCCAGCCCAATTCCTGGGCAAAGAACAGTACGTGCAGGGTGTCCTCGCGCACTTGAAGGTCGAAATTCCGCGTATTGTTAAGGTCGGACAGCTCGCCCGGCATGTTTTGGACGTTGATGCGATACGTCTTGGTGCCGGGCTCGGATGGAGCATCAATGGAAAACCGCACGCGCGTCTTCGGATTGTCAAAACGCACAAACTCGGAACCCCGAGCCTTCCACTCATCCTGCTGTTTCTCTTCGAGCCTGACCCGAACCATTGGGACCTTTATCTCGAAGTCCTTCGTGGCAAAACGCGCAAGGATGTCGGCGGATACTTCCACCTTGCCGCCCGCCTCGGCGACAGACGGCACCGTGACATCTGTTACAGACAGATCATCCCACGTCTGAGGAGAGGTCCCCAGACTCGCGACATGAAGCGGCACCTGGGGCAATCTGGGATTGCGGACCAATTCGTCCCCGCCGTCGGTGAGCAGGATCGCGGCCATATAGTCTGAATTGTTCGCTTTCTCTGCCACCGTAATGAGAGATTTCGCTAGATTTGTTCCTCGGATTTGTTCGGCGGTCTGCTGCGTATCGCCGGCGCCGTGCACATCCATATCGAAGTCCACGATCTCAAGATCGATGAAAGATCCCAGTTTGTCACTGAGATCGTTGGATAATCTGGAGGCCCTGTCGGCGCGGCTGACTCCCGGCTCGTCCTCACAGTCCATGGACGAGGATGAATCGACCAGGACCATGATCTTCTTGTCCTTCTTGGGTTTTTGTATCACACTGCGAACCGGATCGAAATACGCCAGGATCAAAAGCAACACGATCAAGACCTTGGGCAGCAGTAGAAGGACGGTCTGTTTCAACGAACGATTTGTCATTTGCCGCTTGAAGAGGATTATCAGCCAGGCGACGAGAATCAGGATCATCGCCGCGGCCAGTACCGGATGAAGATGTGTGCGCCATCTGAGCACTTCCATTATCCGGCCCCCCCGCTTACAAGAACTTGGGGATTTGGTTTGTCGCGGCGACTGTCCGATTGTCCAGCCCGGACGGTTTGGGGCGTGCCTTTCGATCGCGATGTTTCTTGGGACCTGGCTCTGCGCGGGTTGGCCAGCCATCCTTCGACAAGCAGCGCCAGGGTGGCCAGCAGAAGAAGAGGCAGAAAGAGATTGAATGTCCGATTCTGTCCGTGGTGATACTTTTCGAATCCTTTGGCTGGATCGTAGTCGACAATCTCGTGTGTTATTCTGTCCAGGGCGGGGAGGTGCGAGCCGGCGACGAATTGCGTCAGGCCTTCTTTGTCCGATGAACGAACGGACACGCAGTACTCCTTGTCACCCGATTTGACCAGATAGACGCCCGACTTTGAAAACGCAGGCATTTCGTTCGCGGGACCCTTCCATTCGATCGCATTGCCCGTTAGAGAAAGAAACTCCGCCTGCTGGGCGCCGGTGTTTATCCGCTCGGGCGTTTCTCCGGCAACCAGCGAGACCATCGAATCCTGCTCAAGCGACGTTCCTTCGACAGCGATGGTCTGCGCCATCACGACAATCAGCCCTGTCAGAGGAAGCGTGTTCCATCGCGGATCGAATGCTGTGCCGCTGGTGTAGATATTTCCGGCGCCGAGTTTCTTGTGGGCCAGTATTACTCTGTCGAAACTCGCAGCCAAAAGCGGGGTGAATCCTTCGGATAGAGCCAGGGGATAGAAGGTCAGGACGCTTGCGCCGCCGAGCGAAACAGTCCCCGTCGCTTCGCGAATCCGGCTCCAGAAGTCACAGTCCGTCCCCAATGCCTCTATTCTGACGCCGCGAGGATGCGACATGCGGGTCTTGGTGTTGGCGCCGAGGAAGTCCGGCGGCTTCCCTTTGGCGCTGATTCTCTTGAGTGACGGGACAACGAGCAGATTGCCACCGGCTTCGACGTACTCCTTGAGCGCCGCCGAATTCTGGCCTACAAGCCTGATTTCTTGCCAGGTGGTGACAATTAGTATCGGCTCTTCGCCCTCTGCCTGCGGTATTGAGCTTAGCGGGCCAAACTTTGAAATCATGCCGGTGAACTGCCCGCAATTATCCGGTGAGAAGGCTGTCGGTAATACGCCGAACTCGTCTCGCGAACCACCGAACAAAACCGTCGCGGTTCGTCCGCACACAATGCCAATTGCCGCGGCGTTGTCGGCGGAAAAGCCGTCGCCCTCGATCCATGTCCTGACCCAGTGGTGGCCGGATGCCTCCGGGTTTATTGCGACCTCTATCGTCTGGGCCCTGCCCGGCTCGAGCACAACCTGTTGTGTATTCCTGTTCTCCTGATCGTCCACAGAGTTGAGTCGAATAGTAGCCGTCGCTTGCGAGTTGTTCCTGCAAACAACGCCGATTTTCACAGGATGCCTGGGCAGGATCTTCTGCTGCGGAAACTGAATCGAACTTATCGCCACGTTCGCTTCCTTGCGGGTCTGAGATTCAATCCTGTGCAAATATATCTTGATCGAGGCATCCGCCGATTCGCCACCGAGGGCGTCATCGATCCATTCCGATTCCTGGAGATCGCTGAAGACATGGACGACCCCGCCGGAGGCAGAATTCGCGTCGAGAAGCTTGAAGGCTTTGCCTAAAGCGCGTTGGGCGTTGCCCGTCGCGGCGGTTGGCGTTATTTCACCGAGCGACGAAAGTAAGGATTCCTTGTCCGACGTGAGTGAATTACTCGATGTTACGGCGGGGTCTTCGACAAGTGTCACAATGCTCATCCTGGCGCTTTGGCCCAGCGCCGAAACGAGTCCCCTGGCCCCTTCCACAGCCAATTCCAGCTTGGTCTTGTCGCCGCCGGCGGCGTCGCTCATCGAGCCTGAGTTATCGACCACCGCGACCACTGAGATCTTTCCGCCGATTGCCGCCGAACTTTGAAATCGCGGCCGCGACAGGGCCAGCAGAATAAATGCTATCAACAAAATGCGCATCAAGAGTAATAATAATTGATGAATCTTCCGCCGCGAGTTCAACCTCGGATCGGTTCGATAGAAAAACATCAAGGTCGGAAAGAGAATCTCGCGTTTCTTCTGCTTCAGAAAGAAGTGAAACAAAACGGGCAATCCTGCCGCGGGCAGAAGATAGAGAAACATGGGGGCGGAAAAGATCATCCGACTTTCCTCCTCTGCAGGATCGCATCGTAGATATCCAGCCCTGTGTCGGCGAAGATATAATCGGCACGGATTCTCTGGCACCCGGCCCGCAACTGGTCGAGATAACGGCGCAACGACTCCAGGTAATCCTCCTTGATCCGACCGAAATCCACCGTCAGTTTTCCGTGGCCTTCCATCGAGACGATGTCGAGCAGGCCCGATAGCGGCATGTTCACTTCAGTGGGGTCCATTATATGAAACAACGTGACCTCTTTGCCGTCGTGGTGGAGATGGTTGATGCCTCTGATGATCTTCTCGGGCTCTTCGAGAAAATCGGAAATGATCACCACCAACGCCCTGCCCTTGATCATCTCGGCGGCGCGGTGCAGATTCGCTTCGATGTCGCCTTCTGCTTTGCCCGGCTCAAGATTCTCGAGTTCGAGCAGCATTGGTTTGAGCCGCGTAAAACTGCTTGTCGGCTCATGGTTGCTGCGAATCTCGGTGTCGAATGTAATCAGCGAAGAGGTGTCGCTCTGCTGTATCATAACGTACAGCATCGCCGCTGCGAGATAACTGGCGTATTCGATTTTGCTCATCGCCCCGCTGCCCTTGTACCCCATAGAGCCGGAGACATCGAGCATAACATAGCAGCGGATGCTGACATCTTCGTGGAATCGCCTGATGACGTAACGGTCGCTGCGCGCGTAGACGGGCCAGTCGATCTGCGAAATCGGGTCCCCCGGCATGTACTCGCGATACTCGGCGAACTCCACCGACGAGCCGAAGGCCGGAGACCTGTGCAGGCCCTGGTTGCTGCCGTCCATCGGTCTGCGCACGCCAATTTCGATGCCGCGGAGGCGCTCGGCCATGTGGGCTGGAAGATAGCGATATTCGCCTGATTCACTCAAAGCAAAATCCAAATATGTAAAACTCTTTACTAGACACTGATTAACACGGATTGACACGGGTCAAAGGAATGAAAGTGCAAAAATCTGCGTAAATCTGTGTGAATCCGTGTCTGAACATTCTTTTACTGGGACTCGCTGGCCGTCTCCAAAAGTCTCGTGATAATGTCGTCCGAATCGAGTCCCTCGCTGGCGGCGGCAAAATTGAGTATCACCCGGTGACGCATGACGGGCAAAGCATAATTGCGGATGTCTTCACAGGAGACGTTGAAGCGCCCGTTAAGGACGACGTGCGCCTTGGCGCAAAGAAGCAGGGATTGCCCGGCGCGAGGTCCGCATCCGTAACGCACGTATTTCTTGACAAAGTCGGGAACGTCGTCGGCCTTGGGCCTGGTCGCACGACATAATCTCGCCGCGTAGTTCGCCACGTGCTCGCTGACGGGAACTCGCCTGACCAGATCCTGGTACATTGTCACGGATCTTGCATCTACGAGACTCTTGAGCGCCTCTCCATCGGAACCGGTCGTCGAGAGCAGGATTTTCTCCTCTTCCTCGAGGCTGGGGTAGTCAACCTTTACCAGCAGGATGAAACGGTCCAGTTGCGCTTCGGGCAGAGGATAGGTGCCTTCGAGTTCCAGGGGGTTTTGCGTCGCCAGCACCAAGAAAGGCGCAGGTAATTTATACGTGTCACCCCCGGTTGTCACTTGATGCTCCTGCATGGCTTCCAGAAGAGCCGCCTGCGTCTTCGGAGGCGTACGGTTGATTTCATCGGCCAGCAGGACATTTGTGAAGATAGGCCCCTTATGAAAAGTAAACCGCCGCTGCCGGGTATCGGGGTCTTCTTCCAGGATTTTCGTACCGGTAATATCGGTCGGCATCAAATCAGGAGTGAATTGAATTCGTTTGAAATTAAGATGCATTGTCTGGGCCAAACTGTGGACCATAAGCGTTTTCGCCAGGCCCGGAACTCCCAAAACAAGACAATGCCCCCCGGCGAAAAATGCCGCGAGTATCTGCTCCAGGACTCCTCTCTGGCCGACAATGATCTTTCCCACCTCACTCAATATAGCCGCTTTGAGCTTCGTCATCCGCTCGACTGCGGCGAGCGCCTCGTCATCGGATAATTCACGTCTCTGGGGCTGGCGGGAATCGTCCGGCGCTACGTTTTCAGGCGTGATCTCAAATTGGCACCCGCACCTGCAGCGGGCTCTTTTCCCAGGTGAAGTGTGGCTCATCTTGTACGTCTTGCCACACTCCGGGCATTGTACAGTTACTGCAATTGCATCCGACATAAAAACTCCACCTTAATGAGTCATAAGATAAATGATGATGTTCATTCCAAGCCGCTGCGAAGAGACGGATTCATAGCCTCTGGCCAGCGGATAGTGGACTTCGAGCCAGCCGGCCTCGAGATCGTAGGGGCTGTAAATCACCCTGAGATCTCCGTCGATGGTAGCGCCCAACAGGTACGGCTGATTATTCAACTGCGGTTTGCTCTTGGCTAATGACGGTGAATACCGCACGGTTGAGGCATCGAACAGGCTGCTGAATATATCGTTGCTCGGCGCGATCTGCTGCAGCGGCGCATCGGGCAGCAGCTTGTCCAGCTCCCGCCGGACGGCCGTATCGAAAGTGCCCAGTCCAAGGCCGTTATTGACAAGGAGCACACCGCCGTAGTTAAGGTATTTTTGCAGAGCGCTGACTTCTTGCTCGGAAAAGGAGAAGTTGTCCAGCCCCGTCAGGTACATGAACGGGTACGGCGAGAGGTCGTCCCGTCCGGCGTCGACGCCGACGCGTTTTAGATTCACTCGCACGGAGGTGTATCGCCGCAGTTTCATGAGCAACGCCGTCGCTGCGCCCGGATGCACGTTCCAGAGACCGTCATGCTTGATCTGGGCGAATACGAATTCATCCGTCGGTCTCTTCTGGTCGGCCAGGCCAAATACCTCGGGCCTGCCCTCGACAAGCCCGACCTCGGCGTAGCCCACGATGTATGCGGCCAGGTCGACTCCAATCTCATTGGCGCTATTGGTGTCATAGTAAGCGGCCTTTGGGAGTTCCTTGAGCCTCTCGGTATTGCGGTTCCATCCACAGCCCAGGCCGAACTTCGAAACGAGCACGCCAATCCGGCTGCCGACGTAAATGCCTTCCAGGAAGGGATCGGACCTTTTGTTGCCCCGATACGATACCTTGTCAATATCAACAATCATGTGGTAGACCGGATGGTCGGCCGGGATTGTGCGAAAGCGAGAATCGCCAAAGGCCCGAAGGAAAATCTTCTTGGCCGACTCGTAGAAATATGGGGAACCGGCGATCGAATCGCAGATAATCATGCCGCCGTTCAGAACGTAGTCGCGCAGGGCCTGGATGTGTGAATCGCTCAGCCTTAACGTTCGCACGCCGCTGAACAGCAAGGCAGGCAGTTTCTTCGGGTCAAAGTGAAAATCATTGAGATTTGTGTTCTGCCAGTGATAGGTCAGATCCACTGCCCGCGAATTTTCCACGAATTTCTGCGTATCCGTGGGGCAGAGATTCCAATCGGCGATCTCCAATGCCTCGCCCGTCGTATCGACAAATGAGGCGGATTCACCCCAGATAACCTTTCCAACCAGGTAATCCGGTTGCGGGGGCTTCTTGCGCTCTGTTCTTCGCAGCGGCGTCGCGGGCAGCGGCAGAGGCGGCAGTGCCTCAGCCGCATTAATGCTCTTGCGCGGGGCTTTCTTCGCTTCCTTGGTGCCCAAATACTTGAACCAATCATTCTCCCCGGCGTGACAGCAAATCCCAACGGAAAAGACCTCCATCGCGACAAGAACAAGAAGCACGAGGAGGATTTTCGATTTGCGATTGCCGATTGGCGATTGGCAGAACAGAAATCGAAAATCGCCAATCGAAAATCGAAAATAGTCTGATTTGACTTCATTTGTCGGTTGCATCATTCTGACTCCTGACAAAAGCCCACCCCCCTCGCCGAATTTACCACCCTTTTCTGGACATTATAGACGATTAACGGCAAGTTTTCAAGATCCTTTTAAGGTCGCAGCGTTTTTGCCCCCCTGATCGCGTTCGGATGCGCCCCTTGCAGCGGACGGGGCCATATCGTATGATTCATAATGTCGGCGACAAAAACACCTGGACAGCAAGTGACCGGAGACGACAGAAAATGAATAGGCGAGAATTCCTGCGAAAATCGGTTTACTGCTCGGCGGCGCTTGCGAGCAGATTGTGTGCGGCTTCGGCCTCCGGACGCTGCCTAAATGTCGTGCTCATCATGACCGACAACCACGGCGCCTGGACCCTGGGCTGCTATGGAAATCCCGACATCAGGACTCCGCATATCGACCGCCTCGCGACCGAGGGTGTTCGTTTCACGAGAGCGTTCAGCTCGAACGCGGTGTGCTCACCGACGCGCGCCACCTATCTTACAGGGCTCATTCCGTCACAGCACGGAGTCCACTGTTACCTGGGCCGTGGCGAAGCGCAAATGGGCGCCAAGGCGTACAGCACAATCGCCGAGTTCCGGACTCTGCCCCAAATCCTTTCTGAGAACGGATATGCCTGCGGGCTTGTCGGCAAATGGCACCTCGGCAACAACATGCGCCCACAGGAAGGATTCAGCTATTGGATCACCATGCCGCACGGGGGTACAAGCACATTTTACGACGCGGAAGTCATCGAAGACGGGAAAGTCCGCATCGAACCGAAATACCTGACCGATCTCTGGACTGAGCACGGAACGAAATTTATCGAGCAGAACAAGGACCACCCGTTCTTTTTGTTCTTGTCGTACAACGGACCGTACGGTCTCGGCTCGTCGCTCAACAAGCCGCCCCGCAACCGCCACACTCAATATTACAGCGATAAGGACTTGCGATCTTTCCCCCGCGGATCGACACATCCCTGGCTTGTCAACAACAAACAGTATATCGGCAACGTCGATGCCATACGGCGGTACGCCTGCGAACTCAGCGCCATCGACGATGGTGCGGGGCAGATCATGCACACGTTGAAAGAACACGGGCTGGACGAGGACACGCTCGTGATCTTCACGGCCGACCAGGGCTGGGCCGGCGGTCAAAATGGGCTCTGGGGGATGGGCGATCACACTCGGCCACTGCATGCCTTTGACAGCACGATGCGAATTCCGTTGATATTTCGACACCAGGGGACAATCCCCCCTGCTCGCAAGTCAAACCTGATGGTAAGCAATTACGACTTGCTTGTAACCGTTCTCGGGCACATCGGTTTGGCGGGCGAGGCACCGAGTAACCCGAAGCCGCCCGGCCGGGATTATTCGCCCGCCTTGAAAGGAAAGAGTCTGCAATGGGACAATGTCGTCTTCTACGAATTTGAAAACGTCAGGGCTATCCGGACCGCAGAATGGAAGTACGTCGAGCGATTGCGGCAAGGCCCTCATGAGTTATACGATCTGAAAAATGATCCCAACGAGCGGTTCAATCTGTACGGCCAGCCGAAACAGTCCGACGTTCAGAAGGGACTCCGCACGAAGCTCTATCGGTTCTTCGACCGATACGCCGATCCGAAATACGATTTGTGGCGCGGCGGACGGTCCAAGACGCACCTGCTCAGCGGCAAAGCCTGGTAACTCGCCAACCTGGATCAGAAAGCCTGTCATTCCGACCGGAGTCCCAACGCAAGTTGGGACCCGTTCGACTGCGCTCAGGACAGGCTGCGTGGAGGAATCTATTCTTGAACAGATCTCTCCATTCCACCTTCGGCTCGGAGTCGAGATGACACAGACTTCTAAGAGTTGTAGCGACGGGAGCAGAGCGGTATAATGGAGCGTCGAAAGTCAGTGCATATAACAAGGGACGTACTTCATGAGAGATAGTAACACAAATCGCCGACAGTTTCTAAAGAGCCTGGGCGGCGCTGCGTTAGGTGCGGCGGGTTTTCCCTACATCGTCCCGTCGTCGGTGCTCGGCGCAAACGGAGCCGTGCCGCCGAGCGAGAAAGTCGCCATGGGATTCATCGGCGTCGGCAGCATGGGGGGCGGGCATCTGCGAACATTCCTCGGATACGACGACGTGCAGGCCGTCGCCGTCAGCGATCTGCGCGAGATGTTTCGCCAGAGGGCCGTCGAGAGGGTCGCCAAGCATTACGGTGGCAAAGGTTTCAAAGCCTATCGTGACTATCGCGAGTTGCTCGCCCGGGACGATATCGACGCCGTGACGGTTGTGACACCCGACCATTGGCACGCGCTGATAGGTATCGAAGCCGCCCGCAATCGCAAGGACATGTATTACGAAAAGCCGTTGGCCATGAGTGTCACGGAGGCAAAGGCGGTGCGAAGTGCGGTCAATCGCTACGGCGTCGTCTTCCAGTTCGGCGCGCAGCAGCGGTCCGACGAGAAATTCCGCTTTGCCTGTGAGCTGGCGCGGAATGAAAAGATCGGCAAGCTCCTGACGATAATGGTCAGCTCGTACGCCAGTATCACCTGCCCGAATCAACCGAACCAACCCGTCCCGGATAAGGACGAGTTCGACTATGACACATGGCTCGGTCCGGCGCCATGGAAGCCATACACGTACGAACGATGCGCCTCGCGAGCGATGGGAACCGATGGTATGTGGACGCATATTTACGACTATTCGCTGGGCGGCCTCGGCGGCGCCTGGGGAATCCACCACGTCGATATCGCCCAGTGGGGCAACGGAACCGACGAGACGGGTCCGCTCGAAATAGAAGGCACAGGCGTCATCCCCGCCGACGGCCTGGCCGACACGCCCGTTGAATGGGAGGTCGAGCACACGTATGCCAACGGAGTCAAGATGATCCACGCGAGCACGAGGATCGCCATCAAGCGTGCGAGACAATTCGAAGTCCGCAAAGGCCCCGGGATACTGTTTATCGGCACCGAAGGCTGGGTCCTGGTGGGCCGGGGATATCTCGACGCCGAGCCCAGGTCCCTGCTGACCGCGATGATCGGCCCCGATGAAATTCACCTGCCGCGGAGCAACAATCACCGCCGCAATTTTCTAGAGTGCGTCAAGAGCCGCCGGCGAACGATGTGTCCCGTCGAAACGGCGCTGCGCTCCGACACGATCTGCCACCTCGATGACATCGCAATAAGATTGGACCGAAAGCTCAAATGGGACCCGGAGCGCGAAGAATTCATCAACAACGACCAGGCCAACAGATTGCTAACCCGCCCCATGCGAAGCCCCTGGCGGCTATAAGGAATGTGGTGCGAAATATCGCACCCTACGCGCTACTGCGGGCTTGAAATGGCAATCGGTAGGGTGCGATATTTCGCACCAATTGCTGATGGAATGAAATCATACCCGACTATAGACGGTGTTTTCGTGGCGCCGGGACGTATTTCTTTGCTATTGTGACATTCAAGCGCCGCAAGTGAAGCCGATCTGTGCAGAGTGGGGCGTGCCAAACTATTCTCAACTATGGCATGATTAAGTTGTTGACAGTACCTTCACATATACTAAGCTGTGTTTCCGCGAGAACAAAACAGAATTGTGCATAACGAGGTGTATCATGGGACTTGACTCAGTTGAATTGCTTTTGGAAGTGGAGGCCACATTCAACATTGACATTCCAGACGAGGAGGCAGCGGGAATAGTAACCATAGGGGAGTTACACAAAAGTATCTTGGAAAAGATGAGGGGCAGAAACACCAAGACCTCTTGCGGCTCCCAAAAGGCCTTCTATAGACTTCGTCGAACCCTTATGGATTTTTTTGGCGTAGAGAGACGTGAAATCCGTACCTGCACATCCACTGAAGACATGTTCCCTCGTGAGAATAGAAAGGAGATTTACCAAATTCTGGCTTGCCTGTGACGGTCAGGATGCGCCTGTATCGGGATCAAGAATGAAAAGGGGCGAGCACGGCGTTTGGCAGAGGCGGTTCTGGGAGCATCTCATTCGCGATCAGCAGGATTTTGCCAGGCATATGGATTATGTTCACTACAATCCGGTGAAGCACGGACATGCGAGGTGTCCTCATCAATGGAAACATTCGAGCTTTCACCGTTGGGTCAAAGAAGGAGTTTACAGACCCGATTGGTTGTGCCAATGCCGGGAGAATAGCAACCCTCCTGATTTTGAGGCTATTTCTCATTCCGTCGGAGAATGAATAGGTGTAAGGGAAATGGTGGGAAATATCGCACCCTACACGATCTAATCCGTGTTCCTCAGTCGGCAGTGTGGGCAATTCGTTTGCCCATGTTGTTGATCTGATGTAACCCGAACCGCATTGGTAGCGAACCTGCTCATCGGTGCTCACTTGGGGCAGAACGCACAAGACCGTCAATTCGTGAAGAGGTCGAAGAGGCTGCCTAATTTGCTCGAGTCTGCCTGGTAGAATTCTGTGTAGCGGCAGCTTGTGCATGTTACGGAGGTGAATTTTCGGCTCTGGACGTCGAAGATTTTGCTCCAGAACCCCCCTGCCGCTCTCATCTGGCCGGTTTCGCATTGGGTGTTGCCGCATTTGGGACAACTGTAGTTGAAGTTCTGCATCTTATGTTGCTCCTTTAGAATAACAGGTTCTCTTTGATAGACGCATGAGCACAGAGTTTCGTTCAAGGAATCCGCTTTCTTTGCGACAACTCCCATCTGACTTCATAATGAACTCGGGGGACATCCATCTATTTCCGGCAAAACGGAGTACGTAATGATTCTTCCGCGGGCATGCGATTGCGGGCGGTCATTTGAGGATGTTCAGCCTGGATGCTGCGCAGACCAATGTGGCCAGGAACATCACAACAATGCCCGCAACGGCGAGCACTCGGGCCGGCGTCCCGAGCCTGAACTTCTGCTCCTTTATGAAGCGCGTCACGCAGTAGTAGTTGAGCAAGTAGTAAAGCGGCGCAACGCAGAGGCTCAGCAGCGCAACCAGCATGACCAGGGTGACCGGGTTCCTGACTGTCACCACCATCACGAAGGCGAACGTCGCCGCCACTGAAACGAATGCCCAATAGAGCCTCGCCCACCATTTCGCTCTCATGCCCGGCCGGAGAGTCGAGACGGTCTCGGCAAAGGACCGGGAGAAGCCGTCCATCACGGTGTATGTCGTCGAAAACATGGCCGAGAATGCTGCGATCATGAAAACGAAGTACATCCAGGACCCGATCTGTTGGACGTAGATGGCCGCCAGGGACTCGGCAAATTCCACCCCGTCGATTTGACGGCTCGTTCCGTGAAGAAACATCGCCCCCAATAGAAGGAAGATCGAGGCCACGACGAAAGACAACACGTATCCTATTCTCATGTCCATCAGCGCCAAGCCCAGTATCCGGAGCCGGCTCGCCGAAGCCCCGGCTGCGGACTTGCCGGACGAAGCCAGCTCGGGGTGTTTTTCCAGCGTCCAGAGAGAGTGCCAGATGGAGACGTCTATCCCCGTAGGCATCCAACCTAGAATCGCGGCAATGAGAGGGATGGATCCTTGCGGAATAGACGGCACAACGAAATGTACGAACACGCCGGGGCGAGGAATGACCGGAATGAACACCGCCACCGTCGCCAGGAAAAGAACGACCATCATGATCTTGTTGAGAAAATCCAGCCAGCCGTACCCGCCGAGAATCAAGAAGGCAAGTACTGTTACAATGATCAAAGCACTGTAGAACTCGAAAGGCATTCGGCCCACGAATGCATAGAGTACGGCGGCAGCTATGCTGACGACACCGGCCAGAACCCCGATACCCTGGGCTACGGTTCCGAACAGGAGAATCCACAGGGCCCATCCCCTGGGGCCGGGAAGTCTCATGTACCCGGCGATGAGAGACTCGCCGGTCGCCGCTGCGTAGCGCGGGCCGAACTCGAAGGCGTGATACTTGAACAGATGAGTCAGTGCCACGAGCCAGAGCAGTTGAAATCCGAACGCCGAGCCGGCCTTGGGACTCATGACGAGATGGCTCGCGCCGATGGCGGTCGCAGCCAGGAGCAGCCCCGGCCCCAATTTGCCGAACAAAGAAAAGATCCCCTTAGCTTCCCTTGTATTCATAGCCTCGTGCGGTCCCAGTGCTCATATCTGACGCACGAGGATAGCAATAGCAAGCCAACATATCAAGAGCGGTCCGGCGTCCAAAGGCGGATTAACACACGAAGGACAACGGCCTGCGTGCCTTCGCCGTCAAAACAAATCCCGCAAGGCATCTTCAGACGGGATTACAGGGTTTTGTAGGGGCGACCCTGTGTGGTCGCCCAGGCAGGCTTCATGAAGAAAACACCTTGCCGAGTTCTCATTTGTTCTCAGCAGGAGATCATGGTATTTTGTGGGGCAAGGCAGAAAGACTCTTCAACAAGAAATCTCAGGCAACTCCATAGTAGAATGCAACGTGCTACCCGCGACAGAGCGTCCAGGATCTTCAATTCGTGAAGAGGTCGAAGAGGCTGCCTAATTTGCTCGAGTCTGCCTGGTAGAATTCTGTGTAGCGGCAGCTTGTGCATGTTACGGATGTGAATTTTCGGCTCTGGACGTCGAAGATTTTGCTCCAAAACCCCCCTGCCGCTCTCATCTGGCCGGTGTCGCACTGGGTGTTGCCGTATTTGGGGCAACTGTAGTTGAAGTTCTGCATCTTGTGTTGCTCCTTGGCAATAACAGGTTCTTTTTATCAGACGCATGAGCAGAGAGTTTCTTTCAAGGAATCCGCTTTCTTTCCGACATTTCCCATCCCGCTTCATGTATCCTGGGATTTCCCAGACACTGAGCTTGCTTGCCGTATGCCTGCAATCCATCCACCTCAACACAACAAGAATCCTCTCGTCAACAGCCAATCTAATTGCCTGCCCGCACCTCTCTGTCATGTTTGCGCAAGGCTGCTTCAGGCGAAATGAATGCAACCTTCTTCGCCTTCGGATCCCAGATGGCAAGCGGCCGTTTCTCTTTCTTGTGCCGCTCGATGACCTCTCTTACGGCCTCGGTCATAGCCAGAAGGGCCTTATCATGCAAAGATAACCGCTTTTTCATAATTAGTGCACCTGGCGTATTCGGGCAGAAACTTTACTGCAAGCGTTGTCTTGCCTGAGCCGTTAGGCCCGCCGATGACATATACATTTCTGTTGTTCATGCACGGAGAATTGTAACGCCTCCATTAAATTAAAGCCATTCAAGAATCCCAATGCAATCCTCCAGAACGTTGTTTCTTATGGTATGTTCCTGTTTTGGCGACCCTTAAACACTGTATTTGTACCACCTTACGGAGCCTTTCTGTTGAAGGTACTTCTTCCGAGCTTGTCTAGCTGATATGTAGGCCGTGTGAAGACAGCGGGGCCCTGGGATAGATTCGAGAGAAGAATAGTCTGGGCAGAGGTTGAAGTTTGTGGAAATCGCAGGATACCTCACATATTTCTTCATGGTTCTTCCCATTCGCCTTTGTGTCACGTCCTTCGTAGGATGGTAACCTATTCGACTTCGCTCAGGGCGGGCCCGTTTGCCCATGCTGCTAATCTGCATGGGCAAACAATCTGCCCTACAGATTGCCTTGCTTTGCCAGCAAGACACAGCGGATAATTCTCAATTGTGCTCGACAGGAAGTTAGGGTATTGTGTGGGCCGAGACAGAAAGGAAGAACCATGGAGAATACGGAAAAATATGAGAACTTTCCGGCGTCGATGGTCTTAGCGGCTGTTGTTGTTTCGATATCTGTTTATGTCGTGGGAGCCTACATTCTGTCGACCCCGGCAGTCTGGCTGTGAATACTGTATGTTTTGTACGGTGTTTGGATTGAGTTCAGGATTCTGAAACACAGTTGTGTTGATTGTTACTACTACGGCAAGCTATGCGGCCTGGGCAGAGGCAAACTGTGCTCACTCGTGTTCAGCAGAGGGGACCCTCGAAGATTCATCGAAAGGGAAGTATCCTGGGCCGATCTGCTACCGGATTTCATGGTCGCGATATTGCCCGCGATCGTAGTCATTCTCCTCGTCAGGGATTTCAACTGGCTTGTCCTCGTGCTGCTGGTCCTTCTGTTCGTGTTGTCGTTCGGAGGAAACGCCGTCATTAGAGGTTCGTTCACGTGCAAGCACTGCAAACAGCGAGAGATCGGCTGCCCGGCAGAAAGGCTCTTCAACAAGGAATCTCAGGAAACGTCATAGCCAGAACCGCATGGGCAGGGAACCTGCCCATCCTACACGTCATAACACCTCTCTGCCCGGAATCGGTAGGGTGCGATGAATCGCACCGATTGCGTGGGGCCATGTAAATGGTGCTATAAACTGGAGACAGCCACCTATTCACGTATGTCAGGAAGGATAGTCCGATGCTCAGTCGTTTACTGGTCATTTACACGACAAACTTGTCTTGAAGGGTACAGATTGGATTTCTTTCTGTATATTTCCTCGAAGCCCTGACTCGTCACCGGGACCTTTCTATATGTTCCGTACCTCCATTTTCTACAGCCTTCGGGGCCTCCTTTCTGGTCCGAAAACAATCTTCTTGCATGTCATCTCATTTCGCCTTGATAGTCAAACTACGATAAAAACACTAAGGCTCTGTGTTAAAACAACCGAAATCAACAAAGGCCAGGACTTGTCCTGAGCATCCTTAAATCAGAAAGAACTACGTAGACAGCAATCTAGCGACACAGAGCTTATATAGAAGATTTTAGATGAAAGGTTACATTATGAATGAGGGAAATGAATGTCTAAGATGTGGTGGCGCAAATGTCAAGCCCGGCGCGCTCCAATCCACTGGGAAAGTCTATGTTCGTCCCAGCGACGCTAAACTGGAGACGTTTCTCAAGACCGGAGTTCTTGTTAATGTAAACATTTGTTTTGATTGTGGTCATGTGGAAATGGTTGTAGTCCCGGATAAACTAAAGTCGATCATGAAAGCATGCTGACTACAGTCGCACTTAAACGCAACATTTCTTAACATTGCCCTGAAAATAGAAGGATACAGGGCCGAGACGCGGAGGGAGAGGAAGAATTGACAAGCTGCGCTATACCTTTGTCGCAGAGATCCGGCCGCGTGAAATCATACGAGGTTGTTGCGGTACCAGTCTATCGCCAGTTGCAGGCCTTCAGAGAATGACACTATTGGCTCGAAGCCGATCAGGTTTCGTGCCGCGGTGATGTCGGCGAGGGAGTGTTTCACGTCTCCGGCGCGCGCGTCGGTATAAATAGGCTTGACGCTCTTGCCTAACAGTTTGTTGATCATGGCGATGATTTCGTTGACGGTTACAGCCTGGCCGCAGGCGATGTTTATGACTTCGCCGTTGGTCTGCTTGGCGCCCGCGGCGAGTAAGTTGGCGCTGACTACATTGTCGATATATGTGAAATCGCGGCTTTGCTCGCCGTCGCCGTAAATGGTCGGCGGTCTGTCCTTCAATATGGCGGTTACAAAAGCCGGAATGGCGGCGGCATATTGGCTTTTCGGATCCTGACGAGGGCCAAAAACGTTGAAGTACCGCAATGCAATCGTCTCAAGGCCGAAGACGCCGGAAAAAACCGAGCAATAGTATTCGCCGACAAGCTTACCGACCGCATAAGGCGAGAGCGGGCTAGTGGGCATTGTTTCGGTCTTCGGCGAGGTCGGAGCATCTCCGTACGCCGAGGAACTCGCCGCATAGACGAAGCGTTTTACACCCGCATCACGGGCAGCCAACAGAAGCGTGAAGGTCGCATCTACACAATGCTTGTGTGTGGAGGCGGGATCCTCAACGCTCAGCGGCACCGAGGGCAACGCACCCTGATGTAAAACGACATCGATATCTTTAACAGCCGATTGGGCGACCTCCGACTCGCCCATATCGGCCTCAATGAATTCGATTTTGTCGATAACGTCGGCAAGATTGCTTTTCTTACCCGTAAGCAGATTGTCGACGACTCTCACAAAACAGCCTTGCGAGACGAGTTTCGTGCAGATACTCGAACCGATAAAGCCCGCTCCACCGGTCACTAAGAACTTGTCCATAAAATGAGCCTTTCACGAAGAAATTCACAGTTCAGAGTCAATGACATTCAAGAGCGTTCGACATTATACTCGGAGGTCTCAGGCAGCACTACCGGCTAGTCGTGCTTTTTTGTGATATCTTCTGTATGACTTGAACTGCTCCTGGAAATAGCCGCCCTTCATAGACCTTGCTGCAAAGAGCACACAGCCTATGATTGTGGCATCGACTTGTTCCAATTCGCGAACGGTCCTCTGGGCAGCGCCCCTGCTTGTCGCCGTGGCGTTGAAGACCAGAACCGTCGCATCGACAAGGGCGGCCAGCACTTTGGCGTCACTTACCAGCAGCGAGGGCGGACCGTCAATTATGATGTAATCGTAGTTCCTGCGCTGCTCGGCGAGCAGCGATTCCATGCGGGCGCTGCCGAGCAGCTCGGCCGGATTCGCCGGCGCCGGTCCGCAATCGATTATGCCGAGACCCTCAACGCCGCTGGACCTGACAGCTTCTCCGGAAGAACACTGGTGTGTCAGCACACTGCTCAATCCAAAATCGAAGCGCTCGGCCGAGTCGCCGGTTTCCTCTCTCGGGAACAGCGTGTGCAGATTCGGCTTTCTGAAGTTTGCATCTATTAGCAGGACTTTCTTGTCCGAGGCGACAAAGGTCGCTGCAAGATTGGACGCGACAGAAGTCTTGCCGTCGCCGGTCATGCCGCTGGTAACGAGCAAAGTCCTGGAAGCCCCCGCAGGACCGGAGAGCTTCAGGTTCGTCCGACACCGCCTGTAAGATTCGCTCACAACAGAATAAGGCGCCTGGCGAACAACATGGGCAAGGTCGACTCTTCGGGCCTGGCGGTCCTCAGAGGCGTTGGGGATAACACCAAGAAGCGGAACGCGCACGTAGCGTGCAACGGCACTCGGCGTTCGAACCAAATCGTTGGCCAGCTCGACGAGAAAGGCCAGGCCTACCCCGAGCAGCATGCCCAATACCGTACCGCTTGGGAACCACAGCCACCACTGCCGGGAGAACACCATCTCCAGCGGCTGCCGAGCTTGCCCGACAGCGAGCACTTTGGGTGTCTTCGGGTCATCGTGCATTATCTTCAGTTTTTCGATCTGCTCTTTGATCGAGTCGAGTCTGGCGAGTCGTTCGTCTCTGATCTTCAGGGCCTTGTCGTATTGGACCCGGGCTAGGTCAAGCTGTTTCTTCTTCGCCTCGGCCTCCTGCCGGCTTTCTTCCAACTGTTCGAATCTCTTCTGCAATACGATCAAAGTGTCTTGGGCGTTCATGAGATTAGCCCGCCTGGTCAGCTCGGCGATTTCAGCCTTCCTAAGCTCTCTTTCCTTCCTGGCCTTTTCTATCGAACCTCTTATCCGGCGAACATCCCTGTGATCGTCGCCGAACTTCGAGAGCTTGCCTGAGAGTTCTGCCTCCTGAAAGGCAAGCTGCTGAGCAAGCGACGTCATGATCGCATCTCCTTCTATAACGGCTGCGATCTGCTCGGTGATGGGGCCTCTCGCCAATTCTTCGAGATTGCCTATGTCGGCTTGGAATTGTTTTATCACCAAGTCAAGCTCGTCCTTCTGAAGCTCCAGGCTGTTCAACCTCAGCGTGATGGTGTGCTGGAAATTGCGGCCCACAGACCTTTCAATATCGGTCAGGTCGTATGCGGCACGAACATCGTCCAGCGCCCTCTCGCCGGCGTCCACTTCCGCCTGAATGTCCTGGCGACGCCTATCGAGCTGCGTCAGCCTGTCTGATATTTCTCGTTGTTCGGAAACTCCCCGGCTGGCAAGAAACAGTACCAGCATTTCGTTGACGACGTCCGCCGCTTCCCTGGCGGAACCGCAGCTCATCGAAATTTCAACAAACTCACTATCCCTGTGAGCGTAGGCGCCGAAATGCTTCTTCAAATACTTGACGCGATTTCTGTCCTTCCTTGCCGGCCCACCCCGAAAGCCCTCATACCACTGTGTCTCTTTAACATTATCCCTCTTGAGCAAGTCCTCCATCGTGCTTTGTTGCTTAATCAGGCTGGCAATCGATTGGCGATGTCCGTATAAGACGTCCCTCTGCAATTGTATGGTGCCGATAGTCATCGGATCGATTTCCACCGGGGGCAAGACCTGGATATAGGTTCTGGCCGTGTATCTTGGAAACTTGATCTGCAGAAGTTTCCATGTTCCTCCCCCTGCTCCCAGACCGAGCAGAGTCAGAAAAATCATCAGCAGCATGTGTCGGCGCAATATTCCGAAGACCTCTCTCGGCGCCAGCGAGGAGGTCGCCGCCGGACCTTGCCCGGCCGACCTTGGCCTCCGGTTTGAAGCTGCCGGTCTTTCTTGCGCCATCTGAAGTCTCCATTCATAGTCAACGAGCTAAGGCAGGTATAGGCCTTGGACACATCAACGTAGTTGCGCCTTTCGCACGAGTCCTCACGGCGAAACGCGATCAATAGCCCTTTCTATCTGCTGACGGGCTGTTGGTGACAGCGTATCGGCTCCCACTTCCAGGGCCCGTTTGTAAGCAGCGAGTGCTTCAGCTCTTGCTCCGAGTTTCTCTTTTATCATGCCCTTGTGCTCGTATATCTCTGCCGGAACGGTAATCTTGTCCTGCTGATACTGTTGCAGAGCCGCCGCAAGGAATTCGGCAGCCTGTGAAGCCTTCCCGTTCTTAAGCAACACATAAGCATAAGTATCCAGCACACCCGGATCGTTGGGCTTGGCGTCAAATGCCCTTTTGGCATATCCAAGAGCGTCTGAGAGTCTTTCGTCATTTTCAGCAAGCAAATACGCCAAATTGTTGAGAATCATCGCAACACCGGTATTACTCGGCATTTCAGCAAGCAGACTTTCGTAATCTGCGACGGCCATTTTCAGGTAATTCTTATCGGAGCTTTTCGTATAGGCCAAAATCAGAATGTTCCCTTTTCTCAGGGTGTAGGCCATCCGGCGGGGGCTATCGCCGGTGGTGAGTTCTATGCATTTGTCGATATATCCTATGGCCTTGTCGTACTCGCCGTTGATCTTGGCCAGATAAAACATGGTAAAATTGGCAACGAGCGATTGAGGATCGCTTTGAAGCCTCTGCTGACAGTACTTTAGCACTTCCTCGTATCCCAGCAGCAGGTACATTCTCTGCAAGACCTCAGAGGCGAGCGTCTCGTTGGCCCCGGCTTGGTCAACAGCTTTTCGGCTGTACTCAATAGCAGTCGCTTTGTCACCGAGTGCCGATTTGGCCTGGGCCATTCGGAAATATGCCATAGGGGCAAAAGCGCTGTCTTTATACTTGCCCGCCTCCGCAAAGACTTTGTCCAGCTTGGCGGGGTCCCAGCCTTTAGCATCCGGCGTTCCGGCTCCGGCTACGAGCGATTTCAAATAGCCGTCAAAGGCTGCTGCATACAGGGCGTCTTGTATCTCTTCGGTGTTGGCACCGCCGGAATGTAGTTTGCGTCTGGTTTCGAGAGCTTTTCCATAATACTGTTCGGCCCTGTCGAACTGGCCGGTCTTAATTGCAAATGCGCCTGCCTGATTGAGCCATCTGGCGCTTTGAGGAAACTTCTCAAGAGTCTCGGCGTAGAATTTCGTCAACGCCTGTTTCCTGCCAAGCCGAAAGTATATGTGCTCGAGCAACGACCTGGCTTCGAGCGGCGCGCCGGGCGCATCAATCGCATTCTTGAGTTCGGTTATGGCGTCTTCGTACCGCTTCATCTGCAGATATGCTTTTGCCAGCGAGACGCGGGTGGCGGGCTCGTCGAACAACACTTTGCTCTTTCTCAGGTCGCTGATTGCCCGGTCGTAGTCTTCGCGGAAGAAGTTTATCTCACCTTTCAGCCGCCAGGCGAGGAAATTGTCCGGATCGCTCTGGAGGTTTTTGGTCGTCAGCTCGAGCGCCTTTTCCAACTGTCCCTGTCTCATCAGCAGCCACGCATGGAGCAGTAGTATTCTCGGCTCGTCCGGATACTTCTCCTTGAAGCTTTGCAGCTCGTGCTCAGCCTCCTTGACAAGGCCCACCCTAAGAAACGTCCCGATTTGAGCAAGATTGTTTTCAGGAGTATCCTCAACTGTCACAAGTTCCTCGGAGTATCTTTTTACAGCCTCTTGATCGAAGGTTTTTTCTGCGACCAGCAACAAACCCTTGAGCACGGCGCCGTCCTTATCGCCGCTCTTGTACAACTGCTCCAGCACTCTGCCGGCATCCTCGTATTGGCCGGCCTGGAAATAATGATTCCAGAGCAATTCTTCATCCTGCGACTCCTCCAACAACCTCTTCGCCTTCTGGCCCTGACCTCGGGCGCGCAAGTATTCCGCGTAGTGATAGAGCATCTGTCTGTCGCGGGGATTTATCTGCCTGGCTTGCTCGAAGGCCGAGTCGGCGACGGCAAACAATGCATCCTTGCTGGCCTGCGCAGTTTCTTTTGAAGCCACTTGCATCGCAAGTCTGCCGAGCAGAACTGCATTTTCCATGCTCGGTTGAGCTTTCTGCAGATCCTGCCGAATCGCCACTGCTCTGAGCGGTTCTGTCGGGGCTATATAGTCCGCATACAGGCCGAGCAGAGGCAGGTCGCGCCGATTCAGTGCGACAGCTCTCTCCAGGGCATCCCTTGTCTCCGCCACCTGCGACACTGTAACGCCGGCGCCAAGCGCTAGATTGCGACTATATAACAGACTCGCCGACGCCTTGGCGATAGTCCCATCCAGAGGATTTAAGGAGGCAGCTTTTTGTATATCTTCCGCAGAGGCATGCTCATTGTTCAGAGCCGCATTGATGTTACTTCTGAGCATATAGCCGAATGAGAATATGGGTCTTTGCGTCAGACATTCGTCAATTTTCGACAAGGCATCCTTGTACTCGCCTTTGGCCACGGCCAGTCGGGTCGCAAAGACCTGCCCCTGGCAACTATCGAGATTCCCCTGTCGAGCCGCCTTGGTAACTTCATCCGCCAGTTGCCAGTCTTCGGCTACGATTGCGATATCAAGAAGGTGATTTGCGGCAAGCGTCATTTGTTCGGAGCCGGGGGCGCCTGGAATTCGTCCTTGCGAGGTCAGCGGATCGAGAGCCTGTTTCAGGTAGCCTACCGCTTTCTCGGGCTGGTCATACCGGCGATAGTGAATTCCATACTGCACCGCTTTGCGAATAGGGTCGGTAATTTTTGACAATGCCTGCTCTTCAATTTCCTTGAGTCTTTGTTGCGGCACATCTCGCGGGTCAGGCTCGGAGAGCATCTTCTCATAAACCAGACCTGCCGTATTGTCCGGGTAGTATTGGCGGAAGCTCCTGATCAGATTTGTCGCCAACTGGGTCTGACCTTGTGCGATGTAGCTTCTGCAGGCACTCATAACCGCAGCCTGCTCGGCCTGGTCCAATTCAGTGGGCAGCAGTTTTTCTATCAGTTCGGCTTCAAGTCGTGTCAGGCCCCTTAGCTCTTCAGTCATGAGTTGACCAAGGTCCGACTGTGAGTCTATTGGTTCGGCGCCGCCGGGCGTCGTTTGCGGGGACGCAACACCTGAAATCTCCTGCATTCTCTTCTGCGCTTCAGCGAGTTGTGCGTGCCGAATTCTCGCCTGGGTCAACGCCAGGCGAAGTTCAATTGTGTCAGCTTCATTCTGCGGCATCGCCGCCAATTGCCTCTCGGCCTCGTCAAACTGCTTTGCACCGATATGAGCCTTGATTCGAAGACCAAGGCTTCTCTGATTGGAGCCGCTGCGCCGTTCGAACGCATCCAGATTCTGTATGGCGTCCGAGAAGTGCCCGTACCTCAAGAGAACAGCAACGTAATCCAAACTCGCTTGAGGCTTGGTCCAGTCGATTCGCGAGATAAGCGCACTGGTCAGGAATTCGCGAACAGCACCGATTTCAGAGGTGTCCTTGAGAGTGCTCGCAAGGGCGTAAGACAGATGCGCAAACTCCGGATCCGGCGGCCAGGGAGGCTCAGGAGGCTTGACAGCCCTGAGCTGTCCGTATGCTGTGTACAGTTTGTTGACGGCGATTTGTCTGTTTCCCCTGGCAAGCTCGAGCATTCCCTGCCAGGCTACCAGCCGCGGGTCCTCGTCGCTGCCGACAAGCTGCTCAAGCTCATGCACTGCCTCTTCAGCGCCGAGAAGCCAGGTCTGGGTTTCGGACTCGGCGCCGGCTTGCCGAGCTTCGAGTATCTGCTCGATATAGCAGTTTGCCAGGAGCGTAAACAAGTTGTAGCGGTTGTTACGGTTGATCAGACGCCGCGGGCCTGGTGTATCCTGTGCGCCCGGCAGCGTCAGCGCAACCTTGGCTGCTTCTATCGCCTTGTCAATCTCGCCCTTCTGCTGATAAACTGAGAATCTGCGGTAATGCAGATTGGCCAGGTCTATCGCGTAAGGAACATTCTCTTTGTCGAGTCTGATCGCCTGTTCGCCAGTTTCGATCGCCTTGTCAAGATGGTCCGAACCCAGCAGAGGACCTGAGTAGATCGAGTAAACGCGGTAGAAGTCCGAGACCGCCGCATATGCCTCTGCACTGGAATCGAATTTCTTGATCAACGACAGATACTCCGGTTCGATTGACTCAATCCGCTCGGTCATGGCCTCGGCGCTGCTGGCCCCGGCAAGCGCAAGCTTCAAACTCAGCAGATTGATATGCGCTTGCGGACTGTCACCCGCAGCGTCAATCGCCTGCTCAAGGAGCAACTCGGCTTGCTTGGCAGCTTTGTCGCTTTCTTCGAGGTTGCCCCCAGAGGCGAATATGTCCCCTCTCGTGACAGCCACCCGGGCCAGATACAAGTAGGCATCGATGCTGTCCGGCTCAAGCTCCTGAACTTCCTTCAGATCACCAACGGCCTGGTCAAGCGATTCGGCTTTGTTGGTCACTGCTCCGAGACGCGCCATCTCGAAGGCAGCTCTTGCCCTGAGCAGATACAGGTACGCACCCAACTGCCGCGGGCCGGTCGCTTCAGGCTCGGTCCCGGAGACGCTCCACCTGGCTCTGGCTTCTGTGAGCAGACCGGCATCCTCTGCCACTTTCAGAAACTCAGACGCCTGTTCCTGCACCCGCGGCCAATATCTATGGTCACCGCTGTCGGCCAGTATGTAGAAGTATTGCAGCCGACCGTATCGAGCATTCGCATTATTCGGGTTTACCTTAATCAACCCCTCCCAGCATCCCAGGATGAAGTTCCACTCGTTGGTCTCGATATACATATCCAGCATGCTCAGAAGAATCTCTTCCCTGAGAGAATCGCTCTTCGCCCTGTCGTATGCATTGCGAAAACTGCGCCCGGCCTTCTTGTAGCTTTCTTCCTTTGTCTGCTCGTCCGTCGCCTCACGGGCAGCCTTGATCGCAACCTCGGCGTCCCTGATAAATTCCTTCGGGTCCTGACCCAAGCGCAGAACGACTCCGATGACAGCCAGCAGCAGCAGCGCAATGACTGCAAAACCGATGAACGCGACTTTCCTGTTTAGCCTCCCTATAGCCATAACTTAACCTCACATGATATATTTTCTTCTCTTGTGGATGCACCAGCCTGTTGCACGTTACTCTTCCCACTTCGGCCAATGCTCCCGTTCCAAAATGGGCAAAATCACAGCTAACAGCTTCTCGCTCGCCCTGACTGCAGCTTCCTTGCCCGGTACGGCGGAACTCCTGTTAAAAACCAGCTCTACCTTGCAGAAGTACGAAGACTCACCGAAAAGGTTCTTGTTCAGGGCGATCCGGGCATGCTCGCGGCTGGCCGCATATTGTCCGTTCACCTTGAAGAAGTATAGGTTCGGGATTCTCACTCTGTCCTGCCAAAGACTTGCCCTTTTGGGGCCAAAAACAAGGTACTTTGCAGGGATTCTCGCCTCGAAACTAACGTTATCGTTAATCTCGAACGTTACGCCCTCCGATCTCAATTTCTGATAGCCGCCGCCGGTCCAGCATTCCTCCGGCACGTGCGGAACCCTGTCGGCAAGCTGGTAGTAGGTAATAAACAAAAGACACCTTTTGACTGGGCTGCCAGCCGCCTCTTCGCTGTCTTCCATAACCCATTGAATGTAGTCCTTAGTGCCCAACGCCTTGAGTACATCCTTATTCTCTATCTTGAGCTTCGGAGGCACGACTCTAAAGGGGCCCAAGTCTCCTTCGTCCAGAAGATCGAGAGACTTGCGTAACAGCAGCGGTTCCTTCTCCAGGATTACGCCGAGCCTCTTCATGGTCATCGACATACCCGCTCCGCCCGCCGCCAGGACAAGCGCACATATCAAGAAAGCAGGCTGCGTATAGACTCGTATGTTCTTGCTATCGTATTTCATCATGTATCACGTTTGCGAATCACGATATCTTCGGCGCCTGCCTCGGACTCGTCTACGAACAGATTCGACATGAATAATGCAAGAAGCCCGTATAGACCGAAGGCGAGCGGAAGCATCGCCATGCCGAGCATGTCATGGTAAATACCCTGTGCATATTTGGGATGTATCAGGATGTAGATAAAGCCCGTGGCCGTGACCCTCACGATGTTACACACTATCGCAATCGGCACAGTGCTGGCAACAAGAACCAGCCGCTGCCAAAGCCGACGCTCACGCAGATAAGCCATTGCGACCCCTAACGCCATGAAAGCCAGCAGAAGCCGCATCCCGCTGCAGGCCTCTGCTACGTCAAGTGCCGGTTCCAAAGATTGTCCTCTGTAGAACACGTCTATGACTTTACCGGTGGCTGAGGCCTCCAGATCGGGAATCAGATTCAACAGGCCGCTGGCAACCGTGGCGGCCCACCGTCGCATCGGATCTGTGAGGCTGTTGTAGTATCTCTGAGGCAAAGGCACGGCAAAGACCAGAAAGGCGATCGGCAGCCAAGTGTATTTCACCAGACGCCACCCGCCCAGAAACAGCACGATCGCACCGAGTGTCGCAATCACAACCATCGGGCGCAGGTAACCGTATTGGAGGTGGACAATGTTGAAAGGATAAAACAGAATTCCGCAAATCAACAAGAGCAGGCCGAGATAATTGGGCATAGTCCGGAGGTTCAAGATGTCCTGTTTGTGCTGATCGATGAAATACAAACTAAAGAGCGGAATAAGAAAACCGTGCGACCAGCTGCTGTCGGTGATCCATCGGTTAATGATGTCGTCAATTTCGCTGCGAAAGAGAAAAACAAATAGCACCCCTATGACGAATATCTTGACATAAACATGTATGGAAAGCTCGCGCCAGTGCTCTTTCCGGAGGTGCGATTCTGTGTCACGGTTCAGTGCAGTAAATGAAACAGTATTCTCCAGCATGACTAAAGATTCTTCTTTAGAATACCTTGTCCCACTTCCAGGGGGTTACAGGATTGAATGTTTGTCCGAAGAAATCCTTGTTGGCAAAATTGCGATCGTAAACAAAACCGAAGCCATAAGTCGCCCTGAATGCATTTCGCAGAACCGCACGCCATCTGGCGGTTGCGTGTGTCCCGACATTGATCAGATCGTGCGGCTTGATGAAGAAGTCCGGCTGCTCGCCGCTGGCTATCTTGTCCAGATCCACCCTCACGATTTCTTCCTCCGCTCTGCCGATTCTTCTGACAATCTCACAGCGCTTGGGCCATGCCAGAGGCCCCAGCCCGCCCGCAGCAGCAATGGCCTGCTTGAGAGTCATAGGCCGGCCCGTAAGCAAGACTGCGCCAGTTTGGTTGACGTTGCCCGTGACATAGAATTCCCCTATAATATCAACAGGCACGAAGATAGAATCTCCGGGCTTTATTACAATATTGTATCGCGGGTCACCGATGGACAGTTTGTCTGCGGGAATCCTTATAAGACGGGTTGCGGCCTGCTCGGCGGCGGCCGCCGGCAGCTTCTCTCCGGGCGCGGCGCCCAATTGCTGATCAGGCTGAACTCTTATCACCGGCCCGGTGGGTTTCACCGCGCCGACTTGAATGGGAACCCACTTGCCGTTGCGGAATACCCACTCGATATGCCCGGCAGGCTCTTTCTCCACCGGCTTGGACTTTTCGGCTTGCTGCTGAACCCAAATGCCGTCCCGGAAGACCCACTCGACATCCGTTGGCGGATCCTGAGACAACGATCCATTTGTGACCTTTGTAGCCGTCGGCGTAACGGGAGATGTCAATGCTTCTTCGAGCTTCGCTCGATCATCCATTCTGCTTTCGCTTCGCAGCGGCACCCGGCGAGATGTGAAGGAATCTTCGACATTGCCGCGCTGGCTCGTCATGCCACCGCCGGAGCGATCGCGCAAAGTCTTGAGTACGTCGTCAACACTTGCCGGCTCATCCTTTGTCTCAGGAAGAGCCGCCGACTCGCGCAGGTCACCTGGGTCCGCAGCGTACTTCCAGGTGGACGTGCTTGGATCAATCTGCCATGAACGTTTGGGCTGTTTGGCATATTCCGTCTCGCTAACCATCTCGGAGGACGCTATGACCACTTTGCTTGCGGGCCACCGGTCCTGGGCCCGCGGGGCGAGTGTTTTGCGGCTCTGAAATTTCGGTGCCGCAGCCTCGGGCTCGATAATCTGCAATTCGAGCTCGCCAAACCCCGGGTCGACGGCGTCAGGACTCTCACCTGGGCCGCCAAACGACCGCGAAACGTAAATGTAACTCACGTTGAACTGACTCGACCCGCCCGCTGTCGCAAGAGCGTCGGCAAGTCTGAAATCGTATCTCGGAATAGGATACCTGCTCGGGAAGCGCACGCCGTCACCTAATACGGAAAAAGCGCGCTGCTGGGAGTTGACCAACATTGCAGTCACCGACGGCTGCTTCAGTATGCTCGGGGACAGGATCTTCTTTATCTCATCTTCGAGCTGCGTCTCAGTCAAACCTGCGGCCTGCACCTCTCCGACCTCCTGTATGGACATCTTGCCGGTTTCGGTGACCAGATAATCGTTGATGTGGGGAACTCCTTCTCGAAACAACTCAAAGACCTGTATGCGTACAAGGTCACCGGGCCGCAATGCATAATCGGACTCTGTCGCAACGACGTCTATCGGCAACGGCTCCTCTGCACCCTCCCATGCCACCGGGGTCTCCTCGGCCACACCGAGTGAATCCAGTATGACGTTGACCGCAGGAAAGCTACCAAATCTGCCTATCTGGGTCGGGTCAAAGAACTTGTTACCGCAGCCGGAGAAGAGCCCAAGACACAGCGCAAGAAAGGCGCCGAACAACAAGGATAGACTCCTGCCTCGACCTTTGGTTATCATCCTTTTCATAACGCTTGACTTCCCAAAAACCCCGAGCTTCATGTCTTTCCCGAACCCGGGGAAACTACCGAAGAAAACGTTTGCACTCGATGAAATGTATCGGTTGAAAGCCTTGTTTGCTTAACTCTATTTTTTGATGTCAGAACCACTGCTGTGACAGTGCGATCAAGACACATCCGCAGCGCCGGCTCACCGCAGTCTCTACCCGCTAAGACATCCCCCAACTGTAGCGATTCGACCGTGGAGATGCCCAAATACCATCTTAATAAAGCAGTTATCAACTCGAATATGCTCGCCGCACAGTTGCACCAGTTTTGATCACCTGCAAATGCGCCCTGGTCAAGCCGGTTGAATCGGCCTCGCGGGGAATATGCCCTCTACCGGCTATGCATTTTGAGGCCTATAATCATTGCAGTTCCAGCACAGGGCGGAATGTGCCTTTTCCGGTAGAATTCTTGCGGGCGCTGCCAGAAATTCCGGATCGTCAATGGAAAAATATGCGGTGACCTGCAAAGGTCGAATGAGACCGCGTGCCGAAGGTCGTAAGCGATGAGCCTGCCGTTCTTTTGAAAAGTCCGCATTGACCGAGCACGGCGGATTTTACTTCGCCGCTCTGGCCTTGTGACAGTCTATCTTGACCAGTCGCGTCTGGGAACCACCCTGCCCATCAGTAGTGAAAACCTCGATTCTTGTCGGGACCAGGAGTCCGCCCTTCTCGATCTGGTCGTAGTCATACCCGCGAACTGCCAGCGATTTGCCAGTCTCAGTACAGGCGACATGAAGCAGATCGATCAGAGAGTTGTCCCGGTTCTGGTAGAAGATCGCTTTGGCCATGTGCTCGCCGGAGAGTATCCCCGACTTGGTCGCCTTCTCGATCGGGTAATACCATTGCCCCTGTATTTTGACCGCGGAATCCTGCCTGACAAACCGGGCTGAAGCATCCAGAAAACGCGCCGGCGCCGTCACGATGTTCAGTATCGCTTCGGCCAGACACCGGCTCGGCACGGCGGCGGACAATTCATCGATCTGGCCGCTGCCCTGCAACACGTCAAATTGCCCTCTCGACAACTGCCAGACAGAGGTCCCCTGGGGCTCGACGGCGGAAATCTGAATCGAGTTCGACCATGGATACACCGCATATCGCTGCTCGCTCAGGTAATAACTGCCGTCAGGCTGATAAAGAGTGACCACGCACATGAAACGCATCTCTTTTGTCTTCGTCCAGGCGTCCAATCCCCCTGCCGCCTCGATTGCCTGCGCTGCATAATCGGACGAGACGGCAACCGTTGCGGAATCAGGCGGCAGAGCCAGCACAACCTCCTCTTGCCGCTGCTCCTGTTGACACCCGGCAAACGCAAGTGCAAGAACGAACGCGCAAAGCGCAAACTGCAAAGTCATAGCTCTTGATTGTTGATCTTTAATTGTAGGCATCTTCTTTCCTCCAGACCTCCAATTTCCTATTTGTCGCATTTTAAGTTTGCAAGCTGCTCCATCAGAGCATATCTCTCGGCTGCGTCGCTGGCCGAGAGTTTCATCAGGTCCGCCGCCACTTCCGGCTTCGCCTGCTTGAGCGTTCGATAACGATTCTCACCGTAAGCATAATCTTCGAACTTGGTCGTGGGAGCCTTGGAATCGAGCTGGAGCGGATTCTTGCCGTCGGCTTTGAGCCGCGGGTCGAATCTATACAACGGCCAGTGACCACAGGTGACCGCCTTCTTCTGCTCCTCATAGCCGGTCGTCATGTTGATGCCATGGGCGATGCAGTGGGCGTAAGCCAGGATCAGCGAGGGCCCCGGATAGCTCTCGGCTTCGACAAGGGCCTTTACCGTATGGCTGGTATTTGCACCCATCGCCACCTTCGCAACGTAGATGTTGCCGTAGGTCATGGCCAGAAGTCCCATGTCCTTCTTTGGCATCAATTTGCCTCCGGCCGCGAACTTGGCAACTGCCGCTCTCGGCGTTGACTTCGACATCTGCCCGCCGGTGTTGGAGTACACTTCGGTATCCAGAACCAGCACATTGACGTTCGCCCCGCTGGCCAGAACGTGGTCTACTCCACCGTAGCCAATGTCGTAGGCCCATCCGTCCCCGCCCAGAGCCCAGACGCTTTTGCGTACAAGATAGTCGGCAACACTCAATAGCTGCTTGCAGTCCGGGCAGTCACTCTTCCGGCATTGAGCGTTGAGCTTATCCACTCGCGCCCGCTGTTCATCGACAGCAGACTGCGCCGGATCGTCAGCCAAAGCGGCCTGACGGATTTCCTGTGCCAACGCTCTATCAACACAACCCTTGTCGGCAACTATTTCTAAGAGGCCAAGGGCACGGTCCTTGAACTTGTCGACCGTCAATCTCATACCCATGGCGAACTCGGCGCAGTCCTCGAAAAGACTGTTGCTCCAAGTGGGGCCCCTGCCGTTGATGTCCTTCGTGTAGGGCGTGGTGGGCAGATTGCCGCCGTAGATTGATGAGCAGCCGGTGGCGTTGCCGATGAACGCCCTGTCGCCGAACAATTGCGTCATCAGCTTGACGTAAGCTGTTTCGCCACAGCCGGCACAGGCGCCGGAGTATTCGAACAAAGGCTCGATTAATTGACTCCCCTTTACGCTCGCTGCATTGAACAGTTCGGGGTTCGTATTCGGAATCGACAGGAAATGAGCGTAGTTCTCACGCTCGGGTTCGCGAACCGGTTCCTGAAACACCATGTTGATCGCTCTTCGTCCGGTCGGCTCTTTGTTCTCGTCCTTTTCTTTTGCCGGGCAGCCCAGCACACAAGCACCGCAACCCGTGCAATCTTCGGGAGCCACCTGAACCGTGAACTTCATTCCGGAGAAAGCTTTGCCCTTCGCCTCGACCGACTTGAACGTTGGCGGAGCACCTTTGAGATGTTTTTCATCGTAAGCCTTGATTCTTATGGTCGCGTGCGGGCAGACCAGAGAGCACGTGCCGCACTGAATGCAAACGTTCGGCTCCCACTGAGGAACGTTAACGGCGACGTTGCGCTTTTCGTACTTGGTCGTGCCCGTTGGGAACTTGCCGTCGTCGGGCATCTTGCTCACCGGCAGATCGTCGCCGCGGAACGCCATAAGCTCGGCGGTAACTTCCTTGACAAAGTCGGGGGCATCATCCGGCACCAACTGACGCATACGGGCCTTGCTGGTAACCGCACCCGAAACCTTAACCTCATGGATATTGTCGAGCGCCGCGTCAACCGCAGCGTTGTTCATATCGACAACCTTCTGACCCTTCTTGCCATAACTGCTCTTGATCGCGTCCTTGATCGCCTTGACTGCAGCATCGATCGCAATGACGTTGCTGATCTTGAAGAATGCCGTCTGCATGATGACGTTGATCCGCGCGCCAAGGCCAAGCTCCTGAGCGATCCCGATCGCGTCTATAACATAGAACTTCAGCTTCTTGTCGATAATCTGCTTTTGGACTTCCTGCGGCAGCGTATCCCACACCTCGTCGGGTCCGTGGCTGCTGGTCAACAGGAACGGCGTACCCTCTCTCGCTGGTGTGAGCATATCGAACTGCTCCAGGAACGCCGGATTGTGGCATGCGACAAAATCGGCCTTGCTCACGAGGTAGGGCCTGCGAATCAGCTTGTCTCCGAATCGAAGGTGCGAGACCGTCACCGCCCCGGCTTTCTTGGAGTCATACACGAAATACGCCTGGGCATAGTTGTCGGTCAGGTCGCCGATGATCTTGATCGAGTTTCTGTTGGCGCCGACCGTCCCGTCCGAACCGAGACCGTAAAAGAGCCCGGAGAAGAATCCTTCGTCCGGAACGTCGAAAGTTTCATCGACCTCCAGACTTGTGTTGGTTACGTCTTCATTGATGCCCACGGTGAACTCGTATTTCGGCTTTTCCGTATCGAGATTATCGAAGACAGCCTTGACCATCGCGGGTGTGAAGTCCTTTGATCCAAGTCCGTACCGGCCGCCTACAATGACCGGATAGCCCTTGAAAGGCGCCTCACCCTTGCCCATGGCCTCGCCAACAGCGGTGCGTACGTTCAAGTATAACGGCTCTCCTATCGATCCGGGCTCTTTCGTGCGGTCCAGGACCGCTATCTTCTTGGTTGTCACCGGCATAGCCGCTATGAAGTCCTCGACACCAAACGGATGGAACAGCCGGACTTTCACGACGCCTACCTTTTCGCCTTTGGACACCATATATTCGAGTGTCTCATGGGCCGTGTCCGCAGCCGAGCCCATCACAACTATCACTTTTTCCGCATCAGGCGCTCCGACGTAATCGAACAGGTGATACTGTCGCCCCACTATCTTGGCGAACTTGTCCATAGTCTCCTGTACTATCCGTGGCACAGCCTGATAGTATTTGTTCACTGTCTCCCGGCCCTGGAAATAAACGTCAGGATTCTGGGCCGTGCCGGAGATCATTGGCCTGTCAGGCGTCAGCCCCCGAGCTTTATGTTTGGCAACAAGTTCGTCATCGATCATCGCACGCATATCGTCAAGCGTAAGCTGCTCGACCTTCTGGATTTCATGACTTGTGCGAAAACCGTCAAAAAAATGCAGGAAAGGCACCTGGCAAGCAAGTGTGGACTGCTGGGCGATGAGTGCGAAATCCATGACTTCCTGAATGCTGTTCGAACAAAGCATGGCGAAACCCGTCTCGCGACAGGTCATCACATCGGAATGGTCGCCGAATATCGAAAGTGCCTGGCAAGCCAACGAACGGGCCGATATGTGAAAAACAGTGGGCAGCAGCTCGCCGGCAATCTTGTACATGTTGGGAATCATCAGTAACAGGCCCTGCGAAGCCGTGAAGGTCGTTGTCAATGCGCCGGTTGCCAACGCACCGTGCACGGCGCCAGCGGCCCCCGCCTCCGACTGCATTTCCGTGACCGAGGGAACTGTACCCCAGATGTTCGCCTCGCCCTTGGCAGTCTTCGCATCGGAAATCTCCCCCATGGGCGAGCTTGGAGTAATTGGATATATTGCGATAACTTCGTTCGTGGCGTGAGCAACATATGCCGCCGCCGTGTTGCCTTCAATTATGACCATTTTGCGATTCATAGTCTCTCCATGTTAAGTTAAAAACAAAGCCCCAAGCAATCCATTTCAATAACATCCCTCCCCACAGACATCTTCACAGTGCTCGGGGCACGGAAAACAACCTTATACAATCTTTCATTGGATTAGGCAATAGTAAATTTGGCTCGAACCGAGGCGCCGTCGAAAAACTGATTCATGGATTTCAGCCATATCAAGGCCAATCTGAGAAGTGCACGAGGAGCGAAGGGTGCCTGAGTCTGAGAGTCGGCCGGGTCGCATATCGAAAGAAAACTACAGAACCCTGTTGATTTGTCCGAGAATTAAGTTGTACTGATGGGTTACCATCGTAGGACAACTTGTTAGCAGAAAATGCCGGTAGTACGGCGAATTTGGGAGCAAGTCATGAATAAGACATCTCTAATTACTGCAATTGGTTTGATATACCTTTCGGTCTCATTTGTGACTGAGGTGAGTTTCGCACGGCAGGCATCCACCGGAAGGAGAGTTCTGATCCGTTTCAAAGATGGGACCGGGCGCCCGGCAGCTCAGAGACGCAGAAACATGGTGCGGAATTTGGGCGGGGATGTCCATCATTCGTTCCATTTTGTGCCTGTTGTGTCCGCTCGCTTGCCCGAAAGGCTCATTGCCAGAATGAAAGAACGCGCGGATGTCGCTCATGTGGAAGACGACATCGTGATGCGCGCCGTGGCACAGACAACTTGCTGGTCCGTGGAGAAGATAGGCGCTGAAACGGCATGGACGACAAGCACAGGTGAGGGCGTGGATGTGGCAATTCTCGATACCGGGATAGACTACGACCATCCGGATCTGGTTGACAACATTGCCGGCGGCATCAACTACCAGGGGACGGGCTGGAGAGACGGCAGCACGAACAGACGCTACTGGAACGACCGGTTTTGGCATGGCACACATTGTGCGGGAATAGTCGCCGCCTCAGACAATAACATCGGCTCGGTAGGTGTTGCACCCGGTGCGAACTTATGGGCCGTGAAAGTTCTTGGGAACGATGGCAGCGGTTACGTCAGCGACATCGTTCAGGGGATCGAATGGTGTGAAGACAACGGCATAGAAATCATCTCAATGAGTCTCGGAGGCGGTGACAGCCCGACGATGAAGGAGGCATGTGACAACGCCTACAACGCCGGCATATTGCTGGTTGCCGCGGCGGGCAACGATTACGGCGGCCCAGTGATTTACCCGGCCGCCTACGATTCGGTCATCGCGGTTTCGGCAACAGATTCCGATAACAACTTGGCTGATTTCTCGAATGTCGGCGCGGAAATCGAGCTGGCGGCGCCTGGCGTATCCATCTTCTCTACCTACCCAAACGGCGGATATGCGACCGCAGGCGGTACGTCGATGGCCTGTCCGCACGTGGCGGGGGTCGCAGCGTTGGCCTGGAGCAGTTCAAACACGGATGTCCGTGCCACACTTCAGCTAAGTGCCTCCGATATTGGACTTACGACCTTGGAGCAAGGTTGGGGGATTGTCAATGCTGCTGCGGCAGTTGAGACGCCGGCAGGAAATCAGGCGCCGATAGCCGTCGCCGGAGCAGATCAAAGTGTGAGGGTAGGGTCCGCCGTACAACTGGATGGCTCCGGGAGCACCGACCCGGATGGTGACAGCATCACCTACGAATGGACTCTCATCCGGCCGGGGCCCAGCGCCGCTGTGCTTTCGGGCACTACAACAGCGGAACCAACTTTTGTAGCCGACGTGGAAGGAACATATAAAGTAGAACTTCAAGTCTACGATGGCGTTCTGAGCGATTTCGACACCGTGATGATCACCGCTCAGCCGAACAAGGCGCCGACGGCCAATGCCGGGCCCGACCAGACCGTTTCTGATGCCGACGGTAGTGGCTCGGAAGGTGTGGTCCTCGATGGTTCCGCTTCCGATGATCCTGATGGCAATGTCGCAACTTATAAATGGACTGAGGGTAACACGGTACTAGGGAAGGACATGACGATCAGTCCGGCCCTTTCAGTCGGAACACACAACATTACCTTGGCCGTTACCGACAATGAGGGGGCTGATGATACCGACGAGGTGACAATTGTCGTGGAAGCCAACCGTGGACCATCTGCGAGCTTTACCTATTCTCCAGGTGATCCGACTGTCGATCAGGTAGTGACTTTCGATGGCTCCAGTTCCTCCGATCCCGATGGCACAATCACCGATTACAGTTGGGACTTCGGCGACGGTAGCAACCTTGACACTGAGAGCGGCGCCAACCCGAGTCATTCCTACTCTTCCTCCGGGCAGTACACGGTTGCTTTGACGGTAACGGACAATGCGGGCGCCACAGATGTGGACAACGCCACCGTGATCGTTGTTGAGGCCGCCGCCGAGCTTACGGTATTCCTCGACAGTTTTGAGTCGTCAGTTGCCTGGTCTGCGAACTGGAGTCAGGATGGCCAGAATGATTGGCAACGAAGAAAAGCCAGACCGTATGACGGCAGTTACTCCGCTCAAGTCAATGGTAGAGCCACGAACGCACAACTAATCTCCACGAACATAGATCTACAGGCAAGAACAAATGCGACCATTGCTTTCTGGTGGTTCATCGAGCGGGGCCTTGATTACGGAGAATATCTTGCCTTTGACGTTTCTACAGATGGCGGCGGTTGGGTCGAGAAGGCTGCGTTAACGGGCAACTTTGACCAAGAAGACACATGGCACTACACGCAAGTTGATTTAATGGATATAGGCAACCTCAGGATTCGATTCAGAGGAACCATGTCGGGTTCCCGAGAGGATGCTTACGTTGACATGGTCGAGGTCATCGCGTGGTAACAGCCGGTTTTTGCGTGGCGTTCAAGGCGTTGCAAAAATAGTAATCTTGGCGTGAAGGGGTCACCCGGCAGCGGCCCTTCCACGTATCATGCTACTGCTCAAAACCGAAAACATCGAGCCATTGGTTCGTTTCGCTTTCGCTAAGCCCATGCCTCTTTGCAGCGGGCTCTCTCGCCGGTCTTCTTCGCTTTAGCTGTTTCTGTACATTGTCCCAGAAAGCTTCTGACTTCAGCGAGCTGCACCTTCTCGTGTGGGCTGCCTTTCGCAACCTCCGGTCGCTGCTGACAATAGTCAATCTCTTCGGTGAGGTGCTCGCACTTATTTTATCCTCAATTACCGTGTCGGCATCAGCACTCAGGCCCCCAAAGAGGACTTCAAGATTGCTTATACCGTCGAAGCCGCTTTTATCCGGCGGTCCCGTGCCGTCAAAAATCATTTCCCCGGACCGGCCGATCAGGTTCAGATACCTGCCCACGATTCTGCACAACTCAACATCCCCGATCGCCCCGGGTGCTTCTTCGGCCTTGAGTATCGCATGCAATAAATTGTAACCGTCAATGATAAACATAGCTTATAGTTCGTAGTCGTCGCAATGGAAGCTATCAACTTCGAGTCGCCGGCAATTGGGATTTATGCTTCGAATCTCATCTCACCGCCGACGATTGTTCTTTCCACTCTGCCCTTGACCACCCAGTTGTGATAGGGACAGTTTCGACTCTTGGATCTGAACTTGCTCACGTCGATCTTATACTCGGCATTCGGGTTGATAATGGTCACGTCGGCCTGTTTGCCTATGCCGAGCGTGCCCTTGTCAATGCCGATTACCTTAGCCGGCTTTTCCGTCATAAGATGGATCAATCCGGGCCAGTCCAGAATGCCCGGCTCAATTAGTGCCTTGACATAAAGACCGAGCGCACATTCCAGAGACGCAATGCCGAAAGGAGCGGCCAGGAATTCCAACTCCTTTTCGCTTTGCAGGTGCGGGGCGTGGTCGCTCGCCAAAGCGTCAACCAGTCCATCGGCAATCGCCTGCTTGAGAGCATCAATATCTTTTTGTCCTCGCAAAGGCGGGTTTACCTTAAAGTTGGTGTCATATTCACCACAGCACTCCTCGGTTAAGAGTAAATGGTGCGGCGCGACCTCGCAGGTCATGGGCGGGCCATCATTCTTGGCGGCGCGTATCAGCTCGACCGACCCGGCCGTCGAGATATGCTGAGCGTGGTAACGGACCTTCGCCTTCTTGATAAGCTGGATGTCACGCCACAGTATAGCCTCCTCGGCCAGCGGGTCTATTCCCGGCAGGCCGAGAATAGTCGACTGGTAACCCGAATTCATAACCCCTTTGCCGGCAATTCGATCGTCCTGGCAATGCTGGGCGATGACCACATCGAACATGGTCGCGTATTTCAGGGCCCTGAGCATAACCGCCGGGTCCTGGACCCCCCTGCCGTCGTCGGTAAAACCCACTGCCCCGGCCTGAGCCATAAATCCCATCTCTGCCAGCTCGACCCCTTCGAGTCCTTTTGTGATGGCACCCATTGTGTAAACATGGGTCTTTCGAGCCTGCCTGGCTTTTCTATGAACGTATTCGACATCCGTCTCGCATTGTATCACAGGGTTTGTATTCGGCATGCAAACGACAGAAGTGAAACCGGCCGCCACCGCAGCCGCCGAACCGCTCGCTATAGTCTCTTCCTCTTCATCACCGGGCTCACGAAAATGAACGTGAATGTCAATCAGGCCCGGCACTACCAATTTACCCGAGGCGTCAACGACCGTAAAGTTACAGTCTCCACGCCCTCTATCGGCGATCTTCTCCCGGACCTCTGCGATTATTCCCTCGACGATCGACACATCGCATTTCTTGTCGATCCCGTTCGCAGGGTCGATCACCCGTCCGTTCTTTATTAGCAGTCCGGAATTCATCGTTGGCAGTTCGTCGCAAAATAATCAATTATCAATAATCAATTCTCTGTGCCGCCGCCTGGTTGACCAGAAACAGCACCGCCATTCTGACAGCCAGACCATTGGTAACCTGCTCGAGTATCACGCTGTTGCGACCATCGGCAACCTCACTTTCGATTTCCAGGCCTCTATTGATCGGCCCAGGGTGCATCACCAATATATCAGACTTGGCTCTCTTCATGCGCTCGGCGGTCAGCCCGAAATAGTGCGAGTACTCCCTGATCGATGGAAAAGGATTGCCCCCCAGCCGCTCGAACTGAATCCTAAGCATGTTTATGACATCGACCTTGTCAATAACCTCGTCGAGGCAATAGCTTACCTTCACTGGCAATCTCTCGACCTGTGCGGGCATCAGTGTCGGCGGACCGACAAACGTCACTTCTGCGCCCAGCTTTGTCATAGCCCACATGTCACTGCGAGCCACGCGCGAGTGCGCAACATCGCCGACAATCGCTATCTTCAAACCTTCGAGCGTCCCTTTGATCTTACGAATCGTATAGACGTCGAGGAGGCCCTGCGTCGGGTGCTCACAATATCCATCTCCGGCATTGACCACACAGGCGTTTATGTTTCTGCTCAAAAGCCTCGACGCCCCGCCGGCGCTATGTCGCACGACAACGATATCGATCCCCATCGCTTCCAGATTTCTCGCCGTGTCCAGGAGCGTCTCGCCCTTGCTGACCGAGCTGGCCTTCTTCGTGAACTCTATGATATCGGCGCTCAATCGATTTGCGGCCAGGGCAAAACTGGTTCGCGTTCGCGTGCTGTCCTCGAAGAAAAGATTCACGACAACCTTGCCTCGCAGAGGAGGCGCTTTCTTGACCGAGCGGGTGCTTATCTGCTCAAAACCAACCGCCGTGTCGAGAATATAGCCGATCTCCTCGGCGCTGAGTTCTCGCAACCCGAGCAAATGCTTGCGATTCCATTTCAATTGCTTACTCTTCCTTTTCACGAAAGCGCTCGCCGTGATTCGCACGTTGCGTTTAGCTATTCGATAACAACCTCGTCTTTTCCATCCGACTCGACAAATCTTACCTGCACCAGCTTGTCGGCGGCGGCATCACTTTTGTAACCGGCGTAGTCGGCTTGTATGGGCAACTCCCGGCCAAGCCTGTCAACAAGAACCGCCAGTTTTAACACCATCGGCCGGCCCAGATCGGTCAGGGCATCCATCGCTGCGCGCGTCGACCGGCCGGTCTGCAGAACATCATCCACAAGAATAATGACTTTGCCGTCTATATCGAAGCCTATTTCAGTGGTCCGAACCTGTGGTTGGCCCACTCCCTGCGGCGAGTTCAGGTCGTCACGGTAGAGCGTTATGTCCAGAGTTCCACACGGAACATCCCTGCCAAGTTTGTCCGCCAGGCGAGCCGACAGCCGCTGAGCCAGAACCTCTCCGCGGCTGCGAATGCCGATCGTGGCAATGTCCGAACCGGCGGGCACGTCCGAAACAATGAGCCCGGCCAAGTCCTCGATAATCCGTTCGATTTTTGTGGAATCCAGGATTACTTTCATCTTTTCACAATACACCTTCACAAAACCAGTCTGAATATCGCCGCGAGTATAGCAGGTCTGACCGTTAACGACAAGATTTCTCACGAAATCTTAAAAACACGCGTTTCCTGCATTGAAAATCGGTAGATTGTCCGAGCCGATGGCGATTATTTACTTGAAAATGGGGCCTGTTTATAGTATCATAGTGGCTGGAGCGTATTGGAAAGAAGGTAACGGTTTTGGAGGTTGGCAATCGGAAGGGTAACCTCGCTCCGCGTGCACTTTCGCGCCGCCTCTGGAGTTAAAGAGTGACAGAAAGGGCCGGTAAAATCCGTCTATCGAGACTGACATCCTGCATTGTGCTGCTGTTCTGCGCTGCCGGAGTCGTTGCAGGAACCGAGGATCTGCGAACCGGCGACAGTCTCCAGCCCCAGGGATTGAAACACGCCGGGATTTATGATCTCAAAGAACTAGACCCCACCCTCGACGGAACCGGCGTGAAGTTCGGCGTCATCTGTCGAGTCTTCACCTATCTCGCCGATGAGCCGCAGAACGATTATCGCCCCGCGATCGAGCATAGTTGCTTTACAAACGCCCCGTTCACCTTCTACGACAGCGCAGAGCTGCCCCCAGGCGCGTCGCCGCACTCGACGGCCATCTGCTCCATACTTTTCGGCGAGGATCCCACGGCATTTCACCCAAAGCTTGGACAATTCTATTACGAGGGTGCAGTGCCGAAAGCTACGGCCAACATTTATGAATTCGAGCATTTCCTGTTCAATAATGTCAGCCGACACCTGCGACCGGATGAAGACATTATAGCCGCAAGCATAGGCAGCCCATTCGAAGATTGGGGGACGCGGGGCATTGAGGCGTTGGCCGAGCACTACGGGACTATTGTCGTAGCCGGCATCGGCAACGGGGACGATGCCAGTCACCCTGTCCTTTATCCCGGCGCCGGCGGCAATGTCATCGGCGTTGGCGTGGTTGACTCGGTTAACAGCGACGATCCTGCGACCAACCTGGCACATTTTGCTCTAGCTTACCCCGAGCATTCGAGTTTCGGTCCGACCGCCAACGGGCGATCGAAGCCCGACATAGTCGCCCCTGGCAACTGTCTCGCCGCCGGACTGAATGACCCCGATGGGTATGAGGCAACCGGTGACTGGTCGAGTTTTTCAACACCCGTAGTCGCCGGAGCAGTCGGCTTGCTTGTCCAGAAGGCCAAGCAGGATCCGGCCCTGGGTTCTGCCGTATCAGCCGAAGGCGGAAACTGTGTCATCAAGGCTATTCTTCTGAACTCGGCAACCAAACTGCCATACTGGCACAAAGGCCGGCTCCAGAGCGACGACGACCACATCGCACCGCTGGACCACATCCAGGGTGCAGGCATGTTGAATGCAGCAGGCGCCTATGAACATTTGGTTGCCGGGCACATGAAACCAGGCGACGTGCTGACGACCGGCTGGGATCTGAACGTGCTCACCGAGAGTGAGAATCCGGGCTACATCTACAGGATCACGCTTGCCGAGCCCACCGACGGTTTTGTCACCGCAACAATCGCCTGGAACAGGCACTTCGAGAGGGATTTTCCTTTTGAGCCGCTACCGGAGAAAGACGGCAATCTCCGGATCGAGCTCTGGGCGGTTGACCCTGCTGATCATGACAACGACTATCTGCTCGACTACAGTGACAGCCCGGTGGACAATGTTGAGCACATCCACGTCGCTGCTGATCCCAATTATACCGACTATGAAATATTCGTTTCCTTCAGCAGCATCGACCAGCAGCAGGAGCCGAAAGCGAATCAGCTATATGCTCTGGCCTGGACGGTCAGCGAAAAGCAGGAAACAGACAACATCCTTTGGTACGATCTGAACGCTGACGGCATCGTCAACGACCTGGACATTATCGAAGCACTCAATAATCTGTCTAACAGCGATAAGTTGCCGAACAGCTACTTGCTCGGCGACATCAATCCCGATGGCGCGATCGATGCCAAAGACTTGGGGGAGCTTTTGAACCAAACCAAGAACAATCGCCGGGCCGACTGGCATGTTCAACAGGAAAACAAGTCCGGATAATTCTCGACCGACAAATGTTTGCATCTCGTAGTGAAACGACAGCAACTCTCTCGGGAGCTGACTCAAAAATCGGAAAGAGTGTCCCTGCAAAACTCCTTTGTGCCGCCTTCCTCGCAGCGGTCCTCTCCGCGACCGGCTTGGCCCGGGAACCATGGAGGTTTATTGTTACCTGTGACAGCCGAGGCCGTGACGACGGTATCGAAAAGACTGTTCTGCGTGAGCTTGTCACCGAAATCAGAAGCAGTGGGGTCGACTTCGTATTGTTTCCCGGCGATCTGGTTTCAGGTCACTCGGCGGGTGAACCGGCTCAGTTCGAAGCCCAGATCAGAGTCTGGCTGGAGGAAATGAAACCGGTCCGAGATGACGACATCAGCGTCTATGTCTGTCGCGGCAACCATGAGATTGCTGACGCTTGGGGTGCTTACGGAGACTCCAACCTGGACCCTGACGACAACTTCGCCACGCGATGGCTCGACGTCTTCGGCAATGACCTCTATCCCGAGCACATGCTGGGCGATAACGGGCCTGTCGGCGAAAAGTATATGACCTACTCGGTCACGCATAAGAACGCTCTTGTCGTCCTGCTCGATCAGTATGCCGGCATCGAGCATCGCGCCGTTCACAAGATAAACCAGCAGTGGCTCGACGATCAGTTGGCGACAAACGCCACCCAGCATATCTTCGTTGCAGGCCACGAACCAGCTTTCAGAGCGTTGCACTCTGATTGCCTCGATAATTACCCGTCTGAGCGTGACGCTTTCTGGGCCGGCATAAGAGATGCCGGCGGGCGAACGTATTTCTGCGGCCACGACCATTTCTATGACCACGCCCGCGTTGACGACGGTGACGGTGACCCGAACAACGACGTCCACCAGTACATAATTGGGACTGCCGGGGCGCCGCCCTATAGCTGGTCTCCCCCCTACCCCGGCAATAACACCGACCACACCGTAGAACAACTGCATCACGCCGAGGGGTACGGTTACACACTCGTCGAAGTTGACGGACCTGACGCCACCCTAACCTGGATGGAGCGCAACAGCAACGATCTGACAGTTCAGGCCACATACGAACCTCGTGAGGCATGGATTTACACTGTCACTGGCGAGTTGATCGTGTTGGCGCCTAACGCCGGCGAAAGACTGGTCGCGGCAAATCCATATACGATCAGATGGAAAACACGTGGCGCAGAAGTACAAAACGTCATGATCGACTATTATGACGGAAGCGGCCAAGGCTGGCAACACGTTGCTCAATGGCCCAATACAGGCAGATATGAGTGGGATCCCGTTCCCACGCTGGATTCGCCCGAGTGCCTTATCCGCATCTGGGCCGCGCAAGATGTCGGTATCAGTGACACAAGTGACGGAGCGTTTACGATATTCGAGTGCCGCAAACAGATGCCCGCTGATCTAAATGGTGATTGCTATGTTGATTTTCTGGATATTGCCGTATTGGCCGGTGATTGGCTCAGTTGCGGCAATCCATTCGACGCGTCATGTGATTGAGGGACATCTGGCCGGTCCTTCGTGTGTCGGAACAAACGAACCAC
>JADHXR010000111.1 GCA_016782865.1 Phycisphaerae bacterium
GGTGTGGTGACGAGCTTGAAGCCAGCGGGCGGCCCTTGCGTCTGCCCAGGGGCGGATGTAGTAACCGTTGTTTGGCCGCCCTGGGTTACCGTCTCAAACGATATTGTTGTTCCCGTTTCCGGGTCAGTTACAATCACATCACTCCCCGGAGGAGCGTAACCCGGTATTGCAATCCCAAACGCACCTAAGGTAAACCCAGCGTTCAAATCACACCACGATGGGCCTCCCACGACCTCTAAATCAATAGTAGTCAAAGACTCACCAGAACCAGCATAGAATCCGTAGTAACTCGCACCGTGAGAAGCATCCGTTCCTTGTGTTAACGATTCTGGAGTTAACGATGTACCATCGGCAGATGTACCGGAAGCGGTTGCACTGATATCATGGTCGCCTGTGTGGTTGCTGGTTGCATAGAAATAAAACGCCACAGTGTTGCTCGGTAGAGTCAAACGCATTGAAGATGGAGAAGATAGCTGTGTAAAATATACTTTGCCAGTATATATGTGCTCTATCGCTGTCCAACTCGAAGGACTATTAATTCTGAGCGAGAGAGGAGAATACGTATATGTAGGAGGATCTGTAGGAGGATCTGAGGGCAACTCACGGAAGAAAAACACTTGCCCCCCCAGAGGTGAATCTACGTCAAAAACCTCACCGGTGCGATATTCATCAGGGAACGGGGTCATAAAATAGGGGCCAAGTGTTGCGCCAGGGGCAGGCGTTCCACCGGCGACTCCGGTAATTGAAGCTGAACAGAGCGGTCCAATCGACAATGCCAAAACTGCCAACAATATCGAGGTTAATCTCATTTTTCTATCTCCTCAAAAGATCTGATGTTATAGCGAACAGTCCAAATTGATCACTTTACTTCTCCTTTGTGCGGGCAAGCTTAACACGTGCTTGATTCATGTCCGTATTCCACCTTTCTATATCATTGGCGTCTGCCAACACGAAAATGCAGGCAAAAAAATGAAAAATTAGAAAAAAAGATGAAAAAAGATGAGACTTCGGCAAGTGCGCAGCCGGGCCGAATAGTGTGCAGGAGGATCAGCAGGCGTAACGAATTGTCATTATGCGGCGAAGCCGCTTAGTCCAATAGGTCTGAACCCTGGAATTGTCCCAGGATTGGCTTTGATTGGGTTTGTATTTTGAAGATTGACGGTGCAGTATGAGCAGTCTACAATAGCGACCGCAATTTTTGAAAGGGTCTGTTATGGATTTTGAGCAGAATGATAATTTGTCGCACGCCGCTGAACCGCGGCCGGACGTGCCGATCTCAGGTTTTGGTGTAGGTGCGCCCGCTGCGCAGCCGCCGAGAAGAAGAAGCGGATGGCGGATATTCTGGCGCATTGTTCTGTCGCTTTCGATCTTGGCCAACGTCGTGCTGTTTGTGATGCTGCTCGGCGTAGTGGCGGTCTTTGCAACAGGGCAAGGAGGCTTTCTCACCGAGGAGGTCGTGCGCGAGGGCCCTGCGAAGAACAAGATCGCTATGATTACAGTCCAGGGGATAATCCATGGTCAGGCGGCCGGTGATGTGTACAGACAGTTGAAGGCGGCCCGGCAGGATCGTCGCGTTAAGGGATTGATTCTACGTGTGAATTCGCCCGGTGGAACGATCTCGGCCAGTGACCAGATCTACAAGGAAATCCGGAAGTTCCGAGATGAGGAAAAAATGCCCGTCATTGCGTTTATGCAGGGTGTCGCCGCTTCGGGCGGCTACTATGCGTCGGTTGCATGTGAGAAGATCATTGCCGAACCGACAGTGATCACAGGTTCTATCGGGGTGATCAGTTCGTATTTTGTTGTAAAGGGATTATTGGAGGAGAAACTGGGTGTGTTGCCGGTCATCGTCAAATCAGGCAAAAAGAAGGACTGGCCCAGTTCGTTCAGACCGCCGACGGAGGAAGAGCTTCAATATATGCAGGATAAGCTGATCTCTCCCGCCCTTGATCGTTTCGTGGAAGTTGTGGCAGAAGGAAGAGCCGGATCGCTTACTTCGGAGCAGGTGAGGGACATAACTGTTGACGCGGGTATTTATGGCGCACGGGATGCCCTCGATGAGAAGCTGATAGATCAAATCGGCTACCTGGACGAGGCGATAGCGTTGGTCAAGTCTATGGCGCAGATTGGCGAGGCTCAGGTCGTGCAGTATCGCAAGCCGTTCTCTTTGACGGAATTCCTGAGCTACCGCAAGGCAAGCTTACCCAAGCTCGATAGAAACACGCTATACGAACTCGGCACGCCGCAGGTGATGTATCTCTGGAGTGCACACTAAATGATAAGCTTCATTGAGGCGGCTAGAAACATCCGCAACAAACAATAACTACAGCAAGGACGAATTGTTGATCAGAGTCGCTGAAGACAGGGACATAGAAACGCTGGCAAAGTTCAACATGGCGCTGGCCTGGGAAACGGAACGCAAGAAGCTCGAACCGGCTGTTGTGACCAGAGGACTACAGACGCTGTTCAAGAATCCCCAGCACGGTTTTTATACGGTGGCCGAGGTGGCCGGGCAGGTCGTCGGTTGTATTATGATCACCTATGAGTGGAGCGATTGGCGCTGCGGGTTGTTCTGGTGGATTCAGAGCGTCTATATTGACTCTAAATTTCGCCGGCGGGGTGTTTTCAGAAAGCTCTACGAATTTCTGAAAGAAAAGGCATCACACGAGCTGAACGTCTGTGGATTTCGACTCTATGTTGAGCACTCCAATCACACCGGTCAACATACGTATGCCGGAGTCGGCATGAAAGAGACATCCTACAAGTTCTATGAGGAATCGTTTGAGGATTAGCCGACGACTCCCGAGGCAAACTCTGTCGCCGCTCTATCTCGATAGTATAGGAATTTGTATTAGACACTGATCAACCCAGCGCGGCCTTTGGCCGCAACCAAAAAACTGAAACCACGAATTAACACAGCCTGCCCTGAGCGGAGCCGAACGGGAATAACCACAAGGTTGAAACCACAGATCAACGCGGATTTTCGCGGGGTCAATATTTCATATAAGATATTCTTTCACAACAAGTTAGAAAACAGCCTTTTGAAAAACACGCACAAAAAACGAGAAGATGAAACATTGTGTTACGGATTGCTATTCACCACTAACGCACAGCCTGCCCCATTCGACAAGCTCAGGGCAGGCTCTGTCCAAGAACGGTCTTCTGTATTCTTGCCCTGCAACATGTTTCTTCCCTTGCACATGCGCCTGCTGCAGCATACAATCTCTATGGCGCAGGTTTTCCGAATTTCGAGCCCGACGTAAGGGCTCTATGGCCGGCCCACCGTTTGCGGGACACCGACGGGGACGGAGTCTGGGCGAGCGAAGCTCGCTATTTTGGATTTGCGATTTTCGATTTGCGCTTGGGGAGTTTTGATTTCGGCTGGGCCAATTGATGATTGAAATGGCCTTATGGAAAGGACGTTTGAGTTTGCTGTACGGGCGGTAAACCTATGTCGAAAGTTGATTAAGACAGGCTTGATTCTAAGACCAAGGAGAACACGATGAAGAAAAGGATCACTAAAAACACGCGAGAGCGTAAGATAACCCGACGCGAACTGGTCGGCGGCGCCCTGGTTGCTGCCGGCGGAGTGATCACGGGTGCGCCGGCCTTCCTGCGGGGCCAGAACCTCAACAACAAGCTGAACATTGCGATGATCGCCTGCGGAGGCCGTGCCAACGCGAACATGAACGGCGATGGCAGCAGCCGCCGCGGGAGAGACGCCCGGGCAGCGGCCCCCTCCGGCCCTCCCACGGGTATTCCGGCCGAGAACATCACGGTCCTCTGCGACGTCAACCAGCATGCCGTGGATGCTGCGGCCCAGAGATTCCCGAAAGCTAAGAAATACAATGATTTCCGCCGGGTATTCGACAGCCCGAACGACTTCGATGCCGTCATGATCAGCACCGCCGAGCACACCCACACTCTCGCAGCATATCTGGCGCTGACGCACGGCAAACACGTCTACTGTGAGAAGCCGCTCACCCACGACGTCTGGGAGGCGAGGTTGATTCGCGAGACCGCCGCGAAGTACCCGAAGCTCGCCACGCAGACGGGCAATCAGGGCCACGCCTCGCCGGTTCGCCGCCAGATCAAGGAACTGATCATGGCCGGCGCGATCGGGCCGGTGCGCGAGGTGCACGTCTGGGCGGGTCGTGCGTGGGGGCTGCAGAGCGCCGCGTCGGCTGAGAAGTACGACAAGCCGCACGGGTTCTACAACGGGATCCAGATCACTGAGCGGTTCAAGGAAGAGATGCCCGTCCCGCCGAACATCCACTGGGATCTGTGGATCGGGCCTGCGCCGATGCGGCCGTTCCATGCGACGTACCTGCCCGGACCGCGCTGGTACCGGTGGTGGGACTTCGGCAACGGCACGATGAGCGACCTCGGCGGCCACGACAACGATGTCGTGTTCCAGGTTTTGGACATCCGTCATCCGCTGACGGTCGAGGCCGTGTCCCCGATGGGCAAGGCCCACCCGGAACTGGCGCCGGCAACGATGACCGTGACGTATGAGTTCCCAGCCCGCGGCTCGGACCCGCCGCTCAAGCTCGTCTGGTACCAGGGCGAGGGCAGGCCGCCGCAGTTTGACGCAAGCAAGATGAGCAACCGCGGCCAACTGTTCATAGGCGACAAGGGCATGCTCTACGGCGGTGGGCGCAGCGGGCCCCAGTTGCTGCCGGAAGAGAAGTTCAACGATTACTCGACACCGCCGGAGGCACTCCCGCGTTCGCCCGGCCACTACATTGAATGGATCCAGGCGTGCAAGGGCGAGGGTCCGGCGCCAGGTTCGAACTTCCTGTATTCAGGCTGGGTCACCGAGTCAAACCACCTCGGCAACGTGGCCTACCGGACCGGGAAGAAGCTCGAGTGGGACTACGCCAACCTGCGCGCCCGTAATGCGCCGGAAGCCGACCAGTTCATCCGGCGTCCGTACCGGAAAGGCTGGGACGGCATTCTGACCTAGGAGCGATTGGATCAGGACAACGTACTGCCTCCACGAAATGGATGCTGATGTTGAGCGCAAAACACGCGGTTATGACGGTGGTTTCCCTGCTACTGGCCGTCTCTTGTCTCAGAGGGTGTTTCAAAAGTTGCTCTGGCTCCGCCCGGCTGCAAAACCCCATGGCTTTGTCGGCCTGCATCGACGATAGAACCAACATCGCCTGCTTCGGCCTTCGTGCCCTGGGGCTTTTCGCTCGAGCCCTTCCCCGCTCAAGCGCCGCGGGGGCTCGGGCCGACGATCAACTTTTGAAACACCCTCTTAGGCCAGCGGATGCTGCCGACTTAGCCAGTACACTCCGCGATTTGGATGTGACTGTTCTGTCGAACGATGAGCCTCAGGAATTGGCCGGGATGATCTCTCGCGACATCGAGCGTCGTCGGCTCCTCGCGATCCAACAGGAAAACATGGCCTGGTCCAAAGTCACGTGTCGCGACGATTGGGAGCGATTCCGCGACCAAAGGCTCAACGCTCTGCGCAAATCGCTTGGTCGGTTTCCACCGCCACCCAAAGACCTGAATATTGAGACGACCGGACGCATTGAAGGCGACGGTTATCGGATCGAAAACATCGTTTTTGAGAGTCGTCCCGGCTTGTTGGTCACGGCTAATCTCTACCTGCCGGCCAAGCCGAGAGAGTCAATGCCCGCCGTTCTATTCTCGCACAGCCATCACAATCCAAAGACGCAAGGCGAGCTTCAGGACATGGGGACGACTTGGGCGCGCCAGGGTTGTCTCGTGCTGGTGATGGATCTGCTTGGCCACGGAGAGAGGCGGCAGCATCCATTTGTCAGCAGCGATCAGTATCCGAAGCCGTTCGGCGTGGGGCGTCAGGACTATTACTTTCGCTACAACTTGGGGCTTCAACTGCAGCTTGTTGGCGAGAGCTTGATGGGCTGGATGGTGTGGGACCTGATGCGGGGAGTGGACTTATTGTGTTCGCGCGAGGACGTCGATGAGGACCGCATCATCTTAATAGGGTCTGTTGCCGGCGGTGGAGATCCGGCAGCCGTGGCGGCGGCGCTCGACCCGCGCATTGCTGCGGTTGCGCCGTTCAACTTTGGCGGACCCCAGCCGGACTATCCGATTCCACAGGATGCGGAAAAGGAGTTCTATTACTTTGGCGTTGCCTATTGGGAGACAACGCGATGCCTGCGTCTGGGCGGGCGCGATGGATTTGCACAGTGGGTAATCACTGCGTGTGCCGCTCCGCGGGGCCTAATCTATTCGCACGAGTTCGCCTGGGATCGCGCCCGCGACCCGGTCTGGCCACGGCTGGAGAAGGTGTTCAGCTTCTACGACGCGCGCGATCGTCTTGCCGTGGCGACGGGACGAGGCCATTTGAAAGGCCGACCGCCGGAGAGTACCCACTGCAATAACGTCGGCGTTGTTCATCGGCGACAGTTGTATCCGCATCTTGCCCGCTGGTTCGGCTTGCAGCCGCCAGCCCACGAGTTTCAGAATCGGCACGACGTCAACGAGCTACTATGCATCACGCCGGCGGTTGCGGAAAGGCTCGATCCGCAACCCGTCTACAAGCTCGCCAGGAAGTTGGCTGACAAGCGAATTGCCGACGTGCGCAGGGACATGGCATCGATGGACCTCGCCTCGCGTCGGAAGATACTTCGCGACGGATGGTCCAGAATATTGGGAAACATTATACCGGCTATGGATCCGACAGTGAAAGCGGCAGAACGCGAGGAGACCAACGGTGTCGTTATTGAACGAATCGTGCTTGAAGTCGAGCCGGGTGTCGTCGTTCCGCTGGTCCTGATGCGGGCCCGCCGTGAATGCTCTACGCCCTTGCCCGTCGTGATTGCTTTGGCGGATTCGGGAAAGCAGAAATTCCTTGCCGCACGGCTGGACGCCGTCTCGACCTGGCTTGAAGCCGGTTGCGCCATATGCTTGCCCGACGTGCGCGGGTCCGGCGAGACCAACCCCGGCGGTTCACACGGTCCCCGAAGCATCGGCACGACGCTGTCGTGCCGCGATCAGGTATTGGGACAGACGTTACTGGGATCGCGACTGCGCGATCTGCGATCCGTCCTGCTATTCCTGCGGACGCGCAGAGACCTCGATGAAAACGCCTCGCTTTGGGGGGACTCTTTGGCCGCGCTCAACCCGCCGGAAAGATCCGAAGTTGTGCCATACGGAGTGGACAACCCGAACGCGGAGGCCGAACCGTCCGCCGGTTTGCTCGTCTTGCTGACCGCTTTGTTCGAAGACAATGTGAATGCCGTCTACGCTCGCGGGACATTTGCCAGCTTCCGATCGTTATTGGATAGCCAGTTTCTGTACGTGCCGCACGACTCAGTTGTCCCTGGAGCGCTGACCGTTGGTGATGTCGCCGATATCGCAGCCGCACTGGTGCCGCGGCCACTGCTGATGGAATGTCCCGTAGACGGATTGAATCGCGGGATTCCGTCTGAAACAATCGCGGTAGCATTTGCACCTACAAGTCAGGCATATCTTTTGGCAAACGCCAGCGAAGAATTCTCTCTACACGGGACAGGACAGGATGACTCGGCCATGTGGCTACTGGATCAGATAAAAAGGAGATTCCGAGAATGAAGACAGAGTTCCCTATCAGTCGTCGCCAGTTCCTCGCGGCTGCCGCGGCAGTATCGGCGGGAGCAATGATTCGTACGAGTTATGCAGGCTCGATGCCCAATGTCGACCTCGGAGAGCGCCCCCAACGAGCCTCCGACGTCAAGGTACTCAATCCCTACGGCCGGGTGCCGGTCTCGTTCGTCATCGATGACTCCACATGCCTTGTGAACATGGGCCACTATTGCCAGCCTCAATTCGAGGAGGCCTGGGCTCAAAGCGCGGGCCGACAGCGCAAGCCATGGCGAAACTGGCCCCGTGAAATCCCCGACTCCTTCGTGCGGGAGTTCGGCACTTTCTGCCGCGAACAAGGCGTCAAAGGTAAATACTCGCTCGTCCCCTATCCCGCCTGTGTTGGCTGGCTCGACCGCGAGTTGCCGGGCTGGAGCCGCACCGAATTGCGTGCCAGCCTCAAACTGGTGCGCGATTTCATGACACCGGATTGGGACATCCATCCTGAGATGATCACCCATACTCGCGTCATCGACATCACAACGGGCCGGCCTCTGCCACAGCGCAAGGATGGCGGCTACTGGATGGAAAATGGGGGTTGGGACAATGGGCGCAGTCTCGACGAGATCGCCAGCTACATCGCTTATGCGCTGCAACTAATCAAGAATCTCGACCTTCCCTGCGAGGGTTTCACCACGCCGGGCGGTTTCGGCAACGGCGTCAAATCGATCCTTTCGCAAGCCGCGATCCAGGCGATTCGCGGCGTGTTGGGTGCCGAAATTCCACACTATTTCAAATACGTCGTCAGCAATATCAACGAAAGCACTCAACCGCAGGTCGAGCACGCTAAAGGGATCGCGAGCAACACACCGGAATGTGTCGTTAACATTCCCACCTGCACAGGCGATTACCTCGGAGTTTGGGATGGTTCGGCTCCGAATCCGACTGATGAGACGATTGAAAGCCACGTTTCAAGGGACTTCCAGAGTGGGCGGCTGGCCAACGTCATCAATAAGGGCGAGCCTGCCTGCTTCCTGACACATTGGCCGGGAATGTACGCCAATGGGACGGGCATCGCTTTTCGCACCTTTCAGGGCACCGTGAAACGGCTGAATGAGGGCTTCCGCGCCCGGATTCGCTGGATGAAGCTGAGCGAGATCGCCCGCTACTGGGCGGCGAAGGAACTGACCGCAATCGCCAATGCCAACGGAAAGGTGACCTTGAAAGCACCGTTCGCAGCGCCGGGCTTCACCGTCGAATTGCCCCGCAACATCGCGGCGCCTGCCGTGAAACACGGCGACAGCGAGACGGAGTTGAAAAGAGTCGGCTCGCCCCGGCAGTTGTCGGCCGGAACCTGCACTGAGGCGGGTGTCGAGGGCCGCATGGTTGTCTGCTTTGATCTCGAGAAGGGCGCGACGACGATTTCGTAGGCAGCATGACTGGGAGTCTGTCGGAGAATTCCGTCGTCGGCCCGAGAGCGAGCAATTTTTTCGACTGGCAAAGACGGCGAAGCAGGCGATGTTGGTTTTATCGTCGATACAGCCGGATGCAGCCAGGCGGGAAAAGGGCCGCTCGAAGCCAGATCGAGTTCTCCGACAGGCTCCTAGAATGCAATCAGCTTCGCGTTGGTTTCCTGAAAAGGGCTGAGTTTCCGAGAACGGAAGTGTGAAATATGGAAACGATCGCAGCAATGTCTTTTTAATGAATTGGAATCATGAGTATTTTTTGCACTTAGTCACGATTGGCTTAAAGAAGTCGCTTAACTTCTATCTTAAGGGTTGACAAAGGCGAAGGCTCTCTGGCACGCCCGCTATTTGAGGGGCGCCGACGGGGACGGAGTCTGAGCGGCCGGAGGTCACGTGTTTCAAGTTCCTGGGTGTTGAGAGAAGCGATCAGTGTTTAGCGTTCAGTTGTCAGCTTAGAAATCCAATGGGCTCTTGGTCTCTTTCAAGGTGCGACTTTTAACTGTATGTGTATAGATCATCGTAGTCCTCACATCGCTATGGCCCAGCAATTCCTGGATCGTCCGGATATCATAGCCTGCCTGCAACAAATGGCTGGCATAACTATGGCGGAATGTATGCGAGGTTACGCGTTTGCATAGCTTTGCGTTCCTTACAGCGTCTTTCAATGCCTTCCCGACAGTGGATTTATGCAGATGGAAAATTGAATTGCCCTTGACGCCTGCTCTTGCTGTGGCATCGCCTGGCCCTTCTCATGAAGCTTCCTGATAAAATAGGGAAGGCTATCCGGGTCAGCAGTGATGAATTGATATTTGTGACAAAAGTCGTGGTAATACCGGAACCACTTTTGATACTGGTTGAACTCATTCTTGGGTACGTTGTTGATTCCCATGAACTCGCAATATCGCTTCAGCAAATCTGCATTTACCTTGAACATTGTAGTTTGTGAGTTTTCTGCATAACATTACAAATCTGCATATTATGTTACTCGAAATATGCCTATACGTCCCAAAAACGCTTGTCAAGTCAAATTTGTTGGATATACTAGTTTTTAATGGGTGATATTACCCGGAAACACATAATATCATGTTAGCCAAGGTATAAAATGAAACTGGCACACATATCGGTTGAGAACTATAAAGGACTAAGGGAGATTGAGAGCAACCTTTCTGACTTTGTTTGTGCCGTTGGTGAGAATAATGCTGGTAAGTCATCTTTGCTCCAGGCTCTACTTCTGTTCGTAAATGGAACAAAACTTAGTAGTGCTGAGTTCTATGAACCTGATAAAGAAATTCTCATTAAGGTCAGATTGACAGGTGTGACCGGCGAGACTCTCTCAACCCTCACTGATGAACATCGTACCAAAATTGAACCGTATGTTGATGCCGAAAACCTTGTGCTTGCGCGCCGTTACGCAACCGACGGATCATCCAAGCTCCGCATAGTCACCTTGGTACCTCGCGATCCCAAGTATCACGCTGACCAGATTGATGCTTTCTTCAAAGGAAAAAAGGGGAAAGAGAACGGCGAGGCATTGCGAACATTCTACCCAGAAACGACGACCCCTGCAGAAGCTGACAATGTGAGTACACAGAAAGCGGCCAAGGAGATTATTGAGCGATATATTAACGCCATGCCTGTTGACCAATTGGCTCCTGATGATATTCCACTCCCAACTGGAATTGATAACAGCATTCGGTCACTCCTTCCAGAACCTGTATACATACCTGCTGTCAAGGATCTCACTGATGACCTTAAAACAAAGGAAAGCGCCTCATTCGGTAAACTACTGAATATTTTGCTCGATGTAATTGAGGATGACCTTACTGAGGCTGCTGAAACTTTTGAAAACCTGCGTAAGAAACTAAATCGTGTGGTCAACGAAGACGGTTCCATCACTGATGATAGAATGGACAGAGTTAAGGAGATCGAGAATACAATTCAGACAAACTTGCAGGAAACATTCCGAAACGTTACGATTGAACTAGAGATACCTCCGCCCGAAATAAAGACAGTTCTATCAAATGCTACTATTGTAGCTGATGACGGTGTTCGCGGTCCTGTGGATAACAAAGGAGATGGTTTCAAAAGGGCAATCACATTCAGCATTCTCAGGAGTTATGTACAACTTTCGCAGGATACCACCTGGAAGAAGGATGCAGAGGATGCAAAGCCTACAAGGAAGAAGTTTCTATTCTTGTTTGAGGAGCCAGAACTTTACCTCCACCCGCGCGCTCAGAATATTCTTTATGACGCACTTGCTCTAATCTCAGAAAAACACCAAGTGATAGTGACAACACACTCACCATTCTTTTTCTCTGCTGAAGAGACCAAAACATTTGTCAAAGTCAAAAAGGTTCAAAATGAGGACCTACCGAAACCAATTGGGGAGTGTTTAGCTATTGACCTCACGGATGTGACAGAGAAAGATAAGTTTCAACTAATCTCTTTTGAAAGCAGCAACCTTGCTTTTTTTTCTAACCGAATAGTGCTTGTTGAAGGCGACAGCGAATTAATCGCACTTCCACATATCGCTCAACTACTTGATAGTCGCTGGGACTTCAAATCAACATCAACGAATCTAATAAAAATATCAGGCAAGGGCAGTTTCAAAAGGTATTCAGACTTTTTTTCCCGGTTTAATGTTGACGTGGCCATTGTTGCTGATCTCGATGTTCTTATCGAAGGTTATGACAAAATAGAGCCATCTGAGCACGCTATAGAATTACGAGAACAAATGCTTAAAGAGGTGGACACAATAATCGATGAGGAGAATAAACTTCCAGAACCGAAAATGCGGTTGCTCAGAGATGAATTGCAACGTGATCGTGCGCAACGGCTTTACCATGATATTTGTGCCGCGCGCAGTGGTGGGGACCATGATACTGTCTCTCAACTATTGGATGAGTTGTTCATATTCGAACGAACAAAGCCAAGAATGGAAATACTGAAAGATACATCGAGGCCTGAAATATTGGATAGAAAACGAGAACTTTTATCGGAATTGCGAACACACCATGTGTACGTACTGGAGAAGGGTGCGATAGAAGACTACTATCCCGCCGGGGTCACTGGCCCCGACAAGCCCACTAAGGCACAATGTCTGTGTAATATAGTTAATACACCGGAAGCTGTCCGTGCCATGTGTGATGAAGTTGATGTCAATGGCGCCCCTGTATCTGAATTTGATGCAATCTTTCAGGGAATATTCAGTGGCTAACAAAATGCTGCACCTGATTCGGGCCAAAAAGCGGCCCTCCCAGGTGAGCATTAGCGTTATGCAATCAAATTAGGAAAGCACAATGACAAGAACCTATACCGTCTTTCTGAACAGCAGAGAGATAAAGATCACTAACGAAGGGCTATCATTATTTGCTGATCAAATCGGTATTTCCAGGGAGTATCGAGAGCGAGTTAGTGAGCTTCTAATATTGGATTTGTTTATATACGTTACCCAACTTGGAGTTAGCCCTCATGATATTCTGGAAGAATTGGATAATCTAGAAAATGGCGATGGCAATACGCAGACAAAACCTGCAACAGAGTTTAGAAGGCCCCCGCTTGCGGGACTGTGGCATAAGCATTTCTTTTGCCATCATTTTCTAGTTCAAAATATTCAGAACGCACTAAAGGGTGGAAAACTTCATGAACTTGTAAATAATGTTTTGGATCCCTCCAAGCCTACGATAACCAAAGAGATGATATCAGAACTTGCACACCGGGTGACTAATGAACCTGTTGAAAAGCGGGCAAATGCCAAACGATTAACTGGAGAGTGGATTATCTTCGCTAAGAATGACGGTATGAACTATTACCTTTGCTTAAACACACATAAGACAGGCGACCAGGAAATCGCCAACCGTATTCGAGATCATTGTGTTCGCGAGTTTTTGTTCTTGGCAAACGTTGTTGGTGCACCAACTGCATAACCAGCGAATTCAAAGGGACGGCCTAAAGGCCGCCCCTGATTCGCGGCGTCATCATCGCCGGCTCACGACTACATTTCAGTCAAATCGGCAATGATGGAGCGTGTCATCAACAGCCATGTTGGCATTGGATATTGTTCCTTTCAGGTCAATTTGGCCGCTGGCGGCCAAATCTTATTGGCAGAGTGGTAATGCAATATTCTCCGGAGATTTTGCAGATGTCTGCAAAATTGACGGAAAAGTACAAAAGCATAAGTGATAATATTTGCCTGCAAGGGACCTCGCTTGGCGCTCGGCCCCTGTGGCAGGCTCGGCGTTAGGTCATACACAACAAGCACACATGAACTCATCATTGCCATTCAATGTTGGCGACAAAGTCTCCTCCCTTGCGGGGGAGGTCACATACACAATCACAAAAATCGGTCCCTATAACCCCCCGGGAAACAAATCAACATGCAAGGGCAAGCTCGCCATCTGGTTCAAGTCCCCAAGTGCAAAGAAGCACAAGATAATCATCTGGGATTCAGTCCTTATCGCCAGAGAACTCCTCAGGCGCAACGGCAAGTCTAAAGACGCTCAGTTCGTTGACCTGCAACTTGCCTTCCATCGCTATTATGGCTACAACAATCCGTTTCCAAATTTCTACGTCAACCAACAACTCGTTTTCAAACTATTACAACTAACAACCTAGCAATCGCCTGCAAGGGACCTCCAGGGGCTGCGCCTCTTGCGGCGCCTGAGGCGTGCATTTTACCTCAACTGATATAATGTCAAAACAAAGAAAGAAAAACAGATTACCCAAGAGGGCCAGCCCTAAGAAGTCATCCTCCTTTCTTCGAACTTATCATTGGATGGGTGAGGATGGATTACATACAATTCAACCTGGACTCCCACCAAGCTCTGAACAGATAGAAGCAGTCACTAAAGAGTATCAAGAGCAAAATCGCAACTCTCCGCTGTGGAATAAGTTGGTTGAGCAGTTTGGTGAAGAACAAGCTCAAGAAATGCTGAGGGAATGCAGGTACGAAGTGAGATAATATCGTTCTGCCCTTAAGATTTAGACATCGTTATTTATGGAGTGAAACTATAAGCATGAAGATTTATAGGAATGCCCCATGTCCGTGTGGAAGTGGCCGAAAGTACAAGAGGTGTTGTGCAGCGGAAGCTGTGTCCCCTCCAATACAGACTCCTTCATCGTCACGATATCGGTTTGAAGCCGGAAGTTACGGCGGAGCCGGTCGTGGCTACATGCCGTCGGCATTGTGTTACAAACAGACAACCGGCGATCAGTGCCATGAGTATTTCTGCCTCGCAAATACAACGCTGTGTTATGATGACGAAATCGAAGCAACGTCTAAGGCCGAGTCGGATTTGAACGAGGCCTTCGGTATCAAGGCCAGTGGAGGCTCAGAGATCGATCTTGCTATGACCCTGAAGGATAAGGGATATATCAAGATTGACGGTTTTCAAAGAGCAATTGATTAATCTGTGCAGAACATCCGGTTGCAGGATACGCCTCGTTCCTCGGGTCTCATGATCCGCGTCGTACGATCGGTGGAATTGAAGATACATTGCTCTGCAATATGAAAATGAGTATAGGAGTCAGTTAATTATGCAGAAGATGTCGGCAATAGTGAAAGATATGGCGATGACGTTGCTTAAGTCGCGGGATTCGGTTCCGTCAGGCGAGGCAGCTCACGCCGCTCTATTGTTTGTTCATGTCGCGTGGAACAAATCGCTCGGCAATGATGACGCGTATCGAAATTACCAGATGATCCTTAACAGATTTGAGGAGTCAAATCCGGCCTTGTGGAACGAGTTCATAACCAGTGACCACGAGGCAATACTCGCCGATTTAGCTCGATACAAAGAAGAATACTACCCTGACGACCCGCGCGTAATCGTTGTGTGTGGAATGCGTGAGGAAAACGTGCATGTTGAATGGACCGACCAGTGAGTCATAAAACGCGCGGATGCTAAAGATATCAGACGACTTGGGGTCCGACTTGCAGGAATTCGGTGGAAATGCCGAAACGTCGGTGGACGGTAGCGGACAGCATCCCCAATTGACGAGCCAAGAACCCCCGTTTTCAGAGCACAAGTGATCCCCAAGCACGAACTCTATCACCGTTTCAACTCGTTACATATTGTCTCAATCAACCTGGCCTCGTCGCTTGAAAATTCGCTCTTCACTTCTTCTGTGTTCTTTCCCTTGGCAATCAGGGCTTTGACCTTCTCCTGACGCCTTTTCATCTGGGCTATGTGCTTTCTTGAATTCAACAGGCTGGGTTCCTGTGGGTTGACCAAATGAATTTGATGCAAATAGAAGAAGGGCCAGCACTAAAACCAGTTCAATGTTCTTTTTCATCTCATAATCTCCTTTCAATTTATTAGACGCGCTTTAGCGTCGATCTCTTCCATCTTGAAGCGGACGCTTACGATGAAGGGTGATTCACCCTTCTTCCAGTGGCCATACGTTGTCGTAACGAACGTTCCGTCGCCAAGCAATTCCAGAGCCGGATAGGCGCAATCTGTTCTCACGTAGTTGTCCATGAGCCTGACGCGATATTGGCCCTGCCGACCGTTGACGATGTCCTCGTAGGTCCCGACCCATCCGACCCAGTCTCCTCTCGTAGGGCTCTCGTGCGTCATGTCGCGGAAGGTGATGAACAATCTCCCATCCGGTGCATAGCGCCCCGTGTGCCTGTCGCCGGTGAGCGCACCGGGCAGCTCGACGGGCTCGGTCCATGTGTTTGCCTCGTCGTTGCTGAAAATGACGAACGAGTTGTGCTTACGGCTGTTCTCTCGGAGCAGAAGAGCGATCTGTTTGCCGTCAGGTGATCTTATCGCTCCAGGTTCGCACAGATGCGCAGTCGCATGCTGCGCTATGATCTGCGGTTCGCCCCAGGTCAAGCCGCCGTCTTTTGAGATTGTTTTGAACACGTGGAATTTTGTTCTCTTGCCCGCGCCGCGCAGAAAGCGGCCGTCATCATGAAATAGCGCCATGTAGCTGCCGTTTTTGAGCCTGACGAGCGAACCCATTGCAACAATTCCGCCGAAGTCGCCGATAGGCTCCAGAGGCGTCCATGTCTTGCCGTCATCTTCCGAGACCGCCATGCGGATGGGGTACAGCCCTGAGAACATTATGAGCCGCTTGACACCCTGCGGGTCGATCATGCGGTAGATCGTGGGAACTTCTTTCGATGTTGCCCAGTTCTCCGGTACCGGCAACCTGTCCGACCAGGTCAGGCCCGTGTCGGCGCTCCTCTTCATCTCATAGTGACTCCTCTAACATTGTCGCGGCTCTTGCGAATGTCCTTCATATCTCTTTCCGGCAGTCTTGTCAAGTTCTCCCCTTTCGTCGATTGAAACAATTATTCCATTCTTCCACTATAGGTGATATAATCTTTGGGATGTTGGACTGTGTGGAGCAAGAATGCTTGCATACTATTGAAGTGCGTGCAATAGAATGCACATTTTGACCCAGAATGTGAAGAAGTTGCAGAGGAAGATTCATGTCGAACTTTAGCCGTAGAGATTTTGTCAAAACTTACGCGTCGATCCTGAGCGGTGCTGCTATCGGGTCGGTCCTTGGTTGCCATGCTGATCAGAAGCAGCGCCGCAAGTGGAGTGGTTTCAGATATGCCATGTGCAACGAGAGCATGGCTAAATTGAGCTGGACCGAACAATGCCGAATAATAGGCGACGCTGGTTATCAGGGCGTAGAAATCGCAACGTTCACCCTGGTCGAAGAGGGCGTACACGAAATCAGCCCGGCGAGGCGGAAGCAAATGGTCTCGGTTATGAAGGACGCCGGCATCGAGTGCGTGGGGCTTCATTGGCTGCTGGCGCCGCCGCCGAAAGGATTGCACTTAACTACGCCAGACGTTGCCGTCCGCCGCAGGACTGTGGCGTATCTTGACGATCTTATCGATTTCTGCGGCGACCTCGGCGGCTCGTACATGATCTTCGGCTCTCCCAGGCAGCGCAATGCGAAAGGCATTACTGTTGAAGAGGCGAAGAAACATTTCGCCGAAGGGCTTGCGTCGGTCGCCGATCATGCCCAGCGGCGGGGCGTCAAGATACTCATCGAGCCTCTCGGCAAAAGAACGACCGATGTTATCAACACGATGGCCGAAGCGATAGAACTGGCTCAACTGATCGATCATCCTGCTATTGAAGGGATGTTTGACTTCAACAATACTCCCCACGAGACCGAGCCGTTCGATGTGTTGCTCCGAAAGCACCGCAAGCACATCTATCACGTTCACGTCCAGGAGCAGGGCGGCAAGCATCTCGGCACGGGGACGGCGGTAAACGATTACGTCAAGGCCTTTCAGACGCTCAAGGATTTGAGATATGACAAGTGGATATCGCTTGAAGTGTTTGATTTTTCGCCTGGCGGCAAGGCAATCGCCGAAGAGTCCATGGCGATTCTTAAGCAGATTGAAGGCAAGCTGGTTTAGTTTTATTATAGTGCTACCGATTGAAATTTCTTGTTTTTGCGCGGGCAAGTGGCTTCACAGTAACAGGTTGTGGTTTTGCTCGCGGGAATTTACTACCCTGAAGGGTATACACAACCGGTAGACGAAATGGTGTGCTTCGGAAAAACTTACTGTTTGAAGGAGGTCGACAAAATGAAAACGAATCTCTTCCTGTCACTGTTTGTTGTCTTGTTCGTCGTTTGCATGGCCGGCATATCGCAGCCGTCGCAGACCCCGCCGGATCCCTCGCCCAAGCCGGATGAGCAGCAGTTGCCCAAGGCGATGCACTCGGCGATGAAAGAATTGCCTCTCATAACGGTTGGGCGAGAGGCTGGCCAGTTGATAGGTCGTGACAACAGGGCGTTGCAGGCGGCGGTCGATTATATCGCCGCTCTCGGAGGCGGAACTGTTGCGATCGGACCGGGCGAATACTTGATGTATGATTCGCTGCACATGCGTTCAAATGTTGCCGTCAGGGGCAGCAAAGGCAAAACGATCCTGAGAAAAGCCGACGGTGCCGTCTCGCCCCTGGCTTTGGACGGCGATTTCGGCGAGCAGCAGATCACGGTGGAAGAGCCGAACGGCTTCGCCGTAGGCAGCGGCGTCACGATCTGGGACGACCGTTCGGGAGGATTCCATACGACCGTTGCCCGCATCACGGGGCGCAACGGCAACACTTTCTCAATTGACAAGCCGCTGATGGCCGACTGCATGGTGCACAACAAGGCCAAAGCGGGGACCGTTTTCCCCGTGGTTAGCGGCTATCACATCGAAGGGGCGCGGATTGAAAATGTCATAATTGAAGGCAACAAGGAGTTTAACGTCCACCTGAACGGTTGCCGGGGGGCCGGGATATTTCTGTACCGAGGGTTCGGGACATTCATTCAAGGCTGTGAGGTGCAAAACTATAACGGCGACGGGATCAGCTTCCAGCAGTCCAATGATGTCACGGTCCTTGGCTGTGTCTCTCAAAGTAACGCCTTTCTTGGCATACACCCGGGAAGCGGCTCCCAGCGTCCGTCCGTGCGCAACTGTATCGCTCGCAACAACGGCACTGATGGCCTGTTCCTGTGCTGGCGCGTCCGGCATGGATTGTTCAAGGACAATATTCTCGAGGGCAACGGCAGATACGGCATTTCCATCGGGCACAAGGACTCCGACAATCTCATCTGCGGCAACCAAATACGTGTGAACCATCAAGACGGCATATTCTTTCGTAATGAGACGTTGCCAATGGCAGCGCATCGCAATCGTCTGGAGGAGAACATCATCGAGAACAATGGCGAGGGCGAGGAGGTTGCCGGTATCCGTATTCGAGGGCAGACCAATGATCTGGTTCTCAAGAACAACATAATTCGGGACACCCGTGAAGGCGAGGCACAAAAGCAGACCGTTGGAATTCGCATTGAAGAGCAGGTAGGGCGAATAACGCTCAGCGGTAACAGAATACAGGCCAAAAGAATAATTGACGATCAACGAACGCCGCAATTGACCCAGAGCCCGTCCGTCCGGCCGGACGGCGGCGATTGAGCAGGGTCCAAGAGCGAAACAAGGAGAACGCAGATAATGAGAACTCTACGAGCAAAAACAGCCGTGGTAGTATTTCTTCTGATATCAGTCGCAACGGCAAACGCAGAGAACTGGCTTCAGTTCAAATACGATAGTAGGCATTCGGGCAATGCTGCCGACAGGAGCGTGGCAAGCGGCCTTGGTCTGATTGGCGCAGTTCCGCTGACCGATGCCGTCTTTACCGCCCCGGTCGTGGCGGATGGACGCGTTTATGTGGTGGATGGATCGGGAGTGGCTTTTTGTATTGATGCCTCCACTCTGCGCGTTCTGTGGAAGTCCGACACGGCAGGCGACAAAACCAACTGCAACAACGTGTCATCGCCCGCCATCGCTGGGCGTTATCTTCACTTCGGCACGATGGCTGGGTATTACTACGTATTGGACAAGACCAGCGGAGACGTGGTCAAAAGAATCTCCTGCGGTGAACCAATTCTCAGCGCCCCGGTAGTCACCGACGGCCGCGTATATTTTGCCACGCTCGGCTCACAGGTTTATGCCGTCGAGCCAGGCGGGGCGATTCGCTGGGCCTGGGATTTCGTCAAGGAGGTACTGAAGTTCAGCGGTGACCGCTGGAGCGGAGAACAATGGTGCAAACATAAGGGCGGAAAAGTCACTTGGCGCGACCAGTTTTGTTGTGCGAGAGACATCGCGGCCTTCGGTAAGATGATTGTCATCCCCGCGGGCGGCTCGCTGATCTGCCTGGACGATCGGGGCAATCGGGCCGAGCTCAGGGGATCGGCCGCCGTGCCGGCCTATGCGGGTTCCGAGAAGCCCGCTATCTTCGGATTAAGCATAGCTGATGACGGGGCGGCCTATGTTCAATGGCATCGGCGCGACAACACAGGCAGAGTTGAGATTATGCAGCTCGATGCCAGTCAAGGAAAAGCCGAGTATGTCGGCGGAACGCTTACCGAGATAAATCGGCCCGGCCTGCTGAGCTTCTGCTCGGTCAGCGTTCGCGGCCGGGATGTCTATCGATGTCGTCCGGAAGAAGGCTTTGGTTTCTGCAAGCATTCTCCGAGCCGCGAGCAAGCCCAATATCTCGGGGGCTATCCGTCTATTGCCTCGCCTATTCTTCTCCGCGATAAGGGCGTATACGGCGGCTTAGACGGCAGTCTATACATCGTACCGCTGTCGGGAGAAGGCAAGGTGTGGTCATTCAAGACAGCCTTTGGCAAAGCTATCTCGGCTCCGGTCGCCGTCTGTGACGGCCGGGTCTATTTCGGCTGTGAGGACGGGTACCTTTATGTCTTGGGGCCAGAAGGTAAGGCGCCTTTGCCGTCAGGAGACCTTCAAACGCAGAAGATCAGGAGCCCCCTGACAGGCAAGCTCGCAGACTCGAAGTATGACTGGTTCACCAATTTCGGGAATCAGGCAAGCACTAATTCAAACGATCAGGGTTTGAGACCTCCTTTCAAGATCAATTGGATTCGACGCTATAAGGGCACCTTCAAGCACATGCCGGTCTGTGGCGGAGGGCGGATGTATACCCATACGTCCGAGGGCCAGATTTTCGCTGTCGAGCAGGAGACAGGAAGGCTCTTGTGGCGGCGCTACTGGCCCGGCGTGCACGTTTCCTTCACAGGCCCCCTCTACTACAAGGAACGTCTGCTGGTCCCGCAGGCAGGATTGAAGGAGTCGCGCGTGCGATGTCTGGATGCCGCAAGCGGAAAGCTGCTCTGGGAAGCTCCGTTCACTGGCTCGCCAAGCTGGAGCCGTCAGCAGCCGCCGGTCGTACACAAAAACCTTGCGGTTTATGCCTTTGGCTCGGGCCTATACGCACCTCAGGGGACGGAAAAGGCCTACGTTCACAAAGGCAAGCCCGTGCAGGCGCCCGACGGCACGGAGATAATGAGCTGGATTTACTCGCATAACAATCCTTACTACCCGGCGGATAACAAGCCTCTCATACGCGCTTGGGACATCGAGACGGGCCAAGAGGTCTGGACGATAGACTTTTCGCAGTTCGGCTCAGGCGGCAATGACGCCGGCGTATGCCTGATGGACGGAACGCTTTACTATTCGACCTTCTTTGGGTACGCCCCGGCGAGAAAAGACGGCCAACCCAAAGCAAGGGGGTTGACCGCAGCGATCGAACCTGCGACCGGACAAGTCATCTGGCTGACCACGAAGTACTACGTGACCGCCGGTTGTACCGTCTCGGCAGACAACGGGCGGCTGTATCTGGGAGGGTACAATCCACCTACCGAGCAGACCGAGAATCGCCACGTCTACTGTCTCGATGCCGAGAGCGGCTCATTGCTCTGGCGGTCGGACCCGGTAGGCAAAGCGGTCAACGTTGTCACAATAGGATGGGATTCTGTTTTCGTTCATGGCTCTACAGGCCAGCCGAGCCATGTAATAGACAAGGACACCGGCAAGCTTAGATCCACCTTCGACAAAAAATACGCCTGTACGAGATTCAGCTTGTCGGAGCCTTACATACTCGGCCCCAATATGGACATGATCGACATCTCGGCCGGCAATAAGATGGTTTCGTCCGGTCCATGCATCGACGCGCGAGAATGTGTCGGGGCGGTTGTATCCAACGGCCGGGTTTTCTATACATCCCAGGCGAACGGTCTTCAGGTTTCGCAGGTTTATGGGCAAGAGGCCGAGTAGTAAATCTTGAAGTGAATTGGAGGTCACGTACAAGATTGTAGGCAAAGAGGCCGGCAAGCAGATAGGTCTGATTGCCATGCAATGTACGTACCGGTATGTAGTCCTGATGACAGTGCGATTTTAGTCCTGCGAAAATGCCTGGAATGGACAAGGGTAGTGGGATTGGATTCACCTGGTGTCGACAACTCGATCGGCCTTGTCAAACGAGCTGTTGTGGTGGGACTGGTTGCGGTGCCGGCAAAGCAAGAACGGGGCGAAGCCAGCGAAAATCAGAAGACCGCCCGTAAGTGGCAATCTTCCCTTCTTTGTCGGAAATTTCCAAAAAAATTTAGCACACCTCATTTTTGGGCCCAAAATAGGGGTGAGACGGCAAAGAATACGTAGTTTTCCCATTGACCTCCTACAGGTCGGTCGGATAAAGTATCACAGGCTTACGGAAGAGCATTTCTGTTTAGTTGCAGTTTGTGGCATATAGATCTCCGTTTTCAAACGCTTGACGGCCAGACGTAACTCCGTGCGAGAACGTTGTCTTGTGGGAGTCTAAGGTTGTCAACAAATTGACCAGGTGCTTGCTGTTTCTTGTGTTAGTTCAAAAGGGGATGTGGACGTTGCGAAGATGTGGACGTTGCGAAGAGAAACAGAGATGATCAAAGGCTCAATGATCCGTGAACCACGCCTCTGGCTCAAGTGGAGCGTTCTGTTAATCTCGTGGATCTTATGTGTTCTTATATTGATAATTGTAGCCGGAAATAATGAGTTGACCACGCGCTATCGCGATCTGGCAAGCCCAATGCCTGATTTCCAACTGCCGAAGAACCAAATAGGAGCTCTTAACTATCGCCGTCGGGACGCTAAGCAAAACTACAGGCCTGTTTGTTCCGTGCGCTTTGAGAACCTCCGTGCAGAGAATAACAAGCTTGGTCTTTTTAAGACTGCTTTACACAAGGTCGTAAAAATACAAGACCTTAAACTCAAGTTTCATCGATACAGCTCTGACAAGGTTACGGCAGGCACCACACCCGACATTTTCCCCGCTCCCGAAGGCACAACTACCGATACAAGAGCACTCGCTAAGAGCCTCATTGGCAGATTGACAACTCCCACGAAGGGGTTCCGCATCAATAATATTGATTTTGGCAATGTATCTGAGGTCCGCGTTGACAATCTCGATTACCGAGTATTCGACGACGGTGATTTATTCTTTGCCGCAGAAACCAGAAGAGCAATAGTCTCTTATGAACGTTCCGATGTTGCATTGCGCGGTCATGCGAAAATAACAGTAGCAGATGGCAGCACTCTTGAGAGTAATCGTATTACGTGGAATACAAGAAGGCAACATTTCAGCGTGGATGGAGTTTTCGTTCTCAATCGCGGTGGGGTGATAACAACGGGTAAAGGCATTTGTGTTGACTCTCAATTGAAAGACGTAAAAGGACAATACGCCAGACATGAACAAAAGGAGCAAAAATGTATCGCAAAACTGTGACGACTATTCTTGTTTTGTTGGGAACTGTTTCCTGCACATCTCCTATATGGGCTGCTGACCCCAGTGATTACATCATTCCGGGGCGGGCGCAACTGTTTGCGGGAACGTTATCCGGGGTGCGAGAAGCTTATCAAACCTTCAGCAATGGAATAAATGATCCAAATGCCAGTAGTGATAGTGAGCTAAGATTCTTTCATGCTGCTGCGGGAACAGCAATGTTGGCCGTCAGGGATGATGGTGGCTCAATAAACAGCTTCTTTGAATTGGCAAGCGAGTTTGGACTGGACGTTTTAGGGGATCATTGGGATCAGCTTGATGTGAATATTCCCCTTAATGAACATGATGCATACGAGATACCTCCCGGCGCACCGGATGACAATGGAATCCGCAGTATTATCGATGCCTCGATGATTCCACAAATCGATTCATTCATTGCTGACTTGGATTCAATTAGCGATTCTCCTCCATTCAGAATATTCTTGGATCCAAATGAGACCAGTGTTTTCTCTGGCCCGAATTCACCGCAGTTACAGTACGATTTGGAGGTAGACTATGGCGAGGTTCTCCTGTTGAAAGGTTTTCTGACGGCCTGGAAGGGACAGCTTCAGGCTCAGGCAGCATATGATTTGTATGTTGATCCAAATGACATGCTGGCAGAAAAGGTTCATAGCGGATCTTTCAATGTGAATGATGACTTGCTGGGCCCTTACCCAAATCTCTTGATGGTTCTGCCCACAGCCAACGATCCCAATAACGGTACCGCCGTTTTGGCCCAGGCACGGCAAGATTTCATCGCTGCGATAGACTATTACCTCGAAGCGGTAGACTATATTCGTGATGAGGCGGATGCACAAGAAGACGATTTTCTGTATGTGGATCCGAATGACGAATACGGCTTGGAGATCGCCAATGCCCGATTGACTACACTGCGTGACTCCTTGGCCAATGACGAAGTAGGAACATACCCATGGGAAACAACCAATACCTACGATATAAATGACGTCACGGGCGCGCCGATAGGGCAATTGGTCGTAGTCTATGATATTACGGGGACTGAAGGAAGCAAGGGCAGTCTAACCTTTACAGATGGTACTCCGTCACCGTGGGAGGTCGACTCGGTTTATAGGGAGGATACAAACTTGATTTCGGTCGATGTGGAATATTATAGTAGCGGCCAATGGCGAGCAGGACATCTTAGGGGCACTTTGAGCTCCGACGGCAGTAGCATAACTAATGCGACCTTTGACTACTGGGGGCTGGTGTCCGGCACACTGAATAGTCTCTCAGGTGAACTCATTGGCACCGAGGTCGTGGATGCGAACATCGACCTGAATCCGGTCTTTGGTTCGTCAGTTCGTTACCCCACCCCGGTTCATCCCCGGGATTTGCTGCCTGAATTTGACGACTGGAATGGCCCTCTACCGGGGACAATGGGCCACGGTTTGAACAACGACCCCACCTTGGGCGGCATTTTGCCAGATATGACACAAGATGACTGGCAGCTTCACCTGGATCCACAGCCGGCAGGGCTGTTCATTGTCAGTTCAGGCACGGCGACTATAGACGGAAGTATAAGTGAATGGACTCCATCGCAGTTGGTGCTGGATGATGTCGAAGGCGATACCGAACACGAGCCCAATGCAGCATCGGGAATGGATATAGACAGACTCTACATGTCTTACGACGCGCAGTATCTCTACGGTGCCATAGCTCTATACGATAATATCGAGAGCAACATCAACTACACGTATGAGCTTTCTTTGAGCTATTCAGCGGGCGATGAGTCAGAACTAGGTTCTATACGGCTGGTGATTAGTGTGTCTGGTGGTACTGCTACCAGTTCACTGCAATACATGGACAATCCAAATGGTTATCCCGAGTGGGTCACCATCTCCGGGTCAGAGGCGTCGGCAGGGCTAAATGCGGTCGAATTCCGGATTCCGCTGGCAAGTATTCCAGGTGGTTTGCCAGGGAGATTTATTTCACTTGAAAGCTGGGGCTGGAATCCAAGCTCGTCCGAATGGTATGATGGCGAGTGGAACGAAACGCATCTGAAAATCGAGGGTTTGGGAACAAGTAGTCTCGGCACGATAAGCGGAACGGTTAGTTACGACGACTACAGCGGCGCTCCGATCTTTGTACAGGCCTACACCGATATCTGGGATCCCGAAGGAGACCTTGTCGCCAGCACAATGATAACCGCTCCAGGTCCTTACACACTTGAGGGTATCGGGATCGGCTGGCAAGGACGTGTCCGGGCCTTTACGCCATTATTCGGCTTTAATGTCTTCGACTTGGACGCTTTGACAATTGAGGTATCAACCTCTGTGGCTTTGACCGGCGCAGAGCTCAACGGTGTCGACCTTGTCCTCGGCCATCCGACGACACTGCCGGAAGGTGCCTGGGTGCAGGGCTATATCGATCCAAATAGCTACGATGAGGAGTTGTACGCCTTCGAAGCTCAAAAGGGCAACGTATATGCGTTGGATCTTGTCAGAGGAACATCTCAGTATGCATACATGACTCTATATGGCCGTGACGGGCACACTGAGCTGGAAGGAATGTATTGGGGACGGTGGCAGCATATTGATTGGACCTGTCCCGAGACAGGTACATACTACGTTGGAGTATCTGATTTCTATTATCAGCCTGGCGGCGGAACCTATCAGTTGCGTATAGCCCGGCAAGACTCGATGCCCTCGGGATACGAAGTCT